>JAJXZK010000110.1:0-3505 GCA_021780095.1 Acidobacteriota bacterium | reverse complement strand
GTGTTGTCCTTCCCTGCGGCGGTCAGTTCCCGTGTGTTCGGAGAGGCCGCGACCTCGTCCTCTTCATTCGGATGGTTGTGGTTGGTGTACGAAGGACCGTGCGTCACGAAACCCACGCCAAGGGTGATGAGAGCAATTCCAAACCAGCGTGCCGGCGAGATGGTTTCTTGCAGCCAGAATTTCGACAGCAGCGCAATGATGACATAGCCAAAACCGGTGGCGGGAAGAACGAACGTCAGATCTGCCCAGGACAGGGCGGTGAGGTAGGACGCGAAAAACAGAATCAGGAAAACAATACCGCTCAGCACCCACGGATTTTTCAGCGCGATCAACAGGCTGAGCAGATGATGCATTGATACCGGGCCGACCTGCTTCATGCCCGCGCTCAGGAATGTGTCGCCCACCGATGCGCCCACCATGACAGCACCGAGGATCAGGTAGCGACGAAAGGTCATGGTGGACTGCGAGATGGCGATGGCGAGATTCCTCAACCTGCGTCGCAGGTTTTATTCCAATCTTATCGGCGTGTGCAACAGAAACGCGGCCAGCTGTTTCCGGGCTGACCGCGCGAATGAAAACTAACCGTACCGGCCCGCGCTCTCAGGCGCCGACTTGTTGCGTGGCTGCGACGGCGGCCTTGTCCCGCTTGCTCTTAGCAACGACGCGATTGCGTTGCGCACGCAGTTTCAGGAACGCCTTGGCTTCCACATACAAACGCGGAAGATCGCGATTCGCGATTGCCTTGCTGACCACACGCCACGCAGCCTTGGGACGGAAATAGTATTCATCGTAGAAGCGATGCACCATCTCCAGAACATATTCTGTTGGCAATCCCGGATATTCCACGTGAGCCAACTGATGGCCCTCTTCATCGACCATGGCGCCGTTGTTGATGATGAAACCATTGTTCTTGGCGAAGTCGTAAAACTCCGTTCCAGGATACGCATGGGCAATGGAAACCTGAATCGTTTCCACGTCGAGCGACTTGGCGAAATTGATGGTGTTGCGAATGGATTCCTTGGTTTCGCCGGGTAGTCCAAGAATGAAATCCCCGTGGATGGTGAGGCCAAGGTCATGGCAATCGCGAGTGAAGTCGCGCGCCCGTTCGACCGTGGCGCCCTTCTTGATGTTCTTCAGAATTTGCGGATCGCCGGATTCAAAACCGACAATCAGCAGACGGCATCCGGCTTCGCGCATCGCCTTCAGTGTTTCGCGATCCGTGGTGACGCGTGAGGTGCACGACCAGGTAAGGCCAAGCGGCTTGAGTTTCTCGCAAAGCTCAATGGTGCGCGCTTTTTGAATGTTGAAGGTGTCGTCGTCGAAGAAATACTCTTTGACGTGCGGGAACAGTTCCTTCGCATGCGCCATTTCCGCAGCCACGTCATCGGTGGAACGCTTACGCCAGGCATGTCCGCTGAGAGTCTGCGGCCAGAGACAGAAGGTGCACTGGGCCGGGCAGCCGCGGGTGGAATAGAGCGACACATAAGGATGGAGCAGGAAGGGGACGTTGTACTTTGTCACGTCCATGTCGCGGGCGTAGATGTCGGTCACCCAAGGCATCGCGTCGAGATCCTCGACCTGCGGACGATCTGGGTTGTGCACGATTTGACCATCTTGGCGATAACTGATGCCGAGAATTTCATTCAGCGGCTTGCCGTTGGCAAATTCCACCGTGGAGAAATCAAATTCGCGACGGCAAACAAAGTCGATGGCCGGGCACTCATTCAATGCGCGATCCGGCGACGTGGTCACCGGGGGTCCGACAAAGGCAATGCGAATTGACGGATTCGCGGCCTTGATGGCTTCCGCCAACTTTTGATCGCCCTGCCAGCCCGGAGTGCTGGTGAACAACACCAGAAACTCATATTGCTTGCAGATCTCGATGGTCTCCTCCGCGCTGACGTGGTGCGGCGGCGCGTCGAGAAGGCGAGAACCCTCCAGCATTCCAGCCGGATACGCCAGCCAGACCGGATACCAGTAGGATTCGATTTCGCGGGTGGCAGGCCAGCGCGAACTGGCACCACCATCAAAGTTCTCAAAGGAGGGCGGGTTAAGAAAGATCGTCTTTAGGGGCATAGGATCAACCCTAATTTTACCACTGGAAGTGCTCGGAATGCGGGTTTCTTGCGGTCGGCTGCGGGATCGTCCGACGGAGATATTCAGGCTCTGCCACAACTGCAGCTACAGGTATCCGCGAGAAGTATTGTCGATCTCTTAATGCGATAAGGCCGGCTGGTTGGTTGTGGAGGGATCGACCTGCGGCTGCACACTTTGTTTGGCCCAATCTTCCAGATCTCCCATGGCGCTCAGAAGATTGAGTTTCACCCGAGTGACATTGAACTGCGCGTCCTGAAGCCCAATATAGCGGGTGCGCTCTTCCACGCGATATTGCTCGGCCCGCTGCGGCGTCACCGGTTGGCCGTTCGCATCCCCCTGGTTCATCTGAGTCACGGTAGCGGTCAGGGTGTCCTGCGCCAGTTGCTGCTGTAAGTCGGCGACCTGCTCCTGCGCTTCTAATTCGCGCAAGCTATGCCAAAGCGTCCGGTTGCCTTCGTCGTTCTGTATCTTTGCCAGTTCCGCCTGCTGCCGGTCATGCTTTGCAATCGCGGCGGATTCTTCAGCTTTGTCGTGTTTGATCCGATCGAAGATCGGCCATGTCGCATTGATCCCCACTCCAATGTTGTTCGGAATGAACGTGTTGGGTTGGTAGTACTTGCTATATCCATTGAATCCGGCGAATCGAGCGTACTGAAACGCGCCGTACACAATAGGTCGGTTTCGCGCCCGCTCATCCCCCTTCGCTTCATACATTGTGGCATCAGCGGTGGCAGAGGCAGCCTGCACCGCGGGAGCATTATTTTCCTTCGATATCAAACCTTGAAAATCCAGGCTGGGCAAGGGGGGAACCGATGACGCCGCCGGTGCGATGGCATTCGCTTCCAGACCCGTCAGGCCGGACAAATGTTTGCGCAATTCGTCCGCGTGATCTTCCAACTGGATCTTTTGCAGATGAATTTGCGCACCGGTCAGTTTTGCCTGGGTTAAGTCCATTTTGCTTTCCAAGCCGGCGTCGAATCGATCCTGCACGACGGACACTAGCCTATCCGTAGCAGATTGCGCCTGCTGAAGTGCTTCAATTTCGTTCAGCGTTTTATTCAGCTCAATGTAGGTAACGGAGGCGTCGAGAATCACTTGCCGCCTCGCATCCTTCAGGCTGAGCATGGCGGCCTTGGCCGCTGCGTGGGCAGAACGGATGTAGTCCGGCTGCGCGAAACTGAATGCGAGGAACTGCGACTGCACATTGAATAGCGTGGGATTGCCGAGCGGAAAACCGTAGGAATACCCGAGGCCCGAACCCACAGAAAAACTGGGGATATAGATGTCGCGCGTCTCCATCCAGATAGCGCGTGTCCGCTGCTGATCGGCTTCCGCGACATGCACAGCGTGGCTGTTGCGCAGGGCCAGATCGACGATGGTGTAGAGAGAGACATCTCCGACTGCCGAT
>JAJXZK010000431.1 GCA_021780095.1 Acidobacteriota bacterium | reverse complement strand
GGACAGCTTGAAGAAATAATTCTCTTCGCTCACCGTCTCGGTAATGCGGCCGCAGTCCGGGCACGGCGTCCCCGGCGCCCCTTCCACATACAACTCATCCCACACACAGTACTGGCCAGAGTAGGTGCCCTTATATATGAACCCGCGCTTCTGCAGCTCGGAAAATAAGTGCTGTACCCCGCGCTTATGACGGGGCTCGGTGGTACGGATGTAGTCGTCATAAGTGACCCCCATGCGATCCCACAGTCCGCGAAACTCATTGGAAACTTCGGCGGCAAACTCCTGCGGAGTTTTGCCGGCCTTGGCCGCCGACCGTTCAATCTTCTGGCCATGCTCATCAGTGCCGGTCAAAAACAGCACATCGTACCCGCGCATACGCTTCCAACGCGCCACGGCATCCGCTGCCGCCGTTGTGTACGTGTGTCCAAGATGCGGGCGGGCATTCACGTAGTAGATGGGCGTGGTGAGGTAATACGTCGGTTTCGTTTCCTGCTTTTTGTCTTGGATGGGCATGCGGTCGGCGTTCAAGTCCTCGCGCGTGAGACCAGAGAGCGCGTTACTTTCATCTTATAACGTTTTACCGTTGCGACTTCGCGATCGATCGCGTCCGCAACCGGGTGCCTCATGCGAACCGTCAAATGAACTCGGTTCGGATTGCGATTTGATCTCCCGCAGAGCGCCCGATAGGATGAACGCGTATCTGGAGGATCGTCCCATGCGGCGCACCGCGACTTTCACTCTTCTCACTATCCTGCTAGCCACATCTGCTCTCGTCGCGCAGCAGACCCAATTCCATGACCGCACCGAGGCAAAAAAGACGGCGCTCCTGTCTGCAACCGCGTGGCTAAAACCGGTGGACGACAAGAAGTACGACGCCAGTTGGCAGAGCACTTCGAACGAATTTCAGGGTTCCGTATCGCAGGAAAAATGGTCGCAGATGGCCGAGGCGGTGCGGGCACCACTGGGCGCACTCAACTCCAGACAGCTGCGGGACTCTACCTACAAGACTTCAGTTCCGGGCGCGCCAGATGGGCAATATGTCATTCTGCGCTTTGCCACTTCATTTACGAATAAGAAATCCGCAATTGAAACGGTAGCCATGGTGCTGCAGAACGGCCAATGGCGAGTGAGCGGCTACTTTATTAAATAGCCCATAAAATTCGGGAATTCGACGTGTCGTACGATAGTGGTAAGACTTCTACCTTGCGCGACGCTACGAACGGTATTGCTGAGGCTTTCTCGCAACGTACACAGTTGCGAACTCTGCTAAACTTTCCACGAACTCATCGACTCGCTACCCGGTCGCCTCGGCGGCCCAGCGCCCACGGACAACCCTTGTGTATCGCACCTATCGACAATCTTTGTTTGAGCGCTTTCGCGCTGTCCTGCTGGAACTGTTCCAGGTAGAAATTCCTCGCTTCACGGTGGAGGAGCCTCCCAAGGTGGAGATGGGCGACTATGCCCTGCCCATTGCGTTTGAATTAGCTCGTACGCTTCGCAAAGGTCCGCGCAAGATCGCCGAGGAACTCGTATCCGCCATCGGCAGCGTGCCAGGATTCACCGGATTCGAAGTCGCCGGAGCCGGCTACATCAATTGCCGCCTCGATCGAAACATGGCAGCACACGCGCTGGCGCAGCAGATGGAAAGCCTGCCCAGGGCCTTTGAGTTCATTCTGGTCGAACACACCAGCATCAATCCCAACAAGGCGGCGCACGTCGGCCACCTGCGCAACTCCATCCTGGGCGACACGCTGGTGCGCATGCTGCGCGCCGCCAACTATCAGGTCGGAGTGCAGAACTACATCGACAACACCGGTGTCCAGGTCGCCGACGTCGTCGTCGCTTTAGTTCAATTGCAAAAAATGGATTTGCCAGCCGTCGAGGACTGGATGGCCGAACTGGCCGCCCGCGGTGAGCGCATCGACTTCGCCTGCTGGGACCTCTACGCCCACGTTTCGCAGTGGTATGACGCTGAAGAAAGCGAGAAGCAGGCGCGCAAACAAGTCCGCCTCGATACACTGCACGCTCTGGAAGCCGGCAGCAACGAGACCGCCGCCGTTGCCGACCTGGTGTCGACAGCCATCTTGCGCCGCCACCTTGAAACCATGATGCGGCTCGGCATTGAGTACCAATTCCTGCCGCGTGAAAGTGAAATCCTTCACCTGCATTTTTGGAATGCCGCCTTCGCATTGATGAAAGAAAAAGGCGTCCTCTACCAGGAGTCGGAAGGCAAGAATGCCGGCTGCTGGGTGATGCGGCGCGCTGGAACCGAGGGCGCGGACGGCGAAAATCCAGATGAAGAAGCGAAGGTCATCGTGCGCTCCAACGGCACCGTCGGCTACGTCGGCAAAGACATCGCGTATCACTTGTGGAAGTTCAACAAGCTCGGCCTAGACTTCGGCTATCACTTGTTCCACACCTATCCCGACGGTGATCGCTGCTGGATTTCGTCCGAGCACAACGACGAGCCTGCGTCCGGATTGCCGCATTTCGGCCACGCCGACGCCATCTACAACGTCATCGACGCGCGCCAGGCCGATCCACAGAACAACGTGATTGAAGCCCTGCGCGGCATGGGCTTCACCCACGAGGCCGACAATTACCACCACTTCTCCTATGAGATGGTCGCGCTCACGCCGCGCTGCGCCATGGAACTCGGCTACACAATTTCCGACGAAGACCAGGGCCGCGCCTACATTGAAGTTTCCGGCCGCAAGGGTTTTGGCGTGAAGGCCGATGACCTGATTGACAAGCTTATCGCCTCCGCCCTCGGCGAAGTCAACGCGCGTCATCCGGAGCTAAGCGACGACGAGCGACAAAGCATCGCCCGCAAGATTGCCGTCGGCGCACTGCGCTATTACATGCTGCGCTACACCCGCAACACGGTGATCGCGTTTGATTTTCAAGACGCGCTCAGCTTTGAAGGCGAGACCGGACCATACGCGCAATATGCCGTCGTCCGTGCCGCCAACATTTTCCGCAAGGCGAACATCACCGCGGAAGAAGCGCTAAAACAATTCGACGCCGTCGACGCCACAACCTATTTCACTGGTGAAGACGGCGACAGCTTGTGGGAGCTTTGGCTGCTGGCGTCGAAGTCCGCGCATGTGCTGGAACGCTCCATCCAAACCACGGAGCCGGCCTACCTGGCAAAGTATGCTTTTCAACTGGCGCAGCAATTCAGCAACTTCTACCATCGCCACCACATTCTGACGGAGAGCGATCCAACGCGGAAGACACTACTGCTGGCAACAGCAGCCGTCGCCCAGCGGGAGCTGCTTCGCACGCTCAGCTGGATGGGCATCGAAGCCCCTGAGATGATGTAAACTCGCTGCTGCAGCGCCAGTGGTTCGCGCTACTTTTCGTAGCTGCGCACCCACTCCACGATGCTGCGGACGGCCACGCCCGACGGCCCTTTTGCGATCCACGGCTTCTGCTCTTCCACCCAGGCGACGCCGGCAATATCGAGATGCAGCCACGGCGTTTCATCGACGAATTCCTTCAGGAACATCGCCGCCGTAATCGCGCCACCGTAACGGCTGCCGCCCGTGTTCGTAATATCTCCAATGTGGGAGACGATCATCTCGCGGTATTCGTCTTCAACCGGCAAACGCCAGAATCTTTCACCCGAAATCGCCAGCGCTTTGTTGAAATGTTGATAGCTGTCTTCATCGTTGGCGAATACGCCCGCATTTACCATTCCCAGAGCCACTACGCAGGCGCCGGTCAGAGTCGCGGCATCAATCAAATGGGTCGCGCCCAGTTGCTTCGCATAATGCAGACCGTCGGCCAGCACCATGCGGCCTTCCGCATCGGTATTCAGCACCTCAATCGCCTTGCCAGACATTGCGATCGCAACATCTCCCGGCTTGTACGCCTTGCCGGAGGGCATATTCTCTGCCGAGCAAACAATCCCAATCACCCGCACTTTGGGCTTTAGTTGCGCAATCGCGCGCATCGCCCCAATCATGGCCGCCCCGCCCGCCATGTCGTATTTCATCTTCTCCATGCCGTCCGCGGGCTTGATGGAAATGCCGCCGGTGTCGAACGTAATCCCCTTGCCCACCAGCGCCAGCACCGGCCCATCTTTGGGAGCATCGTTTGGCTCATACCGCATCACGATCAACGCCGGCGGCTCATCGGAGCCCTGTGCCACCGCCCAGAATGCGCCCATCTTGAGCTCTTTAATTTTTTCTGTGCCGTGGACCTCGCAGGGCAATCCTTGTTCCTTGCACATCGCCGCGGCCCGTTCACCCAGAATCGTCGGCGTCAGACGGTTGCCGGGTTCGTTGACCAGCGCGCGCGTAAAGTTCTGCGACTCGCCGAGGATGACTCCCTCGCGGAATGCCGCCTCGACCGTTTTCTTCTCCGCGCTGGCAGGAGCCACCACGGTAAATTGCTCGATCGATCGGTCCTTGCGGTCAGACTTGTAGGTATCCGGATCGAAGTCGCCGACGAATGCGCCTTCCACCGCGGCCCGCGCGGCTTGGGCCGGATCCAGCCCTTCGTATTCCGGCAGCACAAATGTCACCTGTCGGATCTTGCGCGGCTTGGAAAAACGAACCGCAGCTCCCGCGGCCTTGCGAATTTCCGGCAACGACAGCTTTGCAGCTTTCCCGACCCCGACTATCAAGAGGCGCTTCGCTTTCAGTTCCGCTGGCGCGTGCAGCAGTAACGTTTCGCATGCAGTTGCGGAGAATTCACCGCTTTTTAACGCCGGCTTGTCGGCGCTTACCACGGTGGCATCTTTCGTCAGCAGCACCGGCTCCGCCGCTGCATTCTTGTCTTTGGAACTGGAAGCGTCCGCAGCCAGCACAACCAACAATTCCGCTTCGAGAAATTGCAGCGATTCAAACTTCAGGTAAGTTTTCATTTGGATTTTTTTGTTCCTTTCAGATTTCAGCCGGTGATACTTCTGTTTCGCTCTGCGCTATGCGTTGCGGCGTTTGCTGGCGGCGATGGCGGAGCGGGCATCACGGTCGTCTTCGCGGCGGCGCTCGGTCTCACGCTTATCCCAATTTTGCTTTCCTTTGGCAACGGCAAGCTCACATTTCACGCGTCCGTTGCGAAAATACAGGCGGGTTGGAATCAGTGTGAGACCCTTCTGCTGCACCTTGCCCAGCAGCTTGCGCACTTCCTCGCCGTGCAATAGCAGCTTGCGGGTGCGCAGGGCATCGTGGTTGGTATAGCTGCCGTGGGAGTAGGGGCCAATATGCAGATTCAGCAAAAACGCCTCCCCATCCTTCACGAGGCCATAGGCATCGCGCAGATTCGCCTTGCCTTCGCGAATGGACTTCACTTCCGTTCCGCGCAGCACCACGCCCGCTTCAAATTTTTCTAACAAAAAATAATTGTGGCCAGCCTGACGGTTCTGGGCTGCATCTCTCTCACCTGAGGCGACAGGATCGCGTGGCTTGGGCTTCTTCGGCGGATTTGGAATGAGATTGGTAGTTGGGCGTGGCATGATTGAACATTTTCCGCTTCAGACGAATGCCAACAAGGCTGGTCGCATTGCAGACTCCTTCGACCGAGGGTTGTCAGGAGCAGGCCTCGTCCCCAGGGCCCGGGATGAATTCGCTGCAATTTCCCATGCTAGCACGCATATCGCGGCATTTGTCCCGCCGGTCGATAACCATAGGCGGACCAGGCCAGTCCCACCCCCCGATGGTATATTGATGGTAACGAACCGCTGCATTTGCTCGAGCGAAACACTCGCTGCTCGTTCGGGTTTGTCGAAAATGCCGGGATGCGCCGAATTCATGCCTTTTCCTTTTTATTTTTCTCGCGATCGGAATTTTAATATCGCCGCAAGTTCGCACCCGCTCGCATGTCCAGCAAATGCTCCGTCGTCCTGCGCGCAGTCCAGACTACCCCTCTCACGTTCCGTGCGCCTGTTCGGCTGGATCGGCTTTTGCGTGCTCGCATTCGCCATCCAGGGTGCGTTGTCTCCGCTGCATGCAGACGCCGCCAAGAAGCTTTTTAAGCAAGGCAAACAGGCTGAAATTCGCGAAGATTACATCACCGCATACCAGGACTATCGACAGGCGTGGCTGGCGAAACCGAAGGACATGGAATACAAGGAGTCCTACACCCGCCTTCGCTTCCAGGCTGCGGCACAGTACGTGGATTTGGGGAAAAAGCTGCGCGATCAAGGCCAGCTGAATGACGCCCTGACAGATTTCCTCCGTGCTCTTGAGATTGATCCAACATACGAGGAAGCGCGGCAAGAGGCCGATCGCTTGCGAGCCCAAATCAATGGGTCCAGCGCGACTCCGGCCGTATCGGATCACTCCAGCGTCACCTCCGCCACCAGCCAGCGACAACTTAGGGATCTTGGTGGCCCGCTGCAGTTAAAGCCTTTGTCCGATGAGCCGCTGACCATTCACATGGTGGCCGACACCAAGGAAATCTACAAGACGATCGGCAAGCTCGCAGGCATCAATGTTCTGTTCGACCCTGACTATACCTCGAAGCGCGTCCCGATCGATCTCGATCGGGTGACGCTCGCCGACGCTCTTCGGAGCGTCGCTTTCGTATCACAGACATTCTGGCGTCCCGTTACCTCCGACACAATCTTTGTTGCAGCCGACACCCGCACCAAGCGCACCGAGCTGGAAGCTCAAGCGGTGCAAACCTTTTACCTGGGAAACATAACCCAGGCCAACGATCTGAATGAAGTGCTGAATGCGGTGCGCAACCTGATGGACACCACGGTAAAAATGCAGGCGGTGCCCAGCCAGAATGCCATCGTGATGCGCGGCACTCCGGACCAGTTGTTGTTAGCGCAAAAGATCATCGACGATTTGGATAAGGCCAAGCCGGAAGTGGTGGTCGATATTGCGGTACTGGAAGTGAACAAGGACCTGTTGCGTAACATTGGCCTGCAATTGCCCGGCTCGATCGGCGTACAGCTGCAAAGCTCGACCGCTGCTACCACCGGCACGACCGGCACCACCGGTATCACCACCAGCACCACGGGTGCAACAGCAACTACAGGCAGCCTGACGCTGAACGACCTGGGCAATCTGAACGCCACCAATTTTGGCATCAGCATCGGCACGGCGACACTGAACATGCTTCTGACTGACTCCGATACACGCGTCCTGCAAAATCCCCAAATTCGCGCCGTGGACGGCGAAAAGGCAACGCTGAAAATCGGTTCGAAAGTTCCGATCGCGACTGGTTCGTTCTCTCCCGGCGCCGGCATTGCCGCAGCCGGCATCAGTCCGCTGGTCAGCACGCAATTTTCGTACATCGATGTCGGCGTGAATATCGAAATGACGCCGACGATTCACTACGACGACGACGTTTCGATGAAGCTCCACATCGTCGTTTCAAACATCACCAGCTACAGTAACCTGGGTGGAATCAGTCAGCCGGTCATCGGACAACAGGATTTACAACAGGTCATCCGCATGCGGGAAGGCCAAGCCAACCTGCTGGGCGGCATTCTGCAACACTCCCAGAGTCTGACCATCGGAGGCACGCCGGGACTGGGAGAGATTCCGCTTCTCAAATATCTTTTCAGCTCGCAACAGACGGAAACGGTGAACGATGAGATTGTTTTCGTCCTGATTCCTCACTTGGTCCGCGGCATTGACCTCAGTCCGCTCAACCTGCGTACCATCGACACCGGAACGGGTACAAATGTAAGTCTGCGCGAAGTTCCGTCGTCTCCGGATGTTTCTTCCGCGGTGATCAGTCGTACCGGCCACAGCGCGCTGACGTTTGAGCCAAGCACCCCGCCCGGAGGCGCTGCCCAAGCGGCGAATCAGGCAGTCACGCAGATGGCGCAGAACATGCAGCAAGCGGGAGAAAATCCCATGCCTTCCGCTTCTGGCGGTCCCATGGCACTTTCATTCTCGCCGCAACAGAGTGTCCATAAGGTCGGCAGTACATTCCAGATGCAGATGAACCTGAGCGGCGGTCACGACGTTTTCTCCGTGCCCATGCAGCTGCACTACGATCCCAAAGTTCTCGAGCTGATCAACGTCGACACAGGCGACCTGCTGGCCAAGGACGGCCAGACCACGGCCACCGTGCATCGAGATGAAGGCAATGGCGACGTAACCATCAGCACCTCGCGTCCGCCGGGCGTGAAGGGCATCACCGGCGACGGCAACCTCTGCACCTTGACCTTCTTGGCGAAGGCCCCGGGCGATGCCACCGTGCAGGTGACCAAAGCAGCCGCACGCAACAGTGCGCAATCGATCCTGCCCGTGCTTGCGGGCTCCCCAGCTATCGTCCATGTGCAGTAAGCTGGAGAAGTAGGGAGCGTTTCGCAATGGAGTTGAATCGGATGGATGCGAATCGCGGACGCCGTGAGAGCACATTCGCGCGCTTAGGCTCTCGCGAGGCAGCGATGTTCGATCCATGTCTGCGGCGACGGACAACAGCATCCCGGCGAAGCAGCCACGGCCAGCAGGGATTGACTCTGGTCGAACTAATCGTGACGGTGGCGATTCTCTCGATTTTGGCCTCGGTCGCCTATCCGATCGCACGCTTTCAGATCCAGCGGCAAAAAGAACAAGTGCTGCGCGACGATCTTTGGACCATGCGGCGCGCAATCGACAAGTACAAGGACGCCGCAGATCGCAAAGCCTTTCAAGTTTCGATTGACAGCAATGGCTATCCGCCGGATATGGACACCCTGGTCAACGGCGTCGACGTTCAGGGGAAGAAGGTAAAGTTTTTGCGCCAGATTCCTGTGGATCCGATGACCGGGAAAAAAGATTGGGTGCTGCGCTCCATGCAGGACGATCCGGATAGCGATTCCTGGGGCGGTCAGGATGTTTTCGACGTTCATTCCGCCTCTGACGGAACGGCCCTGGACGGGACAAAGTACAAAACATGGTAGACAGACAGCCGATGTCGCCCCCATTCCGGACCACGCTTTTCAAACGACGCCGTTGGATTCCCCTGGCGACGGTGGGGCGATCTTCCCGCCGGCAGCGCGGCTTTACGCTGGTCGAGCTGATGGTGGTGATGGCGATCATCGCGGTTCTGATGGCGGTTGCGGTTCCCAGCTTCATTTCCGCCATCCGCAGCGCGAAAGAAGCAGCTCTGCGCGAGGACCTGCACACCATGCGCGATGCCATCGAACAATATACGGAAGATAAAGAGGCGGCTCCGCAATCCCTCGACGATCTGGTGCAGGCCGGCTATCTCAAGTCACTTCCCATCGACCCGATGACCCATAGCAACACCACCTGGAACGCGGATCAGTCGGACTCCTACACCAGTGTCGATCAATCGCAAACGGGCATCAGCGATGTCCACAGCGGATCGGATCTGGTCGGCAGTAACGGTGAACCTTATTCGCAATGGTGACACAATCTGAAAGACTGACACCGTGACCGGTCCAGCCCTATCAGCACTATCTCAGCCCCGCCAGAGCGCCGTGTATGGGTGCTACATCCGGCTCCAGTCAATTCGGGCCGAGCGATTTCCAGACCCGCCCGCGGATGGCTTGGCCGGACGCCTGCTGACATGCGTAGGATTTGGCCTGGAAGGCGCGGAGTTGGCGCTTGCGACCACCATTTCCGGCGGAGCGTTTCTTGGCATCGACCCCTCATCGGAACACCTGAAGGCGGCGTTGCGCAATGGCGCCTGCGACTTTATGGTGAACACGCTTGACGAGTCGCTGCGCGTGCTGAAGAACGAACTGCGCAAGAAGAAAGCCTTGTCGGTCGGCCTTCTCGGAGAAGCAGCGGCGATTCTGCCTGCCATGGTCGAGCGCGGCGTTCAGCCGGACCTGCTGGCTGAACGTGGCGCATCGAAGACTGAAACCGCGCCCCTCAATCAACCCGCGCTGCTCACGTTCGTTGAACGCGGCGCCGTGGGCGTGGAAACCCACGCTGCCCAATCTTTTCACGCCGCTGGGTTGGTTGAAGTCTTCTGGACTGCGGCCAGTCTCACAGACCTGCGGCGAATGGACGCGGTTGCCCTGCAGCAATTGCCGGTCGACGATTCGCTCCGTCGCCGGTGGCTGCAGCAAGCGCCTGCATACTTCCATCGCCAGCGACCGTTGCAGCGCGTTCTCGCGATGCACCCTGAAGAAGTGACGCGGCTGGTAGAGGTGTTCAAAAACGCAATTTCTTCCGGTGAAGTCCAACCGTCCGCGACCCTCCACTGGCAAACCGCGGAAGGTGCAAGCCAATCGGTCCCACTGCAGCGGCCTTGAAGAATAAAGCTGCGGATTTAAAGAGACTCCGTGTTCGCTGGCTTGGCCGCCTCGGCAATCCCGTGAATCGCTTTCCACAGGGCCGAAACTCCCCGACCATCTTTGGCGGAGCAGATGAGAATGTCGTCCGTCTCCAGCGCTTCGCGCAGCCGCTTGGTCGCAACCACGCGCTGATTCCCCGACAGCTTATCCGCCTTGGTCCCCACAATAATTCGCGGGCGATGAATACTATCTAGATATTCCGCCAGCATCATGTCGCCGGGTTGCGGCGGCACATTCATATCCACCAGGCAAACGCAGGCAGCCAACGTTTCGCGCTCGGCAAGGTACGGATTGATGAATGCCGGCCATTCAGCGCTAATGGAACGTGAGATTTTTGCATATCCATAGCCGGGCAGGTCCGCCAAAATCAGCTCTGGCCGGGGCTGCGACCCTTGGTGCAGCGCGAAGAAATTGATGGCTCGTGTTCTGCCGGGAGTGGACGATACCCGCGCCGCCGGCTCGCCTAACAACGCATTGATCAAGCTCGATTTGCCCACGTTGGATCGGCCAAGAAAAGCAATCTCCGGGGCTGAAGTCGCAGGAAATTGCGCGGCGCTGGTGGCGGACAACAGAAACGTTGTTTGATAGCGAAACATTAGGGATCACCTGAATTTCTACGTCTGCTATCGCGCGGAAAGTTGTTGCAAGGGTGTTGGGTCATGGGCGCGCAGTTCGGAAACAATCTCCGCAGCCGCCTGCCGTGCCAGATCGTCCTTCTCGCGCGGGAAGGAGATCGCACCCACTCGCGCATGACCGCCGCCGCCGTAGCGCTCGCAGATCACGGCCAGATTGACCATTTGCTCCGCAGCAACACGCGTCCACGGATTGGAGCCCACGGCGATCTTGGTACGAAAACTGGAGCGGCTGAGGCCGATGCTATACGTCGCCTCGGGATGGAGATAGTACGGAATGAATTTGTTATAGCCTTCAAGCGGATGGTCCGTAATGTCGAAATAAATCGTTCCCTGCTCGCATGTGGAACGTTCGCGAATCAGCTCCAACGCCTTGTGATGGCGTTCCATCAATCCCGGAATCAGATCGCGCACGAACGGCTGATCCAGAACCTCCGCCAGACTCATCTCCGTCAACAACGGAATCAATCTGGGAACGAAGCCAGGGTCCTGCGCCGACTCAATCGCCATGGTCAGCATCATCGCCGGCTCCGCCATTTCAACGGCACTCTGTGCGCTCTCGTATTGCGCGCCATCGACAATGTCCGCCCAGCGAATCAGGTCGGCGACCGGCGAAGCGTCAAATGCAAATTGCGTTGCCGCAATGTGCGCGATAAATCCAGTACAGGAAACATAGTCGGGATTGTAGAACTTGCGCTCGCGGACCTTCGGATCTTTCTGCCCGTCGAGAAAGTGCTGATGATCTTCCGGCGTCAGGAACGCGCTCAGATGATGATCGAACCACCAGGTGATGGCTGGAGAAGCAGAATACTTGAAGTCGACAATCGCATTTTCATCGCCGGTGAATTCTTTCTCGTCAAACAAGGCGCCGGCGCGATGGACCAGTCCGCAGAATTCATAATCCGCGCCCGCAGCGATGCGTTCGCGATGGAAGCGCGCAAACAGCGAGGCCGAACAGGCCCCATCGAAACATTTATCGTGATAGAAGACGCGTACTTTCACTTGAGAGCAATCACTCCATTCGCAACCAGTGGATGGCAACGATATCCTAATAGGCTGAATCAACTAGCATTGCTGGCATTCGGCGATATGTCAAGCGAACACCCAGCGCGAATCTTGTTTCAACCGGCGGGGAATCGCCGAAGGCGCGCTTACTGCGGGCCGGGGGACGCCGGGATCAGCTTGATCTCATACAGATTCGGCCACAGCTTGCCGGTCACATACAGGCGGTCGTGTTGCCTGTCATAGGCAATTCCATTCAGCACAGCATTGTCGTTTTGTTGCACGGACGGAGGGCGCAGGCCTGAAAGATCTATCCACGCGATCACCTTGCCGCTTGCAGGAGAAATTCGCGCGATTCGATTCGTCTCCCAGATGTTGGCGTAAACGTCGCCGTGGATATATTCAAGCTCGTTCAGATTCATCACCGGCTTGCCGTCGGCAGTCACTTGAATCTTGCCCACCGGCTTGAATGTCGAGGGGTCGAGCAAGTGGAGAACGGAGGTGCCATCGCTCAGAATCAAATGGCGGCTGTCATGCGTGAGTCCCCAACCGTCCCAGGGATAAGTAAAGGTGCGAAGGGTGCGGAAGCTGAACGTGTCATACACAAACCCCAGGTGCGATTGCCATGTCAGTTGAATCAGTTGGCTCCGCCAGTCGGTGAGGCCTTCGCCGAAATACTTTGCCGCCAGATCATGTTTTTGCAGCACGCGACCCGATGCCAGATCGACCATGCGCAAACTGGACTGGCCCTGCAACCCCGTCGACTCGTACAGCATGCCGTTCACGAACACCAGGCCCTGGGTGAACGCGGTCGCATCATGCGGATAGACGTGCACGATACGATAGGTTTCAGTCGGAATCGCCGGTGTGGCAGCAAAGACGGGCGCGGCGGCCGCCCAGGAGATGAAAACCAGGATAAGAATCGGCAGCAGCAAAGTTCGGCGGCGAGACGAGTTGTGCGAAGTCGCCACTACGGGGCGAACTGATGAGCGCATGCATTCAACATACTGCATCGTAAGGAAATATCTGAATCACGAAAACTACGTGCGACCCGCGCAAATTCGCCAGTACTATGGGAGCACACAGTATTTGAAACGCATACCGATCGCACGAGGCCATCCATGGAAGTTCTACCGCCTGATCCGTCCGCCGATATTCCTGCGTCCACGCCGCCGTTTTCTCCTGCGCCTCCACTGCGCTCTACGGTCTTCTACGGCCCCAACGGCCTGCGCGCCGGTTGGAGCATTGTCATCTATGTCGGGGTTCTGGCTGCGCTGCTGTTTCTTGTCGGATTGGAGATGCGCTGGATAACCACTCATCTGCCAGCAAATATGCGTACGCGTCCGGGCACTGGATTCCATCCCGCGATCGCCATTTTGTCGGAGGCCAGCGTGCTGATTGCGGTGCTGATCGCCACCGCTGGCATGGCGCGCCTGGAACTTCGTGACACCGCGCATTATGGACTGGCTGGATTCGATCGCGTGCGTCAATTCCTGATTGGCCTGGTCTGCGGATTCGGGTTTCTCTCCCTGCTGGTTGGCATCCTGCTGGCAACGCACCATCTGACACTCACGCAATCGCACATGACCTTAGGATGGTCGCTGAAGTACGCCGCCGCATGGGCCCTGGCCTTCTTCCTGGTCGGCATGACAGAAGAATTTATGCTGCGCGGATATTTGCTCTACACGCTGGCGAGAGGCATCCGATTTTGGCCGGCGGCAATTGTGCTCGCTATCCTGTTCGGTGCGTTGCATAAAGGCAACCCCGGCGAAAGTCCTTTCGGCCTGGTGGCGGCGGCATTGATCGCACTGGTGTTTTCGCTGAGCCTGTGGCGGCTCGGTCATCTGTGGTGGGCCATCGGATTCCATGTGTCGTGGGACTGGGCAGAGTCGTACTTTTACGGAACGCCCGATAGCGGCGGCGTTTCCGCGGGCCGCCTGATGGAAGCGCATGCCCACGGCGCAAGGCTTCTGAGCGGAGGCGCGACTGGGCCGGAAGGCAGTGTTTGGTGTGGGCTGGTCATTTTGCTGGCTGCGATCCTGGTGTGGACGACTCAGCCGCATCGCGGAATTCAGCTCGTAAAGAAATGATATTCGTGCGCCTTCTGACGGCGAATTCCAGCCGCTTTTGAGCCCGAAGAAAATTAGTTGCCTTAGCAACCATATTGCACACATTGGTTGCCTTAGCAACCAATTATTTTCGGGGTTTCCGGTCGGTAATAAATATTGTTGCAATCGGTGGCGCATTTTGGGGCGACAGCGGGACAGACCCCGGACTTTAGTCAGCAACCATGGACTCGCCGGGGAGAATAGGGCGGGTCCGGGGGAGGACCCCGCGATAGGCGGCCACACCCATGGCAAATAATGCGCCAACAAACACAGTCAATTTCAACACGCTGGTACCTTGTGACTGGGGAAGAATTTTCCAGACCACCAGCAGCAACGTTTGGGCCACTGTGACGGCCCAGACGGAGCCGTAAAAATATCGACGCTCGGCGCCTTCCCCCTGGGTGGAGGGACCGACACGGGGCAGCTTGCCGATCGCCCCCAGGAACAGGACGATCGCACACAACGGCAGATAGGCATGATGGTAGATCTGCTGCATATACCACTTGCCGGCCAATGCTGCGACGAGCAGGCCGGCCAGATTCAGCAACGAAAAGCTCAACACCGCGTTCCACGCGAAGGTGTAGCAGACGCGGCGGTAAAGCGGGTTTGGCTTGTCTTCATCGAAGCGGAGGATATAGGGACGCGGCTCGGACCCGGGAAGTTTTCCGCGGACCGCGGCGATTCCCGTGCCGACAAGCACGGCCAACAGCCACGCCAGATTGCCTAATCCAAAGCCGTGAGCGAAGAGAGTAAAGGTCAGGGGTCCCGGCGTCAGAAAGAAAACCCAAATCCAGATGGGCCAATGGGCGAGCCGGTAGACGCGCGTATTCCGGTCCCGCATTTTGCGTGCGTGGGCATATTCCACCTTGCCGCTGTATTGCATATGGACGTGAGTCTCGCAGAGCCGCCGTAAGCGCGTCAATCGGAAGGGACTGTCACTGCATCCAATGCGGCAGAGGTGACACATGGAGAAGCTCGGCCTTTATGTAAATCTTGAAGCCAAGCCCGGCAAGGAAGAAGAGGTGGATCAATTTCTTCGCAGCGCGTTGCCGCTTGTCAACGCAGAAGCGGGAACCGCTTCCTGGTTTGCCATCCGGCATCCCGGCACGCGAACGTTCGGCATATTCGATACTTTTCAGGATGAGTCGGGAAGGCAGGCTCATCTTTCGGGTAAGGTTGCGGAAGCTTTATTCGCCAAGGCTCCGGAGCTATTCTCGGAGACGCCGGAGGTCCACAAGCTGGAAATCCTGGCATCGAAGTAGTCGCGGAAACAATCAGGGCACGCTTTATCTCGCATAGGGATGCTGCCTGCCGCGGTTTTATTCCAGGCCGTTGTGCGCGGTTCTTCTCCGGACCGAGCGCTTGCGCGCCACAGTGTTTGCGATGTCGGCCTGCACGGCTGCGAATGTTTCCTTCATATTTGCCGCGGTGCGCAGACGAGCGCGATCTTGCCCGGTTGCGGGGGTCGCTGGTACAGTGGCTAACATCTCGCGGACTTTTCTCAGCAGATCTTGGGGGTGAATCGGCTTTTCAATCATCTGATATACGAGTGCGTCCCGGTACGGGGCAATCTCCGCATCCGCGGTGTCCCAGTGTCCAGTAAACAGCAGGACCCTGCATTGGGGATGGCGCGCCCGGATATGTAGCGCGAGCTCAGCTCCAGAAAACACTGGCATCACGACATCGGAGATCAATAAATCCGGCGCCGCGGAGCGACAAGTTTCCAGCGCTTCGGGAGACTGAGTGAAGTGGACCGCTTCATAACCGTTGAGGCGGAGAATGGCAGCGATGGTGGAGGCAATAACTTCTTCGTCGTCGACGACAAAAATAAGGGACTTCTCGCGATTCTGCACTGATGACTCCCAACCCACGCAAGTAGCTCCCGCTGACGCATATTTGGAGGCTCGAACGATTTCGACACGCCCAGCGGGAACATAGAGGTGGGCACCGTTCTTGAATGCTACCTTGGTGTTGAGCGAGGGTTGTGTTCGCTAGCCGACATAATTTCGGATTCTGCCGCATTTTTCAATTTGCCGGGAGGATACTGAAAGCACGACTCGCCCAGGAAGCGAATTACGTATGGAACCGTTTCAGAACACTATATTACGAACCCTGGGAAATGAAATCCGGAGTCGACTCTGCCTGACGCCCGTGCAATTCGAGGTGAAGCATGAGATCGAATTCCCAGGTAAGCTCATCGACCGCCTTTACTTCGTAGAAGAGGGAATGGCCGCCCTGACGACGACTTTTCTGGACGGTTCCCAGGTCGAAGTGGGTATGTTTGGGTATGAATCGGTCATCGGGGCCTCCGCACTGATGGGCACCAAGCGGAGCCTGAATCGCGTGTACACACAGATCGCGGGGCACGGCTATGCGTGCGACGTCGAGATCGCAAAGAAAGAGTTCGACCGCGGCGGAGAGTTTCAACGCCTGACCCTGCGCTACGTGCAGACGCAACTGTTACAGGCGATACAGTCCGCGGGTTGCCATGCAAAGCATGATGTGGAACAGCGCCTTGCCTATTGGCTGCTGCTCTGTGCGGATCGCGTGCATAGCCTTCGCTTTAAGATGTCGCATGAGTTTCTGGCGGACATGCTGGGAGATACCCGACCAACACTTTCCACGGCAGCGGCGCAGCTGAAGCATCAAGGCATCATTGAATACACTCGCGGCGCCATTCATATTCTCGACATTGCCGCACTGGAAAATGCCAGCTGCGAGTGCTACCGGATTATCAAGAATCACCTGGACAACTATGCCGAGTTCGACAGGTCGGCCACGGTTTAAAAGGTGACCCTTCGCCGCACTCGAGATACATCCGAAACGGAATTGCTCTAGACTGAAACACGAATGCCAGCATTCCGCCCGCGGTCCATCCAAAAACTCAATTCCCCCGTGATTCGCGCCCGATGGTTGGTGATCGCCGCACTGATGGCAGCGGTTGCAGTCGTTTTGGTGTGCTGGGGAGGTGTGGCGTGGCTGCGCCACGCCATGTGGACCTCCCTTCCCCGAGTGGATGGCACGTTACATGTGGCAGGTTTGTCGCAGCCTGTGACGGTTCGACGGGACGGGCATGGAGTACCGCACATTGCGGCGGCGAACATGGACGACCTGGTTGTGGCGCAGGGGTACGTAACCGCGCAGGATCGTCTGTGGCAGCTGGATATGCTGCGCCGTTTCGCCTCCGGCAATCTTGGGGAGATTCTTGGACCCCGAGCGGTCGAGCACGACCGCGCGCAGCGGATTCTCGAGATAGGCCCCGCGGCGGATGCTGCGCTGGCCGTCATGGGTCCGGCGGAAAGACATTCCCTTGAGGAGTATGCGCGTGGGGTGAATGCGTACATCGCGCAGACGCAGGATCATCTTCCAGCGGAGTTTCGCGTGATGCATTATCGTCCGGCGCCATGGTCGCCGCGCGACTCGGTGCTAGTGGCGCTGAACCTGGTGCAGACACTGAGTATGGACTTCCCAACCAAGCTGACGCGCGAAACAATTGAAGCGGACCTGCATTCGCCGATCCTGGCGGATGATCTGTACCCGGTCGGTTCCTGGCGGGATCATCCTCCTATTTCGACCACGCCGGACATTACCGCGCCGCAGGTGATTCCGCAGATCCCGCTGGATTCCTCGCAGACAAGTGTGCGTCCTAACGCGGAAGACCTTCTGCGGCTGGGGCGGCTGTTGCCGTCGATACGAAATCCGGACTGCGACGACTGTGCGCCGGGCTCCAACAACTGGGTAGTTTCCGGTTCGCACAGCATCACGGGCAAGCCGCTGCTGTCGAACGATATGCACCTGGATCACACGATTCCGGACACGTGGTATGAAGCGCAATTGACGGCGGGTGACTTTAACGTTGCCGGGCTGACGCTGCCGGGAGTTCCCTTTGTGATTGCAGGCCACAATGCCAACGTCGCCTGGGGATTCACGCTGATGTATGCCGATTTGCAGGATGTGTATGTCGAGCAGACAAATGGCAACATGTATCAAACCGCGCAGGGTTGGCAGCCGTTTCAGAAGGACCATGAGGTGATTCATGTGCGCGGCGGTCGCGACTTAACCCTGGATGTGCTGCGAACGGACCATGGACCGGTGATCACTCCGCTACTGCCGCGGGAAAAGCGGACGCTGGCGCTGCGCTGGACCCTATACGATCCTGCGACGGTGACGATGCCGTTTTACCAGTTGGACAGCGCGCAGAACTGGGACCAGTTTCGTACCGCGCTGGCGAACTTTGGCGGACCGCCGGAGAATGTGGTGTATGCGGACACGCAGGGCGACATTGGCTACCAGGCGGCAGGAAAAATTCCGATGCGACCGCATGGGCTAACCGGCGTTCCGATCGCGGACGCGAATCATGAGTGGCAGGGTTATATTCCCTTTGATCAGTTGCCGTCGGTATACAACCCGCCGGGCGGAATTCTGGCAACGGCGAATTCCCGTGTAACTCCGGATGGGTATGCGAACCCGGTGACGCTCGAATGGGGACCGCCGTATCGCAATGAGCGCATCTGGAAAGTGCTGGCCAGCAAACCGAAATTGTCCGCAGCCGATATGCTGGGGCTGCAGAACGATGTGTACTCCACGCTCGACCAGGAACTGGCGCAGCGATTTACCTACGCCATCGATCATGCAGCTCATCCGAGCCACAGGTTGCGCGAGGCGGCGAACCTGATGCGCTCATGGGATGGAAATGTGACCATCCCATCGGTGGCGGCAACGATTGTGGACGCGACCCGCGATGCGTTATGGCCAATGCTGTTGAAACCGCGGCTGGGAGACGACTGGAAGCTGTATCAATGGGCATCGTCGTCATTTGTGCAGGAGCAGATTGTGACCGGACAGTCGCGACGCTGGCTGCCGAGCCAGTACCGCAACTGGAATGAATTTCTGGCGGCGGCGGTGGACCGGGGAATGTCAGCGCGCCGCGGTGAACCTGCGCCGCTGGATTTGAAGGCCTGGCATTATGGGAAAGCGCATCCGGTGGAAGTGGAACATCCCTTGTATGGCAGGATTCCGTGGCTGCGAGAGTGGACCGGCACGGGAGTACAGCCGCAGTCGGGCGATGGAACGACGGTGAAGCAAGTGTCGCGCGGCTTTGGACCTTCAGAGCGTCTGACGGTGGATCTGTCCGATCTCGATAATTCCACGTTGAATCTGGTGATTGGGCAATCCGGAAATCCGCTGAGCCAGAATTACATAGACCAGTGGCCGTATTGGTATGCGGGGAAAACATTTGCGCTGCCATTCAGCGAAGCCGCTGTTGCTGCGGCTGCGACGCACACGCTGACGCTGGTTCCGTAGCTGGAGGATGGCGCGTGCTGAGGCTCGCAGGTGGGCGGGACTACTCTCGAAGCGCAACCTTCGGTAGGATGGAAACCATGCCTCCCGATGTTCAAACAATCTTGCACTCCGGCGCGGAGTTGACGGATCGCGCCCTGGAACGCCTCCTTCCGCCCGCAGACACACTTCCCTCTTCGATCCACCGGGCGATGCGTCACAGCACGTTCGCGGGCGGCAAACGGCTGCGTCCAGTGCTGTGCATGGAGTCGGCGCGAATTTTCTCCGCACACGGCACACTTCCGGCGGGCATTGAGGATCTGGCGGCGGCGCTGGAAATGCTGCATACGTATTCGCTGGTGCATGACGATTTGCCGGCGCTCGACAACGACGATTTGCGCCGGGGAAAGCCGACTTGCCATGTGGTGTTCGGCGAAGCGATTGGAATTTTGTGCGGCGACGCGCTGCAGACGCAGGCGTATCAAACACTGGCGGGATTGCGCTGTCCGGCGGCGGCGACGGTTGCCATTCTAGGGGAGGTTTCCCGCGCCACCGGCACTGTGGAAGGCATGATCGGCGGCCAGGTGATGGACCTGGAAAGCGAACACCTGACGCCGACCGCGGAGTTGGTCTCCGCCATTCACAAGGCGAAGACGGGTGCGCTGATTACAACCAGCGTCGTGACGGGAGGTATCTACGCGGGCGCCGATGCCAAGGCGGTTGAGCATCTTCGGATCTTCGGGCAACATGCGGGATTGGCATTTCAGATCATCGATGATGTTCTAGATGTGACGGAGAGCTCGGAGCATCTGGGCAAGACGGCCGGCAAGGATACGGCGACCGTAAAGGCCACGTGGCCTGCGGTCTACGGCGTCGATCGATCGCTGAAGGACGCGCGCGGACTGATCGATGCGGCTTTCAATGAGCTGGACGGATTTGGCTCGGCGGCAGACTCGCTGAAAACAGTGGCTCTCTACCTGGTTGAACGCACGCATTAGAGGAGCAGTATGCATTGGACAACTGTTTTTATCCTGGTGGGATTCCTCCTTGTCTTCTATTGGCTGAGACGCCGGGGGCAAATTTCTGAGAAAGACGCGCGAACGCACTTGAACAACGGGGCGCTGCTGGTCGACGTGCGAACCCCGTCGGAATTCAACTCTGGCCATTTGGCCGATGCCATCAATGTTCCGTTGGATCAGATTGAAGTGAAACTGCCGCGACGGGTGAAGGATAAAAATCAACCCGTGCTGCTGCATTGCCAAAGCGGAATGCGGAGCGGAATCGCGGTGAAGAAATTGAAGAGTCTAGGCTATGCCCAGGTCTTCAACCTGGGTTCGTACGGTCGGGCAGCGCGAATGGTACGCGAGCGGTGAAGGAATTTCCAGTGCGGGTTCGAGCTTATCGCTGCGTGGTGAGCGACGACATTTCAGCCTTCGGCTGCGGCGGAGCCATGGTGGCGTAATAATTCTGCTCTTCCAGATTGTGATAGAAGATGCCTGCCAGTTCCGCGGCCTTGGGGCCGTACGTGGGTCGGCCGCCCTCAAGAAAAAACACGGCTACCAGCCGACCGTGAGGCGTATCGGCGTAAGAACCAAACCAGCCAAAGCGTGTTCCATTGTCAGAGCAGGTGCCGGTCTTTCCCAGCACTGGAAACTCTTTGAAGTTGGCGAGCACCGGCCGCCCCGTCCCGAACTTCACCACGTCGGTCATGCCAGGGCTCATTGAGGACAGCAGCGGACCAATGTTGAGTTCGCGCTTCACCAGCGGATGGAAATTCGCCACTTCAGCTGGGGTTTCCGGATGCTGCAAATAATAGAGTGTGCCGCCGTTGGCGATGGCGGAGATCAGCGCACCCAATTGTAGCGGAGTGACCGAGACGCTCTCGCCAAAGGAACACATGCGCCCGACGCCGCCCTTGCTTTCAGGAAGAACATGGGAGGGATAGACACCAAGCTGCTCGCCGGGGATGTTGTAACCGGCGAGTTCTCCCAGGCCAAACATGTTGGCGTAGTATTTGACGCGTTCAAATCCCAGGCGGCGACCGACCGTTTCAAAATACAGGTTGTTGGAGTGCGCCAGCGCGTCGGTCAAGGTCATGTGATAGCGGCCCCCCAGGTTGACGGGCGTATCCGCGGTGATGATGCCTTCCTCGAGCGCGGCCAGGGCGACGGATAGCTTGATGGTCGAACAGGGTTCCGCGCCGCTGGAAAGGGCGAGATGATGATTCACCATGGTCAGGATGCGGCCATTGCTGGGATCGATCACAACGACGGTGCCGTTCATATCTCCAAGAGCGGAGATGGCGGCCTGGCGCACGACAGGATCTTCGCCGGCCGTAACATCTCCGTTAGCCTGATCCTGGGCATAGGAGCTGGCCGTGAAGTGCTCATAGTAACGATGGCGATAACGCCGCCGGTGATGCGAGTACGACGTATGACGAACTGTCGCGGAAGATTGGACGGTGTGACGGCGAGCGTTTCTGCGATGCGTCGCAGAAGTTGCACGGAGGCGATGCGGCTTCTTATGAACATTCACGCGCGGCGTATTAATGGTTGCCGCCAGCGCGACGGGCACCGTACCCATGGCCACGAACGCGGCCAACAAGGACAGAAAAAGAAGGCGGGGGAGGAGGAGACGCAACTTCATTTGGACTGCACCTTCATCATGTGGTTGAAACTTCAATCATTGCAGAAACGGTCGAACTCCGGCCAATTTCTTTTGCCGAGTACCCCGCTGATACACGTGGGCAAACGGCTCATTCCTGACACATACACAGTTTCCGCCGTTTGAAACTGCGCCCAAATCGTGAGGCACGACGTTCACGAGGGTTTCACAAAGTGATGTTGCCATATCGGGCCAATGCTCCGCGCGCTTTCCGTTACAGATCGTTGCGACGAAGATAGGCGGGTACGTCTAACTGCTGATCTTCCATCTCCGCCACGCGGGAGGGATGGGCGGCCGCCGCCTCGCGCTCCGCGGCATGAGCGTGCTGTGGCGATGGCGGGGTCGCTGGACTCGCGTCTTCGCGCGGCTGCGTCGATCGCACGGGTGCTTCGGCAGGCTTGGCGGCATGGGCAGGCGTTGGAGCTGCTGTCGCGGAACGACTGGAAGCGGCAGCCTGCTGTGCCTGTTCTTCGGCGATTTCGCTGGCGAATTTCGGTGACGCGACTGGACGATTGCTGAAGGCGCTTGCAGGAATTCCGCCCGACAATTGCGCTCCTGTTCTGGCTGCCACATCCAGCGGATGAGTGGAATGCGCTCCGCGGGAAGGCAGATCGGGACGGAAGCCGGTTGCGATTACAGTGATCTTGATCTCATCGCCGAGCGATTCATCCAGCACCGCGCCGAAGATAATATTCGCGTCTTCGTGGGCCGAGCTTTGAATGATGGTGGACGCTTCATTCACCTCGCTCAGCTTTAAGGAGCTGGAGCCGCTGATGTTGATCAGGATGCCTCGCGCACCATCGATGGCGCCTTCTTCCAGCAATGGCGAAGACATGGCCGCGTTGGCCGCCTCGTTGGCGCGATTGGGGCCGCCGCGCATCGCCGTTCCCATGACGGCGTAGCCCATTCCCGACATGGTCGTCTTCACGTCGGCGAAGTCGCGGTTGATGATGCCTGGGATGGTGATGATGTCGGAAATGCCCTGCACGCCCTGCCGCAGCACGTCGTCGGCGATGCGGAAGGATTCAAAGAAGCCGGCATCCTTGGCGACTGCGAGGAGTCGTTCATTCGGAATCACAATCATCGTGTCCACGCTATCCAATAGCTCTGCCACGCCATGGTCGGCCTGCAGCAAACGGCGCTTGCCTTCAAACGCAAACGGACGCGTGACGACGGCGACCGTAAGCGCGCCCATTTCGCTGGCCAGAGACGCAATCACGGGGGCGGCGCCGGTTCCCGTGCCGCCGCCCAGCCCTGCGGTTACAAAGACCATATCGGCGCCTTCCAGCGCTTCGATAATCTTTTCCGAATCCTCAATCGCGGCCCGTCGGCCTACATCCGGATTGGCGCCCGCACCCAGGCCGCTGGTCAACTTCATCCCAAGCTGCAATTTCACCGGGGCCTTGGAGGAACGCAATGCCTGCGCATCGGTGTTGGCAACGATGAATTCCACGCCTTCGACGTGGGCTTCAATCATGCGGTTGACGGCATTGCCGCCGCCGCCGCCGACGCCGATGACTTTGATTTTTGCGCCGCGCGGAACTTCATCCTGGTATTGAATCCGCAGGCCATCGTCGATGGCAACGTGCCCATTCTCATGCTGTCTGATATCGCTCATATCTGAAAATCCCTCTTTGGTTTTCTATGTTTCGATTCTGTTATCGATTCCAATTCGTTGCTGCCGCAATTCTGTCTCGTCGCATGTCTACGCTGCGATCCGGTTGTTAAATACTGCCGGCAAAGATGGCCCGCAATCTGGCGCCCATTCCAACTTCATCCGCGGATCGCTGCTCGCGAACGCGATGGGTATACAACAAAAGTCCAATCAAGGTGGAGTACTCGGGGTCGATTAGATCCTCCGGCATGCGCGAGAGGGGAACCGGCAATCCAATCCTGGCAGAGGTACGCAACATATTTTCGACGTGTTCGGCCATCCCTGGCAATTTGGCTCCCCCGCCGGTGAGAACACAGCCGGATCCCATGGCTTCCAACACGCCCCCCTGACGCAGACTATTGCGCAGCATCTGGAATAACTCGCGCGCGCGGGGCTCAAGAATTTCGCTCAAATGGCGCTGCGGCACCTGTCGATATTGACCGTTGCCGGCTTCCGGCGCCTGGATCATGATTTGATTCGATTGCGGAATGGCAGTGACAATGGTGTGGCCGTATTGAATCTTCAGGCGTTCGGCTTCGGGCAACGGCACGCGCAATACGACGGCCAGATCGTTGGTGAAATGCGCGCCGCCAATCGGCAAAGAATCGGTATGAACCACGGCGCCTTCAAACAGCACGGCAACTTCTGTCGAAGCGGCGCCGATATCGAGCACGCAAACGCCAAGCTCGCGCTCATCTGAGGTGAGTACGGCTTCCGCGGCAGCGATGGCTTCGAAAATGGTGTCAGAAACTTCAATGCCGGCCTTGTTGGCGCAGGTGACGACATTCTGCATGGTGCTGGCCGGAGCCATGACGATGTGAAGATTGACTTCCAGGGTGCTGCCCACCATGCCGACGGGATCGAGAATTCCCTCCTGCTCGTCGACTAGAAAATCCTGCGGCAAAAGATGAAGCACGCGATACTCCGGGGGCAGATGCACTTCACGCGCGCGCTCTACTGCTGCTCGCACATCGTCGCGCGTAATCTCTCGCATGCGGCTGCCGAGCAGAATGCCGCCTCGACTGGTCACGCCGCGAACGCGAGAACCGCCAATGCCGACAGCGGCGGTGGACACCTGAGTGTCCGCCGCTTCTTCGACGGCCTGGAATGCGTGGTCGAACGACTCGGTTGCCGGGCCGAGATCCGCGATGATGCTGCGGCGCATGCCACGGGCCTGGATGGTGCTGTGTCCACGATAACGAACGGCGCCGTCGGAGATTTCCGCGGAGAGAGAGCGCACGTTGGCGCTACCCGCATCGAGTACCGCGATGTGTCTCTGTTCTCGTTCTGCCATCTCCCACTCCTTACATGTCGCCGAAATTCTCGCCGCGCCGAACCGTTGCAAGCAACTACATTCCTGCCACCACGTGCATGATTGGATGTTTCACCGGGTGCCCCCGTCGGGATGTGTGCCTTGAATCATGCGTATGCGATGTGCGTTTGTGATGCGTTGCAGTGCGATGCGTTGTTGCAGTGCGATGCGACGACACTGCGGCGTGCTTCGCAGTTCTGGTTGTCTTGGCGCTGCTTGCGGAGGACGTTGCCGTTTCAGTCGAGCGCGGTGGCGCAGCATCCTTGGCGGGCGCGAACTTCTTTGCGTCGGTGCTGTCATCCAGCGGCGCGGACGATGCGGCCGCCACGGAGCCGGTATCGAGCACCACCTGTTTCCCGTAGCGCATGTCCACCGATCGCAGTGTGGGATATTGCTGCAGCCACTCTTTCAGATGAGCCTGATATGCCTGATAGCGCGCCAAATAATCCGAGTCGCCGAAGTGGACCAGCGGCTGAGGAGTCGCGCCAAGAAAGATGGCGCGAATATCTTCCGGATCGGACAACTCCACCTGGCTGAGCGTGGAGGAAATGTTTCCGCCCTGGGCGTCGAGCGCGTGAATGAATTGCAGGTACATGGCGATGCGCGCGGCGCGGATGGACGACGGGTCGGATGAAGCGATGCCAGTCAGAACGGGAAAGGAATAATGTTGCGAGGCGGCATCGGGCAAGTCGAGCAGGATACCCTGATCATCCACCAGTCGCACAGTGTTGCCGTCGAGCACAAATGCGACGGGCGTGCGCTCCACTACGTTGATGCGCAATTGATTCGGCCAGAGCCGCATGACAGCCGCCGTGCGCACCCACTTGATTTGTTGCAACTGAGCTTTGCGACGGGCCAGCGGAATGCGAAAGATGCTGCGGCTCACGTCGGGCTCAAAGAAAGAGGTCGCCTGAGATCGAGTAACGACACGATTGCCGCTGACCTGGATGCCTTCTGTCGACTGAAGGATGAAGTGACGATTCTGAAACAGAAATGACTTTACGGCGAGAGCGGCGATGACGAGCATGCCGCAGGCGACGAGGGCGATGAGGATTTTGAGCAGGCGAATCCAGCGCGGGGCAAACCCGAATCGAGAGGCGAAACGCGATCCTCCGCGGCGACGTACCGGGACGCGCCGCTGGGAACGCAGAAACGGCGTTTCTGCTTCCCGGGTGGTCGGCTCATCCAATACAGGGTTGGGAATTTCTCGTGTCTCCGCGTTGAATTTTGGGCGAAAGAGGCGGCTGGCCTCCTCTTCGTCGAGCAGCCCGGTCCGTGCGTCGCTTCTTGTGTTTTTTGGCACGGCCGTAGCTGGTCGTGAGAGTCGCCAATTCGACTATAACCTGCCTGCAAATTCGCGCCACACTATTTTTCGGTTTTCTTCCGGTTTTTTGCCGGTTTTATGGGTTTTTTCATGGGAACCACATTTTGACCGGCAGGAGTCAAAGCGGCCAGCACCATGGGCCCAGCCTGATAAATATTGCCTGCCCCCATTGTCAGGACCAGATCGCCGGGTTTGGCGAGGTGAACAATTTGATCGACCGCATCCTCGAACGAGGGGCTGTAGCGTACGTCGGAGCCTTCTATCGCCTCCACCAACGCGAGTGCATCCACGCCGGGTATGGGAGTTTCACTGGCGGCGTAAATGTCGACGACACGGACGATATCCGCGGCCTGAAAGCAATCTCGAAATTCATGCAGCAGATCGCGCGTGCGGGTGTAGCGATGCGGCTGAAACAGAACTAGAATGCGCTTGAAGCCGCATTGACGAGCCGCCTCCAGCGTCGCGCGAATTTCTGTGGGGTGATGACCGTAATCGTCGACGACGGTGACGCCGCCGATCTCCCCTTTGCGCTGAAAGCGGCGCTCGACACCGCCGAACTCGGCGAGTCCGGCAGCGATGTGTTCGGCGGAGACGCCAAGCTGAATCCCAATGGCAACGGCGGCGGTGGCGTTTCTGAAGTTGTGCAGGCCGGGGACGGAAAGCGTGAATGGACCGAGGGCTTCCCCTTTGCGATGCACTAGAAATTGCGATACGCGGCCCGGCTGGGCGGCGGTTTTATTTTGCAAAACTTCCAGGCGAAAGGCAGCCTCAGGGGCCAGGCCGTACGTCAGCACCGTGTGACGCACGCGCGGCAGCAAGGCCGCGAGTTTCGGGTCATCCACACAAGCGGTGATCGCACCATAAAACGGAACACGATCCATGAAGTCAAGGAATGCGCGCTCTACGTCCTCCATGTCGCGATAACAATCCATATGTTCGCGATCGATGTTGGTGACTACGGCCAGAATGGGGGACAGTTTGAGAAAGGAGCGATCGCTTTCGTCCGCCTCGGCGACCAGGTACTGGCTACTCCCGAGGCGGGCGCTGGATCCCATGGTTTCGACACGTCCACCGACGACGACGGTTGGATCCAGGCCGCCTGCGGCGAGCACGGCGGCGATCATGGAAGTGGTGGTGGTTTTGCCGTGCATGCCGGCGATCGCGACGCCGTACTTGAGGCGCATCAACTCGGCCAGCATTTCCGCGCGCTGAATCACAGGGATCGACTTCGCACGGGCGGCCAGAACTTCGGGATTTTTCGAGCTTAGGGCGGAGGTGGTTACGACGACGTCCGCGCCCGCGATGTTGGAGGCAGCATGGCCCTCGAAAATGGTCGCGCCCAGGCTGAGGAGGCGGTCGGTGATCGGTGACCGTTTCAGGTCGGAACCGGAGACGCGGTGGCCCAGATTCAGCAGAATCTCGGCGATACCGCTCATGCCGATGCCGCCAATCCCTATGAAATGTACGTGCTGCGTGCGGATGAACATCCTGAATGGAAACCCAGCCTCTACTGTAGCAGCGAGGGCGTGGTGGAAAAGACGGGTGATCTGTCGCACCGAAATCGGCCGATGCTCGCAACGAAACTGGAAAGAAGCGGACAAGCGGCCGGAAATGTGTCGAAACTACCGCAACTTTTTCGCCGGAAATCCGTTAGATTCAAATGAGAGTTGTGAGGGATGGCGCAATGGGCCGCCTCCTCGAAAGCTCTCCGAGATTCTTCGCTCCTGAAGCCACAGAATTCGGTGGATAGCCGGGGGCGCAGGTCGGGAGACACGATATGCGTTCTTTACGTTCCGTTTTCATTCCCGTACTTGCAGGCAGCTTTGTGGTTGCCACCGCGGCAGTTCCAGCCCTGGCGCAGGACAATGGATATTACGACAATAGCCAGGCGCCCGCGCAACAGAACAATGACCAGCAAAACAACGGCGACCAGCCCTATGAGAATGGGCAGGCAGCACCGCAAGACAATGGGCAGGGAGCGCCCCAGGGATATGACGCGCCCGATGGCCCGTCGTATGAGGGTGGCCCTGGCGGAGTGCAGCCGCAAGACCAAGGCAACGGGCAGTACGACGGAACAGATTCGCCGCCACCCCAGGCCCCTCCAGATCAATCCGACAGCGAGGATCCTGGCCGAGCCGCAGTGCAGCAGGTGGATTCCGCGCCACCTCCCTTCCCAATCGATGCGTATGATCAGCCCCCGATGCCGGGAGACGGCTACGAGTGGACGCCGGGGTACTGGGGTTGGGACGATGGCTGGGATTGGGTTCCAGGCGCGTGGGTATACCCGCCGTATGTTGGAGCCTTGTGGACGCCAGGATACTGGGGCTGGGGCGGTGGATTTTATGGCTGGTACCCGGGCTACTGGGGTCTAAGCGTCGGATTCTACGGTGGTATTTACTACGGTTGCGGGTATTGGGGACGCGGCTACTACGGCGGCTACTGGAACCATGGCAACTACTACAACAATCGCAATGTTAACAACATTCGCAACGCGAATTTCCATACGTATAACGGCAGCCACGGACCCGGCGGATTCAATGGACGCCAGTTCCATGGTGCGGGCAACTACGCAGCTGGTAGCGGGGCGCTGAATGGGCACGGTGCAACGAATGGTCGCGGCGCAATGAATGAGAGTGTCTCCCGGGCCAACAACTATGCGTCGCTCCACGGAGGCAGGCTGCAAGGCGGCAACGGACGGGCATTTAACGGCACAACCATCCACGGCATGAACACCGGCTTTGGTTCCAGATCGACACCAACCGCGGGCCGCAACTACGGCAGCTACGAGAACCGCGGCGGCTACAGCAATTCCATGGCGCGCCGCAGCGCGGGCAGCTTCGGCGGAGCCTCACCGACTCGGGCTTATAACTTGCCGCGCGGCGGTAATTCTTTCGGCGGCCAGCAAAGGTACGGCAATAGCTACGCGACGCGGGGAGTGTACGGCGGTGGTGCACGCGGGTTTAGCGGCGGTTCACGAAGCTATAGCGGCTTCGGCGGCGGTTCACGAAGCTATAGCGGCAGCAGCGGCGGAGCCTATGGCGGCGGTTCGCGCGGATTTAGCGGCGGCGGCTTCCACGGTGGTGGGGGTGGATTCGGCGGCGGCGGTGGGTTCCATGGCGGTGGCGGTGGCTTCGGCGGCGGCGGTGGGTTCCATGGCGGCGGTGGCGGCGGACACCGCTAATCCAACGCTCTCCGCATTACAGAACTTCAACAACAGCTCGCGCCGGCGGGCTGTTGTCGTTTCAGGTCTGGTGCGCGGAAAGTATCTATTCCAGATGGGGGGCAGAATTCTCCTTGCGAGAGGAGTCAAACGTCGTTGTTACGCAGAATGAGGAGGTCTGCGGCTGAACTGCTCGATCAGCGCGGCAATGGAAGCGGCTGCGTCGGAATGCGCCAGGTTGCGAGCATTCTTTGCCATGAGGGCAAGCCCTTGCGGATCCCGGAAAAGGCGAATCAGTTCTTCCAGCAGCCGCTGCGGTGTCAGTGCTGCCTCCTCGATCATTGCGGCGGCGCCTGCCTGCACAAACACTTCCGCATTGCATCGCTGATGATCGTCAGCAGCCTGCGGAAACGGGATGAGAAGCGAGGGTTTGCGGGCCGCAGCCAGTTCCGCCACGGTGCTGGCGCCGCTGCGGCACAACACCAGGCTGGCAGCCCCGAAACGAGCCGCCATGTCGTCGAGGAACGGCTCCACTTTCCACGAGTCGGCCCAGTGGCCGCGCAATTCCGGGGATTGCAGGTAGGCCTGCTCGGTTCCCTCCAAATGACGGGCGCCGCTTTGGTGAAGGATGGTCAGCCCGGGCACCGCAGCCAGCAGATCGGCCGCAATCTTGGGCGTGATGCGATTGAGCGTCCGGGCTCCCTGGCTACCGCCAAATACGAGCAACTGCGGGGGCGCATCGATGGGACGCGGGGGAAGCTCGAAGAATTCCGGGCGCACGGGAATACCTGTCAAATAACCGTTGCGGAAATATCGTAAGGTATCGGGGAAGTTGACGGCAGCCCCCTGCACCCATCGACCGACCCAGCGGTTCACCATGCCGGGAACGGCGTTCGGCTCGAATGCTACGCGCGGAGTTCCAGTTACAATCGCTGCCATCATCGCCGGACCGGAGGCATAGCCGCCAACTCCGAAGACAACGTGCGGCTTGAATTTGCTGAGCAAGCGGCGGCAGGCCAATACGCTGAGTGGAAGCCTGGAGAGCGTCGCCAGCTTAGTGGCGAAATGCACCTGGTTGAGCTGGCCGACCTGGATTAAATCCAATGGAAACCCAGCAGCCGGCACCAGGCGTGTTTCCAGGCCGCGCGCCGTGCCCACGAAGCGAACCTGGGCGCCGTAGGTATGCACTAACTCCTGCGCAACCGCAAGCGCCGGAAACACGTGGCCGCCGCTTCCACCGCCGGCGATGAGGACGCGCAGATTTCCGTTCGCCATGCGCGTCAGTCGATCTCCCTTGTGATGTTTAAGAGCACACCCATGCTGACCAACGTAAAAAATAACGATGTGCCCCCCGCTGAGATGAACGGGAGCGCAATGCCCTTGGTGGGAACCAGCGCCAACACCACGCTGATGTTAAAGAATGCCTGAATGACGATGGTTGCGGTAATGCCGAAGGCAAGAAAGCGCGCGAAGGGATCGGTCGACAGCAAGGCCGCGCGCAGTCCGCGATACGCGAGCAACAGAAATAACCCGACCACGAACAGCGTCCCGATCAGCCCCAGTTCTTCGGCAATGTTCGCAAAAATAAAATCCGTCTGAGGCTCCGGCAGATAGAAAAGCTTTTGACGGCCTTCCATCAGCCCCACGCCGTGGATACCGCCGGCACCGACTGCAATCAACGATTGCAGAATGTGAAAACCGGTGCCGCGAGGATCTTTTTCTGGATTGAGGAACGCGATCATGCGGGCACGACGCCAGGCGACATGGAACAGCATGTAGTAAAGAATCGGAGACGCTGCCAGCAGAGCCAGCGCTAAATATTTGATCTGTGCGCCGGCGAGGTAGAGCATCAGCATGGTCACAAAGGCACAGACCAACGCGGTGCCGAGGTCCGGCTCCTTGAGGATGAGCGCAATGAATACCAGGCTGGGCAGAGCCGCGGGCAATAGAGCACGACGCCAATCCTGCAACTGGTCGACACGGTTCTGCAGAAACCACGCCAGGAAAAGAACGAGAGCGGGCTTGGCAATCTCAGAGGGTTGAAAGCTGAAGATGCCGAAACGAATCCAACGATGCGTGTGGTGAGAGTCGTGCATCAGGAATGTTGCCAGCAACAGCAGCGTGGTGACGCCAACGCATGGAAAGATGACGGAGGGGCTATTGTAATGGCGGTAGTTGACGCGCATCAGGACCAGCATGGTCAGCAGGCCGACCAGCGCCCAGGCGGATTGCTTTAAGACAAAGTCATAGGGGGAGCCGTAGCGCACCTTGGCCATGACCGCGGACGCGGAGAAAACCATGACCAATCCAAAGAGCACCAGCAAGAGCGTGATGATGAACAGCCATTTATCTACGCCGACACGTTTTGCCATGCATCCACACCCTGCCGCGCCAGCACAAATTGTTTAAAACACTGTCCGCGATGCTCGTAATTTTCAAATTGGTCGAAGCTGGAACAGGCCGGGGCCAGCAAAACGATCTCGCCGGACTTCGCCTGGGACGCTGCTTGATCGACAGCCCGCTCCAGAGTCTGACAACGAACCACGTCGACCGTGCCGGCAATCTGGCTCTCAATCTTTTCGGCAGCTGCACCGATGGTATACACGGCGCGCACGCGCTCCTGCAGCAATGGGGCCAGCAATGTGTAATCGGAATTCTTATCTTTGCCGCCGAGGATGAGATGAATGCCGCCGGGGAATGCGCCGAGGGCTTTCATGGTGGCATCGACGTTCGTGGCCTTGGAGTCGTTGTAGAAGTCGACTCCGCCGATACGAGTAACAAACTCGAGACGATGTTCGACCGCGCGAAAGGAGCCGACGGCTTTGCGAATGACATCGTTGGAAATTCCAGCCAGCTTCGCGGAGCAGACCGCGGCCAGAACATTTTCGACGTTATGCTCGCCTTTGAGAGGAATTTCGCTCAGCGGGAGAACCGGCTCCGCGGCCGCTTGCTCGCTGGCGCGCCAGACAATGGCATCCTGATAGACGAAACTTCCCTGCCGAACCGGACGCCGCGTGCTGAACCAGAAGACGCCAGCTTTCGTCTTGGCTGCCATCAGCTGCGACTCCGTGCTTTCAGCGTTCAATACCAAGAAGTCATTCGCCGTCTGATTCTCAAAGATGCGTTCTTTCGCGGCTACATAATTTTCCATGTTGCCGTGGCGATCGAGATGGTCCGGCGTGATGTTGAGGATGACGGCGATATTGGGATGAAACTCGACGATGGTTTCCAACTGGAAGCTGGAGACCTCAAGCACATTCCAGCCTTCGGGGGTACTTTGAGGGACCAGCGAAATGACAGGCACGCCGATGTTACCGCCCACATGTGTCGGCTGGCCGCTGGCGCGGAAAATTTCTCCGCAAAGCGCCGTGGTGGTTGTTTTGCCGTTCGATCCGGTGATGGCCAGAATTTCCCCTTGCAGAAAACGGGATGCCAGTTCCAATTCGCCGATGACGGGCGTTCCAAATCCGCGGGCCTGCACCAGTTCCAGAGTGTCCAATGGAACTCCGGGGCTGACGATGATCCAATCCTGACGGCGAAATGTCAGCAGGCCATGACCGCCGGCTTCGACCATCACTCCGATATCGAGCAGGGCGGGCAATTCCTTCGCCAGGGCTTCCACGCTGCGCAGGTCGGAGACGGTGACTTGCGCGCCTTGTTTCCGCAGGAAGATGGCGGAGGCCAGGCCGGATTTCCCCAGCCCCACCACCAGGATTCGCTTGTCTTTTAACTCCATCATCGAATCATTCTCCGCCGCGCTCTGATTGTCCCATGTTTCTTCGCTCTTGTTTCC
>JAJXZK010000355.1 GCA_021780095.1 Acidobacteriota bacterium | reverse complement strand
AGCAACAGCCGCATGGGCACGCCGAGATTTGAAATTCACAAACCGCAGATGTTGGCTGCTGCCATGCTATGCGTATTCGCCTTGCAGTGTTTGTGGGTGGTTCACCGGCAGTCGCTGACACGCGAGGATTATGCGTATGCGCGCTGCGGTCGCGAACTTTGGGAGCGGCCTTCTCCGCTGGCCGGATATCTGACGTCTTGCGGCAACATCAGCGATGGGACCTTTGCCTATCGTGTCGCCGGATTTCCACTGACGATGGAGCGCATGCTTCTAGGCCAATCCACAAGCGTGTCGCCTTGGGAGATGCGGCACTTGGCCGGCAACATTCTTCTACTTCTGCGACTGCCGTTCGTTCTTTTTGGAGTGTGGCTGGGCGGCGGCATTTGGTGGGTCTCGCGTAGGCTTTATGGGAACGCAGGCGGTTTTTTTGCGCTGACCCTGTATTGTTTTTCGCCGGAAATGATCCGTGTTTGCGTTCGCCCAAACAATGAGATTCTCGCGGCCTGGGGGCTCTACGGCATTCTCTACACCGCAGTAGGTTTGGCGCACGCCATGCAGGGACCACGCAGGAAATGGCGTCCGCGGATGGTCCTGCTCACCGTGGCGCTGGGGCTAACAGCAACGGCGCATGTTGTGGCGGCTCTCCTGGGGTTACTGCTGGCTTTGGGATTCATGATGTATCTAGCTGAAAATAAGAAGCCTGCTGTGCTGCCCGCATTGGTTATTGCGTTTGTGGGCGGATTTTTGATTCTAGTCGCGTCCTACGCCTTCCACCTGGATGGTCTCAGCTATGTCTTTGAAAGCGCCGATGCGCGCATGTGGTTCTCCTGGGCAGGCAGTCTGCACATGATGGAGAGTCTTTCGAACGCTGGCCTCACGATTGCCGCGCTTTCCGCCGCAGCGCTATACATCTTCCATCGCCGATCGCGGTATTTCGGGAATACGACACCGCTGATCGTTGCGCTGATTTTGTTTTCCCTGGAGACCACGGGAGTGCGCAGCGAGCCTTGGATCTGGGCTGTGCCATTTGTTTTGACCTTCACTGGCGGGGTGTTCGCGGACATGCTGGAGTCTCGCCGCAAGCGGATGTTCCTGTGGCTAACGGGGGCCTTAGCGGTGACGCAGATCGTTCTGACTCTGGCTAGCCTACCACTGCTTGTTTCCCAAGGTTAAATCCCAGTAAATCAAGAGTTAACCCATCGTGAACTTCAATGCTTCGGGCCTGCTCAAACCCCTGAAAACACTGTATTCTAGATAGAGACCTTCCGTTCCGTCCGGCACCCCGAACACAGTCCCAATTGACCGCCGGATAGGCTCTAGGCTCACCTTCTAAAAAGAACGGTTCGCGACAAAAAATGGCAGACGAGCAAAACCCCCAACTTCCTCTTGGTAATAATGGCAGCGATGGTACGGGCAGCAACGGTACCCCTCCGGGCGGTCCCACGGGTCCAGGCGCGGCCCACATGATTTTCATCAACATTGAAGACGAGATGCGACGCTCCTATCTCGACTATTCCATGTCGGTGATTATCGGACGAGCATTGCCAGATGTGCGCGATGGGCTGAAACCTGTCCACCGGCGCGTGCTGTACACGATGCAGGAGATGGGCCTGCAGTACAACAAGAAATACACCAAGTGCGCCAAGGTCGTCGGACAAGCCATGGGACTCTACCATCCCCACGGAGATGCTTCCATTTACGACACCATGGTACGACTGGCGCAGCCGTTCACCATGCGCTACACCATGGTCGACGGACAGGGGAATTTTGGTTCTGTCGATGGAGATCCGCCAGCCGCGATGCGGTATACAGAAGCTCGCTTGACCCGCATTGCAGGCGAGATGCTGGCCGACATCGATCAGGAGACGGTCGACTTTACCCCGAATTACGACGAAAGCACTTTTGAGCCAGTTGTGCTGCCCACACGCATTCCCACGCTGATCGTCAACGGATCCAGCGGAATCGCGGTCGGCATGGCGACCAATATCCCTCCTCATAATTTGACGGAGATCGTGAACGCCGCCATTGAAATGGTGAACAATCCTCACGCCGGACTGGCGGAAGTGATGCAGCACGTGCAGGGTCCGGATTTCCCGACCGGGGGGTTTATCTATGGCCGCAGCGGAATCCTCGAGGCCTACCGGACGGGACGTGGCCGCTTCCTGATGCGAGCGCGAGTCGCCATCGAAAACATTACGCAAGGGCGTCAGGCCATCATCGTTACTGAAATTCCGTACCAGGTGAACAAGTCGAAGCTGATTGAACGCATCGCCAGCCTGGTAAATGAAAAAGTGATCGACGACATCAGTGACGTGCGCGATGAGAGTGATCGCGACGGCATGCGGATCGTGATTGAGCTGAAGCGAACAGCGGAAGCACAGATTGTTCTGAATCAGCTGTACAAGAACACGCAGATGCAGGACAGTTTCTCCATGATCTTTCTGGCGGTTGTGAATGGCCAGCCGAGAGAGATGGGGCTGCCGCAGGCGATTCGGCATTTCCTTGATCATCGGATCGATGTTGTGCGTCGCCGCACCGCCTTCCTGCTGAGAAAGGCTCGCGAGCGCGAGCACATTCTGGAAGGCTACAAGATTGCGCTGGATAACCTGGACGCCTTCATCAAAATTATCCGCGGGTCGTCTTCCCGCGGGGATGCCAGAGAGAATCTGCACCGCTTCTCGCTGGGCAAAGAAATTGTCATCAAGCTGGACAAAGATACGACAAACATGTCGGCAGAAGCCGGCATGACGTATCGCCAGATAGACGCCGTGCTCGAGCTGCAGTTGTATCGGTTGACGCAGCTTTCGATCGACGAGTTGCTGAAGGAACTTGGCGAAGTGCGCGACAGGATTGCCGAGTACGAGGCGATTCTAGCCAGCGAGAAGAAACTGCGCAGCGTCATCGTCAAGGAACTGGAAGCGGTGAAGAAGGAATACGGCGATGAGCGTCGCACGCAAATTCTGGATGAGACAGCAGAGTTGCAGATGGAGGACCTGATTGCAGACGAGCAGGTGGCCATCACTGTCTCGCATTCCGGATATCTGAAACGTACTGCGATCTCCACCTATCGCCAGCAGCGTCGCGGCGGTACGGGACGTTTTGGCATGCGCACACGCGAAGAGGATTTCGTCGAGCAGTTGATTATCGACTCCACGCATGCGTACCTGCTGTGCTTCACCAACACCGGACGCGTCTACTGGCTCAAGGTGTATGAGATTCCCGATGTTGGCGCAGCAGGCAAGGGGAAAGCCATGGCCAGTCTGTTGAGCCTGCAACCGGGCGAAAATGTCTGCGCTATTCTGCCGGTGCGCAACCTGGAAGAAGAAGGGAAGTTCATCTTCTTCGGCACGCGCAACGGAAAGGTCAAGAAAACGCCGCTGAAAGATTTTTCGAACGTCATGTCCAAGGGAATCATTGCCATTGGCATCGACAAGGAAGATGAACTGGTGGCGGCACGGATTACTGACGGCAAACAGATCGTCTTCCTGGCCACGCACGACGGCATGGCGATCCGCTTCGATGAGAATGATGTTCGCTCCATGGGGCGTCCGGCGGCCGGTGTCCGCGGCATCGATCTGGCGAAGGACGATTATGTTGTCGGTGTTGCGGTCACTCCCAAGGAACGCAAGAAGAGCGATGGCGGTGCGGACTGTGCCTGCCTGATTCTGTCGGTGACCGATAACGGCTATGGCAAGCGTACCGACGTGGATGAATATCGTCTCCAGACACGCGGCGGCAAAGGTGTCATCAACTTGAAGACTATGAAGAAGAATGGCAAGGTGTGCTCCATCAATCTAGTGGATGATGCGAGTGAGTTGATGGTGATCAGTCAGTTCGGCAAGATCATCCGCATCGACACCAAAACGGTGCGGGCGGCGGGCCGTTCGACTCAAGGTGTTCGCCTGTTAAACCTGGAAGAGCCGGACAAGGTGGCAGCTGCGGTTGTCATTCCGCCGGAGGAAAAAGAAAACGGCGAAGAACCGACGCTTCTTCAATAGCCAGCGTCTTAGTGAAACAATCTGGCCGGTACCTGCATCTGCTGCGTACGGGCCAGCTTACTTCTACCGGCTGGCCGGAGCTTCCTCATAAACGATTCACAAAATACCTCACGGAGAACAATATCGATGGCGATTAAGACGGTTGCACTTAAGAACGGCCCATTCATGGTGACAGGGGATTTGTCGGAACTGGAACTGACCGATGCCGAAGGAAATCGCTACGATCTGACCGGTAAAGAGAAAGTCGCGCTCTGTCGCTGCGGCGCTTCCGTCAACAAGCCCTTCTGCGACGGCCACCATTCCAAGATTGGTTTTCAGGCAGCGGAAGCTGCTGTGAAAGCGGAACAGAAGTAGCGGCCCAATTCTTGACTCAATGTTGGAATTGCAATGTTGAATGAAAGCCATAGCGCAGAGATTCAGCGCTTGTGGGTTCGCAAGGTGCAGCAGGATGCTTCCGACGTTCCGTTTGCAGAACGGCATCGCAATCTTGCCCCAGCGAGCGCTGAGTTTCTCTCTGCACTCGCCTCCTGTGTCGGCGCTAGAAAGATCGTTGAGATTGGTGGATCGAGCGGTATTTCCACCATCGCGCTGGCCACAGCCGCGCAGCAGACGCAGGGAAAGCTGATCTCACTTGAGATTGAACCTGTTCGTCAGGGCGAGTCGAAAGAGACGATCGCCCGGTTGGGTCTCGACGATTTTGTTGATTTTCGTCTTGGCGACGCTGCGCAGATTCTGCCGCAACTGAACGATGTGGAATTTGCCCTGATCGACTGCGAGAAGCAGGATTACATTCGCTTCTTCGATATGCTGCGCCTTCGTCCGGGGGCCATTGTTGTCGCGGATAACATCCTGTCGCACCAACTAACGGACTACGTCGCACATGTGCGCATGCAGCGGGGTACAGCGTCTGTTACATTGCCGATCGGCCATGGATTGGAGTTGACGCGAGTTGCAGAATGAACCTCCTGCCGATTTGATGATGTAAGGTTTATTCTGCCCGAGACGGATTCATGCTATCCTCGGAATCACGTTTCTCCCTTCGCGTGGGCGTCGTTAGCAGACGGAGTGTTTGCGAAGCGGGGAAACCGTAGCCTGATGCAACTTCAATGACTGATTCAAGTGGCCGAAGTCGTACACCTGGTTCCCGCATCCATCTGCTCCGCATTCAGCGCATGAGGTTCGCGCCTACCCATGCGTAGGCGCACATGGATTAGCCTGGCGATTGCGCTTGCCATTTTGGCAGCGCTGGTGACGGCCGTCTATCTCCGCAAACAGGCGCCGCCGGAAGTCGCAAGTATTCTTCCCGAGGCGGATGGCATTGTCTACTTCAATTTGAAGCCTCTGCGAACGCTGACTCGCTTTGATCAGCATCCTGTGGCACATGAGCCTGATTATCAGAAGTTCATCGACGCTACCGGCGTCGTGTTCGAACGCGATCTCGATGAAGCCGCTTTTGCCATCCATCGCATGGCGGATCCCAATGGCCCTAACGGTGCAGTCGCGTATTCTGAGGTGTTTCAGGGGCGCTTCGATGGACAGCGTCTGGCGGCCTATCTAGAGGCGCAGTCGTCTGCCCGTGAAAGCTACGCGGGGGACGAGATCTACTCCATTGTTCATGAGGGTCGCAAGGTCCGGGTTGTCGTGCTGGGCTATGACCTGGTAGCCGTGTCCAATGGCCCGACGGCGGAACAGATCCACTCCATCATCGATCGTTACCATTCTGCGGCGTCGCCGTTTACTGGCGATACATTGTTGTCGCGCTACTACTCGAAAGTGCCCCTGCTTTCAGAAGCCTGGGGAATTGGCGAGATTGAACCCTCAACTGGCCCGGGAATACAGTTCCACGTTTTCGGCCTACCGTTATCGCTGCCTGCGGGGGCCGCGTTTATCGGTTCGATCCGTTACCTGGGGTCTGTGCACATGCGCCTGGAAGAGATTGCGCCGAGTGCAGCCACCGCCAAAGAATCTGTCGAGATGGTGAATCTGGCGCTCGGTCTCCTCCGTTCCACACAGGTCACGATTGGCGCTCAGGACGCGAACACTGCCGACTGGGCGGCTGTTGTACGCAGCATGAAGGTGGAGCAAAAGGGCAAGCGAGCCATCTTTCAGGCGGTTGTTTCGACACGCCTGGTGCGAAGCCTGCTATCGGCCCAGAACGCCGCAGCCGCTGCACCAGTTACCCCTTAAGATACCTCAGCGTCTATTGGCGCTCGACCCCCTGATTCCAAGGGAACATTCGTTTGCACCCCATTTTTGCGGCTGCTACACTTGTAGGAGCAGCGCGCTCCTTATGCAGCTGCCACTATTTAACCCCCCGCGAAGGAACCCGGCCTAATTCTGTGGATACACAAACCCGACATGCCATTAAACACGATGCCCTCATCGACCACGCAAACAGCGCCTTAGGCTGGCTGGAAGATCATAAGTCGCAAGCAATTCTGGTTTCTGCAATCGTGATTGGCGTTCTGGTAATTGCCATCAGCAGCGTTCTTTTCTATCAGCATCGGCAGGACGAAGCCTCGGTTGCGTTTGGAACAGCAATGGACATTTATAGCGCTCCCGTTGACCAGCCCGGTACGCCCCCAGAACCTGGAGTACGGACCTATCCTTCTGCCGTTATTCGTGCCAAAGCCGCGAACGCGGAATTTTTGAAGGTTGCGGATAGTTTTGGTTCAACCGATGCGGGCCAGAACGCGCTCTACTTCGCTGGCCTGACGTATATGGAGATGGGCAACACATCTGACGCTGAAACGACGCTGAAAAAAGTGGCGGACCATGGCGATGCAAACCTGAGCTCCCTCGCTGACATGGCGCTTGTCAGTCTTTATCGTCAGAGCGGAAAAACCTCCGATGCCATCGCTTTACTGAAGCACCTGATCGCGCATCCCACGACTGCGGTGCCAGCCGGGCAGTCGAATCTGGAGTTGGCCGGCATATATGAACAGACCAATCCAGGGCAGGCGAAGCAAATCTATGCGCAGTTGAAGGACAAGGATACGAAGACAACGGCTGGCCAGATTGCCGCGCAAAAGCTGCAACAGATGCATTGAGAGCTTCTCACGCTGCAGTTTCACAAGGGTACACTCGGGGGGCCAGGCGATCAGCGCCTGGCCTTTTGTATTTGCAATCGAGGAGATTTCGAGTCGTCCACGCCGAAAATATTTCCGAGCGCGGCTGGCATCGGCTGCGTCCTTTCTAGTGAACTGATCTATATGGATGTTAGAACAGCGACCAACGAGCAGATCTTGACTTGGACCCTGGGCCGAAGTGTTGGCCAAAGCGAGTGCGAAGACGCGAATGTTCTTTCGGAAATTTCCGGACTGGCAACTGAGCATTCCGCGCTGAAATGATATACCTCGAACGACTCACGTCCTGGAGCCAGGTTGAACTGACCAAGATTCCGTGATTCGGCGTGAGTTGAAATCAACAAAGGCTCCCGTGCGCGGGAGCCTTTTCTATCGAAGACAACACTTATCAGGCATGCATGATGACGTGGAAGGCGAGGCGAACCAGCATCAGCACGATGGCGCCCAGGAATGCAGGGACGAAACCTCGAATATGAAATCCGGGAACGAAGGCGCTGGCCAGCAGCAGGATGAGGGCATTGATGACCAGCAAGAAAAGCCCAAGGGTCAGAATACTCAGTGGGAAGGTCAGGAGCTTCAGCAGAAATCCGAGAGTCGCATTCAGAAATCCGACGACCAGGGATGCGATCAGGGCACTGCCGAACCCGGCAAGCTCAAAGCCTGGCACGATGTAGGCGCAAATGAGCAGCGCGATGGAGCTGAGCAACCAGATAAGCAGCAGGTGAAGCATAGTGAAAGTAGGTTAGCAGAAGTGCCGTGGATGCGGCATATTTTCTGTGCAGGAAAAATTTGCGATTGGCAGGTACGGAGCAGGGAAGCCGGCGGCCGACCTTCTCTGCTCCGGGTTGCTGACATCATTCGCAGCAACAAAAAAGCCACCCGATAAAGGGTGACTTTTTTGCTAATTTAATGCCGGCGATCACCTAATCTCCCACACTCAAAAATGCAGTACCATCGGCCCAGCGAGACTTTACTTCCGTGTTCGGGATGGGAACGGGTGTTGCCCTCGCGGTATATTCACCGGCAAATTGTC
>JAJXZK010000455.1 GCA_021780095.1 Acidobacteriota bacterium | reverse complement strand
GGAATTCAGTACCAACAAGGGTTGAAAGATATGGTCCCGGCGTCGGATCTGGCTGAAGGTCTGCTCAATAACTCCAGTCGTCCCCCGGTGTGTGATGAGCATTCCGGCAAGGAACTTTACGCCGGCGGGCCGCTGCCCCACTTCAATGAAGTGGATGAGTGTGCCGGGCTGGACGCACTGGTGACCAATCGCTGCTGGACGGCTCTCGGACTCGATCCGTCCACAACGCTGCACGATGTCCGCTGGGGGGAACGCTACACTGGCGAGGAAATCGACGATTTTGTCTGGGTGCTGCAAATTTCCGGAGCCGCTCCCGCGAGCCACCTAATCGACGGCTATCGCGGCGCGTCGAGCGAGCGGCAGCCGCCGATGTATTTTCCTCTCGGCGGCGGCACACTGAAGGGCGTCGGCAAACCAGGAAACATCGTCTGGAGTCGAGTATTCGTTGAGGGCAATGCTCTGCATGTAGCCATGGGCATGGGCTGTGTGGTCCAACTGCCGGAGGAGGAAATCATGCGGCGATGGAAGCAGACGACAATCCAGTGGCCTATAGTCAACGCCGCTTTCAATGGCATCTCGCGCGATTCCTTCATGGCGCGGCATCGGGCGAACCATGTCAACATCGCGTACGCGCCAAATGCGAAGACGGCTGGCCGGGCGCTCTCTGTGAAGGCGTCTATGTTTTACGCGCTGGGCGTGCGGGTACATCTTTGCGGTCAGATCGGATTCGAGTAATCCCACAATAGGCATGAATTTCCCCTTGGAGTAAATTCTTGAGCATCGTTGCCGGCGTCGATTTTGGAACGTTGAGCGTGCGTGTTTCAATCTTCGATCGCAGCGGTGCACGTCTCGGTTCGGGCACGGCGAAATATCCGCTGCATCGCTCGATCGATGACCACAACCTGGCTACGCAGAGCCACGCCGCGCAAATGGACGGATTGGAGCGCGCGATGCGAGAGGCGCTCCAGTCGAGCGGCATCGATGGACGGCAGATAAATGCATTAGCGATCGATACCACCGGCTCCAGCGTGATATTCGTCGATAAGAATCTACAGCCGCTCGACGATTATTATCTGTGGTGCGATCACCGGGCTTGGCGGGAGGCGCGGGAGATTACCGAAGCGGCGCATACACAGAGACTGGAAGCCATCGAGTGGTGCGGCGGGACCTACTCTTCGGAGTGGGGATTTTCGAAGCTGTTGCACTGGCTGCGTAACAACCCGGAGAAGCGCACGCGATTGGCGACCGCGCTGGAAAATTGCGACATGGTCGTCGCGACCCTCTGCGGCATAACTTCGCCTGCCGACGTGCCACGCAGTATCTGCGCCATGGGTCACAAGTGGATGTGGAATGCAAAATGGGACGGCCTTCCGTCGCAGGAATTTTTGACCTCGGTCGATCCGCTGTTCGCCGGTATCCGGCAGAAGCTTGCAGGCTACTATGAGACATCGGACAAGGTTGCCGGCCGCCTAAGTCCTGCATGGGCCGATCGTCTTGGACTCCGTCCCGGTATTCCCATCCCCGTCGGAGCTCTCGATGCGCACTGGGATGCGATTGCCGCCAATATCCGTCTTGGCGATGCGGTGAACGTCATCGGTACCTCAACCTGCGTGATCGGTGTCAGCGAAAAGCAGACGCTTGTGCCGGGCGTGAGCGGCGTCGTCCCGGGTTCGGTGCTACCCAGGTATACCGGTATCGAAGCCGGTCTATCGGCGGTGGGCGATCTGTTCGACGGCATCGCCCGGCGGGCCGGGTCCGATGTTGCCACGATGACGCAGGGAATGGCAAGCTACCGTGCGGGGCAGACTGGGCTCCTCCGTCTGGCGTGGGATAACGGAGACAGAACAGTTCTGGTGAATCCCAACCTTGGCGGCGTCACGTTGGGCTGGAACGTGATGAGCACCGCCCGGGACGAACTCTTCGCGTCCATTGAGGGAACGGCGCTCCACACTCGTATCATCTTGGAACGTATGGAAGAGAAGGGCGCACCGGTCAACAGGATCATCAACGGAGGGGGGATTCCGCAGAAGAACAACGTGCTGAATCGCGTCTATGCCAATGCGTTGAATAAGCCGGTACTGGTTCCTTCGGGCGATGTCACCAGTCTCGGTTCGGCGATCTTCGCCTTTATTGCGTGCGGCGATTACGCAACGATCGAGGAAGCCCAGGATGCTCAATGTCCACCCTTTGTCACCTACCTGCCCGATCCGCCCGAGGCAGCAGTCTATAACCGGCTGTACACGTTGTTTAGTCGATTGTATTTTTCACTCGGCCAGCCCGATGCTCCGGCGGTCAGCATCGGCCATGTCCTGCCTAACCTGCGCGAGATTGCCACTGAGACGCGCGCCAGCGAGACTCTATGACCATCAACTCGCATGTCGTCAAAAGCACGGTGGTCGGCGCACTTGGCGGCCTGCTATTCGGGTTCGACACTGCGGTCATCTCCGGTACGACGCACGCCCTGACGATGACGTATCGTCTGACCCCAACGCTTCTCGGAGTCACCGTCTCGAGCGCCCTGATTGGGACGGTTTTGGCAGCCATGACGGCGGGCATTCCTGGACAACGGTTTGGCCGCCGAGACAGCCTACGCATCATGGCCGCTTTTTACGTGATCTCCGCTGTGGGCTGCGCATTCGCATGGAACTGGACTGCGCTGATCGTTTTTCGCTTCATAGGCGGCGTTGGGATCGGCGGGTCGTCCGTCTTAGGGCCAATGTACATCGCCGAAATCGCGCCCACAGAGTGGCGCGGTCGACTGGTCGGCTTCTTCCAGGTCAATATCGTCGTCGGCATTCTGCTTGCCTATATGTCGAATTATTGGATTGCCAGCATGCACATTGGCGCACACGAATGGCGCTGGCAACTTGGCATTTCCGGGGTTCCGGCAATTCTTTTCCTCATTGCGCTGTTCGGCATTCCGCGCAGTCCACGGTGGCTCGCCATGAAGGCAAAGCTGGGCGAAGCGCTGGACGTGCTGCGACTGACAGGCGCCCCGGAACCTGAAAAAGAACTGGATGAAATTGTCGCCTCCATCCATCTGGAGCGGTCTGCCTCAGCCGAGCCGCTGTTTTCCCGCAAATATCGGCTGCCAGTCTTCCTCGCCATCACCGTGGGAATGTTCTGCCAGTTGTCCGGAATCAATGCGATTCTCTATTACCTGAATGATATTTTCGCAATGGCAGGTGCAAGCAAAATCTCCGGAGATATACAGGCAGTCGCTGTTGGGGCCATGAACCTGGTGGCGACATTGCTTGCCATGGCGGTCATCGATCGGATCGGTCGCAGGAAGTTGTTGCTCATCGGAACTGTGGGGTTGACGGCGTGCCTGGCCGCGATCTCGTTCGTATTCTTTACCCACAGTCATCTGGGATGGCTGGTTTGGCTGCTGATGGCCTATATTGCCTGTTTTGCGGTATCGCAAGGCGCTGTGGTCTGGGTGTATATCAGCGAGGTGTTTCCGACCGTAGTCCGGTCCAAGGGGCAAAGCCTGGGAAGCTCCTCGCACTGGGTTACAAATGCGGTCATCTCTCTGGTGTTTCCCGTGATGGCCACCTCTTCCGGAGCATACCCGTTCATCTTTTTTGCGGCGATGATGATGATCGATTTCTTTATCGTCCTGTTTTATTACCCCGAGACAAATGGAATCTCTCTTGAACAGATGCAACACAGCTTTGGCATCGAGTAACGCATAACATTCGGAGGGAACTACCTATGAAACGGCTTGCAATCTTCTTCCTGCTTGCGTCCTGCACCGCGGGTCTGAGTTATGCCCAGAATGCGAGCTGGCAACCGGACGTAACGCGCCAGCAGACCTACACTCCGCATCGTGCGTCAAGTACCGACCCGAAGGGCTCCAACGCGGACTTTCGCGTCGTTGCTTCGGGTGCAACGCTGACCGTGTTAGATGTGGATGGCCCGGGGACCGTCTCCCACATTTGGTTCACCATTGCGGCCGCGGAGCATTACAACCTGAAACGCATTGTTCTGCGCATGTATTGGGATGGAGAAACGGATCCCAGCGTCGAAACCCCAATTGGAGACTTCTTCGGGTTAGGCCTCGGCTACTATTACCGCTGGCAGTCGGAAATGTTGTCGGTTGGAAGCGATAAGAGTTTGAACTGTTTCTTCCCGATGCCGTTTCGGCGACATGCGCGCATCACGATAACGAATGAAGGAAAGCAGCCCATCGCGGCTTTCTATTACAACATCGATTATCGAACCTACTCTCATCCGCTGCCGCCCGATACTCTTTATTTTCACGCGGAGTATCGGCAGGCGCAGCCCAACCGCGGCTGGACCGACACGTGGACGAACAATCAGGATACGCTGGTAAACGACAAGGCGAACCTGTATGGCGATGGGAATTATGTCTGGATGGATGCGAAAGGGCATGGACAGTATGTAGGCGTCACCATGTCGGTGTTGCAGAACCAGGACTTTTGGTGGGGCGAAGGCGACGACATGTTCTTTATCGACGGTGCAAAGAAGCCATCCATCGCTGGAACCGGATCGGAGGACTACTTTCTCGGCGCATGGGACTTTGGCGGCAAGCCATTTTCCTATCCACTGTATGGCGCGCCCGTTGTCGGCAAGGAGTTGGCGGGCAGTCGATCGAGTGTGTATCGCTTTCATCTCGATTCACCCATCCCATTTACCAAGTCGTTCAAGGCAACCATAGAGCATGGCAGTGCCAACGATCGCTCGGATAATTTCTATTCCGTCGCCTATTGGTATCAGGCCGAACCGCACGCACCATTTCCTCCGCTGCCGTCCGTCGAGCAAAGACTCCCGGCATTGCAACCGGTCGGCGGCCCAGGCAACGATTCCGGCCTTATCGGTTTCGGTTCCAAGAAAAGTTCCACTACTGTAAACGAACAATAATGGGCCGCTCGGCAGGTCGCAGGACCAGACGAATAATCATCGGAGCTATTGAAAAAATAATTGATCGGACATCTCTATCGATATGCGTGCCACGACATTCCTTGTACTCTCGATAGTCTCAGTTTGCCCGCTTGGCGCAGTTACGCTGGAGGCGCATAACGGACGGGTCCGGGTAGAGCTGGGAAACAGGGACACTCCCACATACGAAGTAATTTCCATCCGGGCACATAACGCCTGGGTACCCGCGCTTTCCTCCCTCTACGCCCCGACGCGCGTCTTCACAGCGGGAAAATCGGACGAGATTCATTCCTGTCAAATGCGACAGGTCGAACGAATTGCCGGAGGGTTCCTGTTGCATGGGGACTGCGCTGTCGGTTCTCTCGAGCAGCGGGTCCTTCTTACGACTGAGCCGGACGTTTTGGCCGTGGACGTCAAATTTGTGCCCAAGCCTGGCGTTGCGTTGCGCTCTGTCGAGGACCGCTACGATTTCGCTCCGGGCAGGCGCAAATCGCAGACTGCGCTTTCCGGCCCGGTGGACTTCGTCTGGAGCCAGAACATTAAGAACCAGGCTGACGACGACATTCCCATCTGGGGCTTCAAGTCTCCCGTGGTCATGCTGCAACAAGGGGAAGTGTTCACGGCGTTAATGCCTAAGTTGAGCGATCGCCGACGCGAGCCGCTTGCTCTCGATCTCGACGTTACCTCGGATGCCCTCCCATGGCTCTCTTACGGCCAGATACCTTCCCGACCTTATGGACACAGCTATTTCCGGCGCTCACGAACGGGAACGCCAAAAGTCCTCGCGGGCACCGTGGAATACCAATATCGGATCGTGGCATCCGCCCAACCCAAAAACCTTGGCTATCGCAGGGCAGTCCGCCTTCTTTGGAAGAACACCGGTCGCGAGGAACTTCTACACTCCAACGATCTTCAGCAGAACGTCGTGCGGTCGCAATTGGTGACCTTCGATGATTGGCGGAAGGACACCTGGATTCGTTATGCGAACGAAGTGTATCGCGGATTCGATTGTGGCGATCAGCATTGTGGAACATTGATGAGCAATAGAAATCCTTGGGGGCAGTGGAACAAACCCGCTCCGGACGCATGGTTTAACGCCTGGTTTCAGACGCTGCGTTCCGCATACGGGTGGTATTTGTATGGCCGCAGCATTGGAAATACGGAAATTGAAAACAAGGCGGAAGGCGGCTTGAATCTGGCGCTCAAAAGCCCACAGAATGGCGGTGCCTTTCCAACGATTTACCTGCTCATCGGCAAACGCTGGATTCGTGACGATGGATGGGCGGGTTACTCCGACGATTATCATGCCTTCGACATGTCCTGGACCGCGTACTGGATGCTCCAATGGGGTGAAAATCTCACTCCGGATAGGAAAGCGGAGATTCTCGCTTTTGTTTGTCCTTATGGCGACTTTTTGGTAAAGCATCAACTGTCAAGTGGCGTGATCCCTTCCTGGTACGACACAAACCTAACGCCTATAAAAACCTTTCACGATTTCAACGCGGAGACGGCGGCATCGGCCCTGTTTCTTGCTTCGCTAGCAGAAGCTACAGGGAACCGTACTTACCTCAATGCCGCAACACAGGCGATGGACTTCATTACGAGAGAAGTGCTGCCAAGAGAGCGCTGGTTCGATTTCGAGACGTTTTTATCATGCGCGCGAAAACCATTTGGATTTTACGATCCATGGACGGCGCAATATCCGCAAAACAACCTTTCCCAAATCCAGGCGGCGAAGGCATATCTTGAGCTATTTCACGTAACCAAAGACCGCGAATACCTTGAAATTGGGACTCATGTATTGGATTATCTGCTTCTGACGCAACAAGTTTGGAATAACCCGGCATTCTCACCTAAACTAGTCGGAGGCTTCACGACTCAGAATACAGATGCCGAATGGAGCGACGCCCGCGAGGCCTATGCTGCCGTCTTACTGTGGGATTATTACAAAGCGACGGGCAGTCAAGAATACTTGGAGCGCGCCGTGGGGGCGTCCCGTTCGATCTTCGCAATTGCGCCATGGGAAAATTGGGCGCACACCGGTTACCTTGACGAACCCGGCTCGCTGACCGGATTCAATTGGGGCGCGGGAAGCGGTATGACTTCCATCGAAATGATGTACCCAGTACTAGGCGACGCATTTATCGACCTCCAAAGGAAGATGGGCGTCGGCTTCAATGCCTGCTCGCTTCGTCATGTGATGGTAAGGAATCATTCCATTTCATTTGACCTGGATACGTTCCCCGCCCGGCACACAGTAACGATAAGGTTTGCCGGCGTGAATCCGCGCGCAACCTACCGAATTGCTTGGAATGGGAACCAATCCAAGACGATCCAAGGCAGCAAATTGGCGCGTAGTGGCTATGTGATACACCAATAACCAAGCATCGACAAAGCCGCTATACATTTCAGTAGATAGATGCTGCTGGAGTGCGTCCTGCTAGTGTGGTGCGTCGTAAGTACTAACGTTTATGTCTGGGATGCGTCCATACTATGGAGGACGATACACGGTATGCGAACGGCAGCGCAGTTGAACTGAGCCCCGAGCAGAGAACATCCCTTGAGCGTATGGCGCGGCAGCGTTCTCTGCCGCTGCGGGTTGTGGAGCGGGCGCGGATCGTGCTGCTGGCCGCAGACGGCCTGGAGAACCAGCAGATCGCCCAGCGGATGAACATGACGCCGGAGGAATCGGTGCGCTGGCGGAACCGCTTCCTGGCAGGCGTCATCGCGGCGCTGGAAAGGATGCCCCGCAGCCGGCGCGCGCATCATCAGCGAGACGACGGCGGGGTTCTTTGCCCAAGAAGGAATGCCGGCGACCTTGAACTCATATTGCACGGTCGTGGCGGTTGTCCCATTGGCATTGGCTGGGGCCGTATACTCCGCGATCCTGGTGACCTGTCGCCTGGCAAAGCAAAACCCTCCGCTGCGAGGAACTGCTGGATTTTCGTTTCGCCACAAAGATTTGCCTTGGTCCGTCAGCGAGTAAAGATTGTAGTTCGCGTGTCCACCGACGAAGTTAGGACCGCTTTCACTGCCGTGGCTCACCCTCAACAGGCCGGCAGATACCAATGCGTCTTCCTGGTTCGTTGGAATCGCGAACAGGAGACCAGTCGTGGGCACCTTGATCGGCATTTGGTTGTAGATGATGCAAGCGGGATTCTTGACCTAGAAAGCATTGATGGCGTCGGTGAAATTGCTCTTGCTGGCCGTCTTGGGATTGCTACAGCCAAATA
>JAJXZK010000358.1 GCA_021780095.1 Acidobacteriota bacterium | reverse complement strand
TGTTAAGTACCCACGGAGGGATTCGCGCAGAGGATGGCGCCCCGGTCGCTCTGGGCTTTCACACGGGTCATTGGGAAGTTGGATTGCTGGTGGCGGAAACAGCGCGAGCGCTGAAGTCCGCGGGCGAGGTGCCCTTTGCAGCGTATTGCACGGACCCTTGCGATGGGCGAACCCAGGGCACGACGGGGATGTTGGATTCGTTGCCGTTTCGTAATGATGCGGCGACGGTATTCCGGCGACTCATGCGTTCTCTGCCCACCAGAAAAGGTGTCGTAGGATTCGCCACCTGCGACAAAGGTCTGCCCGCGATGATGATGGCGCTCGCCTCGGCACAGTCCGTCCCGACTGTGTTGGTACCGGGAGGTGTGACGCTGCTGCCTGAAAAGGGCGAGGACGCGGGCATCGTGCAGACCATCGGCGCACGATTCGCTCATGGCGAAATTGCGCTCGACTACGCCGCGGAGATGGGATGTCGAACCTGCGCGACTCCGGGCGGTGGATGCCAATTTTTAGGCACGGCGGCAACCGCCCAGGTAGTCGGCGAGGCGCTTGGCCTTTCTCTTCCTCACACAGCTCTGGCGCCATCCGGACATGCCATCTGGCTGGATGCCGCGAACCGCTCGGCGAAAGCCTTATTGCGCTTGCTTGAGCGTGGCTTGGGAACTCGCGATTTCCTTCGTCAGGAATCCATCCACAATGCAATGGTGTTGCATGCTGCGTTTGGCGGATCGACAAATCTGCTATTGCATCTTCCAGCGATCGCGTTCCACGCCGGCTTACAACGACCGGACGCCTCCGACTGGGTTCGAGTCAATCGGTCTGTGCCGCGCCTGGTGGATGCATTGCCGAATGGTCCGCAAAATTTTGCTACTGTCCAGGTCTTCCTGGCCGGCGGCGTTCCTGAAGTGATGTTGCATTTGCGTCGCGTCGGTTTGATTGATACGAGCGTGTTGACCGCCTCTGGATCCACGCTGGATGAGAGTCTGGACTGGTGGCAGCAATGCGAGCGGCGACATGCGCTTCGCGCGCGATTGAAAAGTCTGGATGGCATCGATCCGGATGATGTCATCATGGCGCCCGATCGCGCCAGGGCGCGCGGCCTGACGCCAACTCTCTGCTTTCCGGTTGGAAACATTGCTGTCGAAAGTTCGGTGATCAAGAGTACGGCCATCGATCCTTCCCTCGTCGACGCCTCCGGTATCTTTCGAACTACAGGTCCGGCCAAAGTATTCGTTTCCGAGTCGGCCGCGATTCATGCCATTAAGGAAGGCGCGATACAACAGGGCGACATCCTGGTGCTGATCTGCGGCGGTCCCATGGGCTCTGGTATGCAGGAGATTTATCAAGTCACCTCCGCGTTGAAACATCTGCCCCTCGGAAAACATGTGGCCGTCATTACAGACGCCCGATTTAGCGGCGTTTCCACTGGCGCATGCATCGGACACGTTTCTCCGGAGGCGCTGGCAGGAGGAAGTGTGGGTAAGATTGTCGACGGCGACGTGATCGAAATTGTGATCGACCGGATTAAGCTGGAAGGGTCGGTGAACTTTGTGGGTGAAGCCGCGGAAAGGTTCGATGCGGAAGAAGGCTCGCGGCGGCTGGCTCTGCGTCCCTTGCGCGACGATCTCGCTCCCGACCCGAACCTGCCCGACGACACGCGCCTATGGGCCGCGCTGGTTCACGCCAGCGGTGGAGTGTGGGGCGGATGCGTTTACGACCCCAAATCCATCATCCGCGCGCTTGGGTCGACAGACGCTCCTATCGGCCCGTCAAATCGGGTATCCCGACGCTGCAGGGACAGATAGCAGACATCCCGACCCGGAAGTTCCGTACCTCGGTTTCCCCATGATCGAACCACGAGATTTGATGTTTGGTCTAGTGCGAAACCGTGGGGCGACTATACTGCAAAAGAATAATCCAGGACAACTCCAGAACCGTTATGGAAATCTACGCGCGTCTCCATCCCGAGGCCATGAAGATTGTCCTCGTCCTGTTCCTGTCTTTTCTGATCGGGCTGGAGCGGGAAGAGCATAAGGCCGCCGGAACTTCGTATTCCTTTGGCGGGGTGCGAACGTTTCCGCTGATCGGGCTGATCGGCTACTCGCTGGCGCTGCTCGCGGGTACGCAACTGCTGCCGTTGACTGTCGGGCTTCTGGTGATTGCCGGATTTCTGCTGTTGTCTTACTGGCACAAGCTTTCGTCGACGACGGCGGCTGGCGTGACCACGGAGATGTCGGGCCTTGCGACATTCCTAGTGGGTGCGCTCATCTGCTACAGGCACTTCTGGGTGGCTACCACGCTGAGCGTCGCCTGCCTGTTGTTCCTCGATCTGAAAGAATTTCTGGAGAAGCTGGCAACGCGCATTCCGGCGCAGGAAATCCTTACCTTCACCAAGTTTCTTTTGTTGGGGGGCGTTATCTTGCCCATTCTGCCGAACCAACAGCTAGGCAGATTCCACATCAATCCATTCAAGACGTGGCTGGTGGTGGTTGGGGTCAGCACGATTTCCTATGGCAGCTACGTCCTGCAAAAATTGACGAAGCGGCGAGGCGGAGTCGTGCTGGCAGCCATTCTGGGTGGGGCGTATTCCTCGACCGTGACCACCGTGGTGATGGCACGCCGATCGGCGGAGGAGAAACATTCCAATCTTTTTTCGGGGAGCATTTTGATAGCTTCCGGAGTGATGTATCTTCGGCTGGCGGCGTTGCTGGCGATCTTCAATCGGCAACTGATGCACCTGTTGACGGTTCCATTTCTGGTGCTGGCCGCTTCGGGAATTGGCATCGGATGGTTGTGGACACGCCGTCCGGATCCGGAAACTGGAACGCTATCGAAGGAGTTTGAGCCGAAAAATCCGCTCGACCTGCTGACGGCGTTTCTGTTTGCGATACTGTTTTTGGCGATGCTGATTGCCACACAGTTGGCCGTCACGTATCTCGGCAAAGCGGGCGTGAATACGCTGGCCGCCATCATGGGCGTGACCGACGTGGATCCGTTCATCATGGGAATGACTCAGGCTGCGGGCACATTAACAGCGGTAAAAGTAGCGGCGGCGGCGGTCCTGATTGCGGCGTCTAGCAACAATCTGGTGAAAGGCATCTACGCCTATAGCCTAGCCGACAGGAAGACCGGCGTGCAGAGCCTGGCACTGCTAACCACCCTGGCAGCGCTGGGTCTTATTCCCCTATTCTGGATTGGCTCCTAAGAAATGGCGATCGAGTTCATTCATCTAGTCGACGCCGCACGTCGCGGTGAACACTAGGTGAAGCAATGTTCAAGAATGCCTGATCTTTGCCGGGATAAGGGATTTGAGCCGCTCCGCCCGCTCGGGCTTTGGGGCTGGCTTCGCGGGCAGTCCTGGGGCGAGTCTTGCCGCCGGAGCCGCGGTTGGCTTTCCGAGCGGCAAGGATTTTGAAACGTCCGCCGCGGGTTTCGGCACGGGAAGACTAGCTGTCGGCACGGAAGTTTTGTTTCGGGGACCGGTGGCAGGAGTCGCGTTCGTGCCCCCCGTTCCAGTGTTCGCGGTTCCGGGAACTTCGGCAGCATTCGCTGCCAGCGCCGACGCATCCTGCCACTGCACAATTAGGGATACTCGTCGATTGGTCGGATCGAACGGATTCGATGGCACGCGCAGCATCTGATCTCCATACCCACGCACCTGCGCCACCTGATTGGGCCCCACTCCACCCTGTTGCAGTACCCGGCGCGCGGAATTGGCCCGGTCCGCCGACAGCTCCCAGTTCGTGTAATCGCGGTTGCCGACATAGGGCTGAGCATCTGTATGGCCCTCAATCAGCAAGTGATTCGGGAGTGCTTTCAACTGGGTTGCGAGGAGATTGAGCAACTCGACGCCGCTTGGACTCAGTTTGGCGCTGCCACTCTGAAAGAACGTGCCGCCTTTGTCCTCAATCAGATCAATCTTCAGCCCTTCGCTGGTAATGGTAAGGACGATCTGCTTGGAAAGCTTACTCAAGTCCGTCTGCTTCAAGATCGCCTTTTCAATTTGGTCCTTCAGCTTCTGAACATTCTTCTGGTCGATCGAAATGCTCTTGTTGGAGCCCAGCACAGTGGTGCCGGTTTCGCGTCCTCCGCTTTTCGGATCGTTGAAGTAGCCTGCGACCGCCTTCTTGATCTGCGGAGCGGAGTTCATCAGCCACAGCACGATAAACAGCGACATCATCGCGGTGACGAAGTCGGCATACGCCACCTTCCACGCGCCGCCGTGATGGCCGCCGTGCGAAACCTTCTTCTTGATAACGATGATCGGTCGAACCGTTTTTCGATCTGTGGCCATGCTCCTGTCTCTCTAGGCTGCGGTGCCATCCGCGGCCTTGGCCCCTGTGTTGGAACTCGCCGCCGCCGAGGGTTTCTTGCATCCCTTCTCCATTTCGTCAAAGCTGGGGCGAACGCGTTCCGGAATCGCTCGCCTTCCCATCTCAATGGCGAGAATCGGCGCCAATCCTTTCAGAAATGCGAGGATGATGACTCGCAACACATGCAGGTAGGCGTTGTGCTCATCCGCTCCCTTGCTCATGCTGGAGGCCAGCGGCCCAACCAGGCCATAGCACATGAGGATTCCCAAAAATGTGCCGACTAATGCAGCGGCGACCTTCTTGCCGATTTCTTCCGGCGGCCCACCCAAGGAGCCCATCGTGATCACAACACCAAGGACGGCCGCGACAATTCCCAAGCCGGGCAGCGCGTCGGCCACGGTGGTCAGCGCCTGGATCGGCTGCAGCGTCTCATGGTGCGCCACCTCCATGTCGAGCTCCATCATCTGGTCCATGTCGAACGGATCGACGCCACCGGTAATGGCCGTGCGCAGCGTGTCGCACACGAATGCCTGAGAGTGATGGTCCTTTAAGAACTCCGGATACTTCTTGAAGATTTCGCTGGTGGCCGGTTTTTCTACGTCGTCTTCCACGCCGGTCAGCCCGGTCTTGCGAACTTTATTGAACAGCTCGAACATCATCTTCAGGGTGCTCAGGTATCGGGCCTTGTTGAATTTCGAAGGGCTCAACACGCCAACAACGCCCCCGATCATGGCCTTGATAATGTAGACCGGATTGGCGATCAGGATAGTGCCCAAAGCGGCGCCTGCAATCGTCACCAACTCGGCCGGCTGGAGCAGGACGAGGATATGCCCTTTCTCCATCAGGAACCCGCCGATCACGGCTCCGAATACGACAGCAATTCCTATGATTGGAAGCATTGCTCTCCCCTTGCCTCGGTGACATGGTTGCCGCCCGCGTATTCGCTGGTTCGCATGGCCTGTCGCGCCCGGTTCAGCAGGGACTGCAGGGTGTCGGCTTCAATTGCAAAGCTGGTTCCAATGCTGAGGGTGAGGCCGATGCGATCGCCCCACCAACGAAAATCCACAGTCCGAGCAAGACCGGCCAGTCGCCGCGCGTGGTCGGTCAACAGCTCCGCCGAACGTTCGTGCGCAATGATCAGAAATTCGTTATCTCCCCAACGTCCTATCGTTTCTGCCGGCTTCATTTGACGCAGCAGTGTATCTTCCACCGCACGCAGCATCGCTTCGCAGGCATCTCGGCCATGGGTTTTGCGCAGCGGTCGCGCCTGATCGACCGTGATCCACAGCAGACCAAACGGCATGCCGCTGGTCTTCCATTGATGATGAGCTGCGTCCAAGCGATCTTCCATCTCCGCCTGGCTGGCCTCGATGCCGACACCTTCGCCGCTTTCTCCACGCTGATATGCATCCACCTCTTCCGCGGGATAAAACAACAGGACAGCACCCCTGGGCGCGCCCTGCGAATCGTGCAAGGAAACTTTTCGCAGCATCGCCGGCAGTCCATGCCCCAACTTGTGGCGGATGGCTACCAGAGTGAGGCGTTGCAGGCTTGGATCAGACGCTTGCGAGGGCTCGGTCACCGGCTCTCCGAATGTGAGCCCGCTGGCAATCCCAACTTGTGCCAACCCCGCTTTCAATTCCGCTTCCGCGCTGGCAGCCACCTTGTCTCGATGCTGTTGATCGACGCGAAATAAGCCCTCCGGGCAGGGTCGCCAGATCACATCTTGCGCCGCGTATCCGGTGAGGGCGGCGGCGGCGTGATTCCAATGCACCACGTTGGACTGCTCGTCGAGTACGGCGATTCCCTCTTCCATCAGGTCAAGAGCTGCCTCCAGCATGTCCACGCGATCGTCCATATGCGTCCACCCCCCGGAGTTCCGGAGCCGCCATAAACTCCTTATCGACCGACTTTGTGGAGACTTCACAAGCGCGTGCCAATTCTGCAGGAACAATCTTAGGGAAGGCGGCCGCAAAAGATTGACAGAGCGGTCGCAAAGCAGGGGGCAATCGATTCAGCCATAGAGACCGGCGGAACAGATTGCCCCGATAATTTTGCGCGCCTTGGAACCTGAGCGATCACTGACGCACTTATTCTGTCGCAGCAGTAGCGGCGATTATTACTGTAGAGGTGGCGGTGGTTCGGCGCTGTCCGCTGTCGTCCTTGCGTCCAGATTCAAGCTCTGGCCGAGGCGGAAAGCGAGAACGGTTTCAGCCGGATAGGAAATATCGCGAGTATTTCCCGTCGCAGCTGAGCCCACGGTGCCAGCACCAGCGCCGACAAGCCCACCGATCAAGGCGCCTTTGCCCCCGCCGGCCAGACCGCCGATCAACGCTCCACCCCCGGCGCCCCCACCCACCAAGGCTCCAGTGCGCTTACCTTTGCCCGTAGTTTCCTGGCTGATCGTGTTGCTGCGGATGGGATAGGACTTGCCATTGACATTCACCGCGATCAGGCGAACCGCAAGCGTGGCCGCACCCTTGAACTTGCCTGCGGAGTGGGCCGTGACCACAACTCCGCTAACAGCCGAACCGGCAGGGATGGCCACCTTTCCGTTGAGGCGAACGGAGTTCACCAGCGTGCCGTCAAAGTGGTCTCCGGCGGTGCTGGTTTTCGAACCTATGGCACTCGAAATTCGCGTAGACAGAGAAGTTCCAGCAGGAATAATCCGCGGCGATCGCGGCGGAGTTGGAGCCGTCCGCACGGGGGCAGGCGCGGGCGCTGTTGCCGACGAAGATGGCGTGGCGGCGGACGAGGGCGTGGCCGGTGAAGTCGGGGCGGGGACAGCGCCGGTTGCCGACTGGCCATGCGGAGTTGCCGGCTGTTCCGTCTGTGGCGCAGGTTTTTTACACGCGGTCAGGAACATCGAAAGTGACAATGCGATTCCTAGGGTAAGTGCGACGCGAGGTTGATAGCTGGTCATGACTGCACTCCGTTCATTCGTGGATGAGTCGGGAGTGTTGGGCGGGGGGAACTCAGCTGCATTGTCGAGTTCCATGTTCGCCTTGTCAACCGAAGAATTGATAGGGTGAAAAAGCTTCGACGTCGACCGGGCGCTGCATCTTCCCTCGGCAACCAGTTCCGATAACTCCGGCGCTATATTCCGATCTGATACAACATGGGGGAGGAAGATCGTGCGCGGTCGCAGGCGAGGTTATGGAATCTGAAAAAGGCTGGCGGTGATGAGCGAGGAATTTGAGCAGGCTCACGAGCGGCTGGAGCACGCATCGGAGGGCCATGAGGGTGGCCGCCACAACCGGCGCGCGGCGATCATCATTGCTATCATGGCAGCCTTTCTGGCGCTGACGGAATTTGCCGAAAAAGATGCGCAAACGAATTATCTTTCCAACCACATCCTTGCCAGCGATACCTGGGCGCAGTACCAGGCAAAATCGATTCGCCTAACCGTGCTGACTGCTGAAGCGGACATGCTGGCGAGTGATCCGAAAGCGAGTACCGACCCTGCGATTCAAAGACGAATCGCGGCTGCGCGTTCGCGCGCAGAGAGAATGCGTTCTGAGCCGGGCGCCGATGGCATGGAGCAGCTGGCGCAGCGAGCCCACGCGGTAGAACACAAGCGCGATCATGAACTGCATCGCAAGGACACCTTGGAAATTGCGAGCGGCGGCCTGCAGATCGCCATTGTGCTGGCATCGATCTCCGTGGTGGTGGATATGCCGCTGCTGATGTGGGGCGCGATTGCACTCGGACTGGCGTCTGCGCTGTATGGACTCTATGGCGGAATCTCTCCGCCGTAGCGAAGCGACCGTGTTGCGGCGGCGGAGCGTCAGTTTTCGTCGCTCCCAAAACGACCCTGCGAGGCATCGAACTAC
>JAJXZK010000467.1 GCA_021780095.1 Acidobacteriota bacterium | reverse complement strand
TTCAACGCGAAAGCCGCGTGGCAACAGCAATAATCAAACTCAATTCCCTGCCCGATCCGATTCGGCCCGCTTCCAAGTATGATGACTTTTTTTCTCTGCGTCGGCGTAGCTTCGTCTTCTTCGTCATAGCATGAGTAGAAATATGGCGTGAAGCTTTCAAACTCCGCTGCGCAGGTATCAACCAGTTTGTACACGGGTTGCAATTTGTGCTTCAGCCGCAGATCGCGAACTTTGACGACCGCATCCGCGCCTTCAATGCCCCACACGTCCGCCAGTCGCGCGTCGGAGATGCCCATACGTTTCGCTTTGCGCAAGAGTTCCGGCGAAATGTTGTCGCAGGTTGTGGCGCCAAGTTCTCCCACGCAATCCGTGATCTCTTTGATCTGCTGCAGAAACCATGGATCCATGGAAGTCATCCACGCAACTTCGCGCACTGACTGCCCACATCGAAACGCATAGCGGATGTAGGCCAAACGATCGGGATGCGGCGTGACCAGGCGCTGTGTTAAGCGGCGAGGTTCAATTACTTCCGCACTGATGGCCCGGCCCGTCTCCAGCGAACGAAACGCCTTCATCAGGGCCTCTTTGAAGGTTCGCCCGATGGCCATCACTTCGCCGACCGATTTCATTTGTGGCCCCAGGCCTTCGTCTGTGCCGGGGAACTTCTCGAATTGCCATTTGGGAATTTTTACGACGACGTAATCGATCGTGGGTTCAAAGCAAGACGGCGTTTTTTGCGTTATGTCGTTTGGAATTTCGTCGAGCGTGTAACCGACAGCGAGTCGCGCCGCAATTTTCGCGATGGGAAAACCGGTAGCTTTCGATGCCAGCGCAGAGGAACGCGATACGCGTGGATTCATTTCAATCACGACCTGCCGACCGGTCGTCGGATGCACGCCAAACTGTACGTTGGAGCCGCCCGTTTCGACGCCGATTTCGCGAATCACCTTGATCGCCGCATCGCGCATCGCTTGATATTCCCGGTCCGTCAACGTTTGTGCGGGCGCCACCGTAATGGAATCGCCGGTGTGCACACCCATGGGGTCGACATTTTCAATGGGACAGATGATGATGACGTTGTCGGCCAGGTCACGCATGACCTCGAGCTCGTACTCTTTCCAGCCCAGCACCGACTCTTCAATCAGGCACTCATGCACAGGAGAAAGATCGAGACCACGGGACAGAATCTCCATCAATTCTTCGCGATTGTAGGCGAGGCCGCCGCCCGATCCGCCTAGCGTGAATGAGGGTCGAATGATCACCGGAAAGCCTATTTTTCCGGCAAACTCCAAGCCGTCGCGAAGATTGTTGACCAGCGCGGAACGCGGAACATCAAGGCCAATGCGACGCATCGCGTCCTTAAATAAAAGCCTGTCCTCCGCTTTTTTAATCGCTTCCAGCTTGGCGCCGATCAACTCCACGCCATACCTTTCCAGCACGCCGGAGTCGGACAATTCGACCGCCAGATTCAAGGCAGTCTGACCGCCCACAGTTGGCAGCAACGCAAAGACCCCTTTACGATCGGCGCTCGCCAGCATCTCCGTTTCAATACGGATGATTTCTTCCAGATACCCCAGCGTCAGCGGCTCAATGTAGGTACGATCCGCCAATTCTGGATCGGTCATGATGGTGGCGGGATTGGAATTCACCAGCACGACTTCATATCCCTCGGCCCTGAGCGCCTTGCAAGCCTGCGTTCCCGAGTAATCGAACTCCGCGGACTGCCCGATCACAATGGGTCCCGAGCCGATCACCAAAATTTTCGTTATGTCATTTCTGCGTGGCATCTAACTCCAACCTGCATTTCTTCTAGCGTTGTCGGTTGTCAGCTCAGAAGAGTCTAAGCTGGCCTGCCAACGGAGTTTCAGATCCTCTCCCATCACTTTTTCCACTCCTCCATCATGTTGCGAAAATCGTGAAAGAGGTAATGCGAATCGTGCGGGCCAGGACTCGCCTCGGGATGATACTGCACGCTGAATAAAGGCAAATTGCGATGGCGCAGGCCTTCCAGAGTACCGTCGTTCAGGTCGATGTGGGTAAGGTCGACTTCGCTTTGCTTCAATGAATCCGGATCGACGGCATAGTTGTGATTATGCGCGGTAATCTCAACCTTGCCAGAACCCGTATGCTGCACTGGATGATTGCCGCCATGATGGCCAAACTTCAATTTGTATGTCTTGCCGCCAAGTGCGAGCCCAATCAACTGATGTCCAAGACAAATTCCAAACACCGGAGTTTTGCCCATCAGTCGGCGAATATTTTCCTGGGCATACTTCACCGGTTCCGGATCACCAGGTCCGTTCGAGAGAAAGACTCCGTTGGGATTGAGCGCCAGCACATCTTCAGCAGAGGTGGTCGCCGGCACCACCGTGACGCGGCAACCCTGTTGCGCGAGCATGCGGAGGATATTTCGCTTGATCCCGTAGTCGTACGCCACGACGTGCAGATTCGGCTCCGGGCTGGCCCCGGCTGCGCTAGTCGCCAGCGGATCTTGCTGCGCGTTTTGCGGGTCGTCCGTGTCCCATTCGTAACGGACCTTGGTCGTGACCACGCTGGCGAGGTCTGTCCCATCCATCTTCTGAATCGAACGGGCCTTCGCAATCAGAACTTCCGGATTCGACTCCAGCGAGGAGATCACGCCGCGCATTACGCCGTAAGTACGCAGATGCCGTACCAGCGCTCGCGTGTCAATTTCCGAGATGACCGGGATATTGAATCGCTCAAGATATTCATCCGCAACCAACTGGGAGCGCCAATTGGAGCTGACCGGAGAAAATTCACGCGTCACCAGGCCTTCAATGTACGGCCGGCTGGCTTCATCATCCGCGTTGTTCGTTCCGTAATTGCCTATCTGAGGATTGGTGAGGACAACGATTTGCCCTGCATAGGATGGATAGGTGAAAATTTCTTGATAGCCGGAAAGCGATGTATTAAAAACAACCTCGCCGTAGCATTCTGCCTTGGCACCGTAGCCGCGGCCCTGAAAGATACGCCCATCTTCGAGCGCAAGTATGGCCTGCATCGCGTCTCCACGCAGTGGATTTTATTAATCGTATCAGACTTGACCAGCAATCCCCTGTGGAAGATAGGGACTATATATTTGCAGTTGCGAACGCCTCACTAATGGACCACACCCATGTCGTCCGTGGGCCAATAGACAAATGTCGCCTTGCCATAAATCAGTTTGCGGTTCACGGGACCAAAGTCGCGACTATCGCTGGAGATCAGGCGGTGATCCCCCATGACGAAATATTCATTTTGCGACAACACTGTCACCGGATAGGACCGATCATCGCGAAAGCGCATGGGGACATAGGACTCTTTCAGTGCCTTACCGTTCACGTAGACCTGGCCATCTTCGATGCGCAAAGTATCGCCGGGGACGGCGATCACCCGCTTGATATAGCTCTTTGCCGGATCGAGCGGAAAGTGGAAAACCACGACATCGTCGCGATGGATCGGCTCAAAGTGGTATTCGAACTTGTTGATGAAAAGACGTTCCTGGTCCTGCAGGCCGGGCATCATGCTGGTTCCTTCCACACGCACCGGCTGATACAGGAACGTAATGATCAGGAAAGAGATGGCGATGGCAAACAGGAGGTCTCGCGCCCAAGTGGAAACTGTTAACGGCGGTGGGGTGGGCCTTCCATCCTCACAGTTTGTGCTTTCAATATTTGTTGGATCAACCGAAGGCAAAGGAAATTCAACCTCACTTTCATTTTATCCGAAATTAATCAAGCATGATTCTGGAGGATCCAAGGCAAACTTAGGGTGGATCGGCGCGCATTCCGCAGGATTCGTCGAAATGCTCTAAGCTACATCCAACGTTCTATGCGAGTTGCATTCTCTACCGGTCGTCCCGCGCATGCCGTGCTGCCAGCTAATTTGCTTGTCCAGCGCGGAGAACATGTGACGATCTTTACCGCTGCATATCGCGCCCGGTTTTTGCAGTTGGCTCCCAGTGTCTGCCTGCGGTGGGTTCCGCAATTTGTTTCTTCCATCCATTTTTTGACCGGCGTGCAGCTCGCCCGACCCTGTCAACGCGCCGACACTGCACTCTACGACCATCTTGTTGCCATGCGAATCGCAGCCACACGCGACCATTTCGACGTTTTCTGGGCCTGGGCGTCCGGCGCCCTGGCTTCCGGTCGCGCCGCACGCCGTCGCGGAGCCCGGTTTGTACTTGACCGCGCCTGCCCCCACGTCGACGCCCAGCAAGATTTGATCCGGACAGAGTGCGAACGTCTGGGTGTGCGCTATCAGGCGGAGCCATCCTGGTTCCGCGATCGTCAGCTTGCTGAGTATGACGAGGCGGATATCATTCTTGTGCCCTCGACCTACACTCGCGCAACATTCCCTACGGCGCTGCAGTCGAAGGCGCTCGTCGCTCCACTCTTTGGACGAATGCCGATGCCGCAGGTCTTGACTTCTGCAAATGTGATTTCGGTGACATCAAAGAACACGAGCAGCGCATCGAATACACCGTTCATCTTCGGCACGGTCGGCGGACAGCCTTTGCGTAAGGGTTTTCTATATTTGTTGCAGGCGTGGAAACAACTCCAGTTGCCCAACGCTCGTCTGCTGCTGCGCACTGATGCGCCACTCGACCGGTCGCCGGTGTTGCGTGGCCTGCTGCGTGAGTTGCCGAACGTCGAAATCGTTCGATACGTCGACAAGATGAGTGATTTTTATCGTCGCTGCGATGCCTTTGTCTTTCCCACCATCGACGATGGCTTCGGGATGGCGCTCCTGGAGGCGATGGCGCACGGGCTTCCCGCGATTACAACTACGCATTGCGGTGCGGCAGAATTGTTTGCGCCCGACAAGGATCTCCTGGTTGTCGCCGCACAGGATGCAGAACAACTTGCGGCTGCCATGCAGCGGCTTTATTCTTCTGCGGAAACGCGTGCCTGCTTGCGATCGAACGCTCTGGATTCGCTGCGGCGTATCGAAGGCGATGGAGCATTCCATATGTACTCAAAAACGCTGGATCAGGTTCTTGACTTTGTGAAACGGGGTAAATAATTCCCTCTCTAGCTCCACTTTGCGCTCATCACGGTCGGTTGACTTTTGACGACAAGCCGCTATGATCACTCGAGAATAGGACTGCATTTTCTTTATTTGGAGCGGAATCAAATGAGTTGGCCGTCGCCGAAGCAGTTTAGACATCATGTGCATTGTTTGCTTCACCCGCGACGCAAGATGGCGTTCATATTCTCCATTCCTAAGTCCGCCAAGGTTCTCGATGTGGGATGCGGTAACAGTTCGCCAGTCATTACCATGACAGCGCGCCCGGATCTTCGCTATACCGGGCTAGATGTTTCCGACTACGAACAGGAAGCCCCGGCGAGCGACTATTCGGAAGAATATGTCGTGGTTTCTCCGGAGAACTTTGCCGCCGAAATTATAAAGAGGCCAAATAGCTACGATGCTGTGATTTGCTGCCACAATTTGGAGCATTGCACGGAACAGGAACGAGTCTTGCTCGCCATGTTAAGGGCACTCAGAGAAAACGGGACAATTTTTCTTGCCTTTCCGTGCGCTGACAGCCTCCGCTTTCCAAGCCGCGAGGGTACTCTGAATTTCTTCGACGATAAGACTCATACAAGACCCCCGGATTTTTCCATCATCCTCGACACCTTACGCGATGAGGGCTTCAAGGTTACGTTCGCGCGACGAAGATACCGGCCATGGAGGCTTTGTATGATCGGGCTTCTACTAGAGCCAATCAGCCGCATGAAAAAGAAAGTGATCAAAGGAACGTGGTCTTTCTATGGCTTTGAGTCGATCATTTGGGCTAAAAAAATGCAAAACTCTTAGCAGATGCATTCCTACGCTTTAGTCTTGTCCCACCTCCGCGCGACTCGACTCGATAATTTGCGGGCAATCAGTCTCAAATCAAAAAGGAAAAATCCGGCAATCGCAAGAGCGGAGCTGATGCCAAAGGCCGCCGCAAATTGCTGGATGTAAGGACCAGAGTATGTATGCAGCAGGAGCAGGCCTGCACCCATGAGTCCAACTGCACTGAGAGCTGCCAATCTATACAGATATCGCAGATGATGTTCCCCGGTATGGGCAAACAGTTCTTGGTTCAGCCCCACAATCCGCGCTGTTTGGAACACTTCAACTCCCAGCCATGCGTACAGAAAGCCCAGCATTCCAAACCAATGCACCATTGGGGCAGCCAGGATCGCCAGCGCAACATAACTGAAGAACATGATCCGCGCCAGCTTCTCATGCGTATTTGTCGAAAATTGAAACTGAAACTTGTGCTCCTTCGCGCTCAACGTCATGGAGATAGCAGCCATCATCACATACGGGAAAACCGCGAACAACTGCGGCTTGTGCAGCCAGATTGCTAGCAGAACCGGAGAAATCATCAGCACGCCAAGGTTAATCGTCGGAATCATGGAGAAGATCAATCGTTCCGAATATGAGTAGACCGCAGTCAGCTCACGCCATTCTTGTCTCCCGAATAGCCTTGTGATCTCTGCTCCCATCGCCTGCGTCGGCGCATTCAATATCTGTCGACACATGGAAAAGATTGTTCGCATTACCGTGAAAGCAACCACAACAACAGGGCCTGTTTCGCGCTGCATGATCAATACTGGGACTTCATATGAGAGGAGGGTGCTCATGCTGATCAGACCGAAGTGGCTGCTCGGTCCCAGAATGGCGCGTACCGCGCTTGGGTCCCACAGACCTATCCGCGGAAAAATGTCGGGCGCCATGCGATGGAATTGCGCCAACACGAGCAAGACGCCCAGAACGTAAATTCCAGCCTGCATAGCCGCCAACATGGGGAAGGACCAGCGCATCCAGGCACCCGCCGAGGTTACGATGACCATCGTAAGCCGCAAGCCATTGACCCATAAAACGCCTGTGTGTGCGCGGCTCAGTACCATAAACATGCCGGTGAAATAACCGAACAGAACTCCAAGCAGGATCTGCAACGCCAGAAAATACAGCGTGAGCGACGTGTCTTCATGCGAAATGGTGAGTCGAAGCCAATTCTCTACCGGGAGCGCAAATACGACCAGACATGCGACTGCGGCACTGCCAAGGATTCCAAGCAAAACGCGCAGCGAAGTGGATTGTTGCAAATGATAGCGATCCAACTCCTGACGCTGGTAGCGCACCGTCAGGTCCTGCGTCACGTACGTCTGGATGCCAAAGTTCAGAGTGCTGAGATACGCCACAGCACCCGAGAGCGCAATCCATTCTCCATAGAGCGTGGTGCCATATTTAAAAAGAAAAATGGGCGGCAGCAGCAGCTTCGTGGTCAGGTTGACCACGTTGGATGTCATCAGCGCGGCCATCACTTTCAGGATGCGTGTCACTATGCCCATTTGCTGTTCCCTTATTGTCGCAGAGCCACAAGTGAAACCAAGTGAGCCATGTTAAAAATGGTCATGCCAATCAACTCGGAATTTGTCAAAGAGGTCGGCACCTTCACCTGGCTTAGAAGGACAATTGTCCGTCAATTTTCGAAGAGAATCCTCGGCAAAGATAACACCCTAGTTCTGCCGACAGGACTGCGCATGCGATTGCCTAGGCAAAGTAAATTTGCATCGGAAGTGTTCATCACCGGGTCGAACGTCGATTGGGGCAGCGAAGAACTTTTCGCCAATCATCTGGATGCTTCTGGGGTTGTTTTGGATGTGGGTGCCAACATTGGTTATTACTCGCTATACATGCTGCCCCGAGTTGCGGCTGTTCATGCCTTCGAGCCAGATCCGCGGGCTCTGCCTGTCCTGCAGTCGAACCTGGCGAGCCACTCGAACGCTCATGTACACAACGTGGCAATAGGCAAATGCATTGGAAAGTCATCTTTCATATTGGAGCCGAACAGCGAAGTTTCCCACCTTACCGGCCTCTCCACGCAACTCGGCAAAGATAGCTACGAAGTTGACGTGACAACAATTGACCAATTTGTAGCCGAAAGAGACCTGCGCATTACTGGTATCAAAATCGACGTCGAAGGGGCGGACCTCGACGTGATTGAAGGCGCGATCAAAACGCTCGGATCTCAGGCGCCCTTAGTGCTGACAGAGACAACGCCAGATGAACGTCTGTTTGGACTGATTCGGCCGCTCAGCTACAAGGTGTTTGCGTTCATCAAGGGCCCAAACACTTCCAAGTTTCAATTGCAAGAGATGGT
>JAJXZK010000446.1 GCA_021780095.1 Acidobacteriota bacterium | reverse complement strand
GCGGTGCGGGGCAACAACTTGCCGTCCAGTTCGATTAGAGCTACACCGCGAGAAACGCCAGACGGATTGTCCACCTTGATTCGATAGGTAGCCGAGTGATAACGAAAGTTGATGGAGTAGCTGGGCCAGTTCCGGGGGATGCATGGATCGATCGAAAACGTCATGCCGCGCATGCGGAATCCGAGGATCCATTCCAGACCGGCACGATAGAGCCAGCCGGCTGCACCGGTATACCAGGTCCAGCCGCCGCGTCCCACTTGAGGCGGTTCAGCATATACATCGCCCACAACGACGTAAGGCTCGACTTTGTAGCGCTGCACACTCGCACGTGAAGAGGTGCGGGCTATCGGATTTAGCATCCGGAATAGTTCGCACGCCTTGTCGCCGTCGCCGAGCTCTGCGAAGGCGATAACCGTCCATACGGCGGCATGCGTGTACTGTCCGCCGTTTTCGCGGATGCCCGGCACGTATCCTCGAATATAGCCCGGATCATGTGGCGGGTTGTCAAAAGGCGGCGTGAAGAGCAGGACCAGCCCCTGGGGGCGGAGTGCTAATTGTTGGTCCACGGCGGCCATGGCGCGAGCGCCACGGCCGGGTTCCGCAGCGCCACTCATGACTGCCCAAGATTGCGCGATGGAATCAATGCGACATTCCGTGTTTTTGGCTGAGCCGAGAGGAGTGCCGTCGTCGAAGTAGGCACGGCGATACCATTCACCGTCCCAACCTTCGCGCTCGAGCGCTGCCTTAAGTGCACTCACGTGAAGACGCCACTTCTCTGCGCGCGCATGCTCGCCGCGCGAATCCGCAATTTTTGCAAACTCCCAGAGAATCGTATGCAGGAACCAGCCGAGCCAGACGCTTTCTCCCTTTCCTTGCTCCCCGACTCGGTTCATGCCGTCATTCCAGTCTCCAGTGCCTATCAGCGGGAGACCGTGGCTGCCAACGGTGAGGCTGCGGTCTAGCGCACGAGCGCAATGCTCGAATAGTGTCGCGCGAGTCTCTGATACGCGCGGCTGGAAATAGGATTCGTTCTGTCCTTTCGCCAGTGTGTCGCCTTCGAGGAATGGTATGGCTTCCTCAAGTACGGTCGTGTCGCCGGTAACCTCAACGAAGTGGATGACCGTGTAAGGCAGCCAGAGGAGGTCGTCCGAAATACGCGTGCGCACACCGCGTCCAGAAGGCGGGTGCCACCAGTGCTGAACATCGCCTTCGACAAATTGCCGCGCGGCAGCGCGCAGCAAGTGCTCGCGCGCAACCTCGCGCTTGGCGACGCACAGCGCCATTACGTCCTGAAGTTGGTCGCGGAATCCGTACGCCCCGCTCAGTTGATAGAACGCGGCCCGCCCCCATACACGGCATGCCAGCGTCTGGTAAAGCAGCCAGCGATTCATCAGAAGATCCATGGCCGGTTCGGGAGTGGCGACCTGCACGGTGTCGAGCATATCGTCCCACCGGGCCGTAACCTCGGCCAAGATCGCGTCCAAGTCCGCAGCGCGATAGTGTGCGAGCAACTGGCGCGCTTGATCACTGTTTTCTGCCTGACCCAGGAAGAACACGATTTCCGCCTTCGCTCCAGGACGCAATTCGATCGAGGTTTGTAGCGCGGCGCACGGATCAAGGCCTGCCCCTGACTTTCCAGAAAGCGAGCGGCTTCGTTCCAGCGCGGCCGGGCGTGCGAGCGTGCCATTGCGCCCGATAAATTCTGTGCGGTCGCCGGTAACGGAAGACTGCCTTCCCGCAAGGTCCGCAAAGGCAATGCGCCCGCCGAATTCTCCACCCCATGAGTTCCGTGCGAAGAGCGCCCCTGTCTGCGAATCCAGTTCCGTAACGATGTAAGGCGCCGAGACGCTGCGTACACTGCCCAACACCCACTCGGCATAAGCAGTGACGGAGAGACGGCGCGGGCGGCCGGACTCGTTTTTTAGTGTCAGCCGGGAAATTTTGATTGGATCTGCGGAAGGTACGAATTGTAGAAGCTCGAGCAAAATGCCGTGCGAGCCATGATGGAATCGGCTGTAGCCCTGGCCATGCCGGGAAATGTATGAAGCAGCTTCATCGCGAATCGGGAGCGCCGTGGGGCTCCATACCTCACCAGTATTGTCGTCACGGACATAGATGGCTTCTCCGGGGGGATCGCTGACGGGATCGTTGGACCACGGCGTCAACTGATTTTCGCGGCTGTTGAGCGACCACGTGTGACCCGACCCCGATTCGGAAACAAGGAAGCCAAACGAAGCATTCGCAATCACGTTGATCCAGGGCGCAGGAGTTCGCAAACCTTCATCGAGAACGGTTACATACTCGTGGCCCTGATCGGCGAAGCCACCCAGGCCGTTGAAAAAGTCGAGAGCTTGCTGAGGCACCGGCATGTTCTGGCGGTGGGCCGGTCGCGGCGGTCGCGGAGCCGAGAACGCAACGACTTCAGCGTGCTGCGATCGAGTGACCTGTTCCGACAACGTCCCCCGCCGGCTCAGTAATACCGCTCGCGCAACTGTTTGAAGGAGAGTCCGTTCCTGCGGGGCTATAAGATCTGCCCGCAGGAGAAAAATACCTCCGCGCACATTGTCCGTGTTCGGAGAGAGTCGCAGCCGGCTGCCACGTACGAGGCCCTCCAAGGAATTCTGCAGGTCCTGAGTATACGAGGAGGACTTTTCATTGATAATGACCACGTCAGTGGATAGCTGCTTCATGCGCCAGTATTCGTGCGCGCGCAGCAACTGACGGACGATTTCGAAATCTTCTGCTTCGTCGATGCGCACCAAAACGATCGGCAGATCACCGGAGATTCCCTGAGCCCATAGCGCGGAGCGGTCGAGCGTGCTGCGGCTGAGCACATCGGGAGATGGCCGCATCAAAGCGTCGGAATAGAGTACAGAGTTGGCCAGCCTTTGAAATAAGTGGGCTTCGTCGAGGCTGATGCCTAGGTGGTGCAATTGTACTTGTGCCTGTGTCCAAGCCAGTGCCAAGGTACGCTCGAACGTTGTAGCGCCGCGGTATTTGTCGGCGAGTTCCATCACCTGTTCGCGAGTCGAGGCGATGATGGTGGAGAATGCAATGCGCGCCGTCGCTCCCGGGAGAATGCGCACGGTGCGCCTGAGACTAAAAACGGGGTCGAGTACGGAGCCCGCCGTATTCGAAAGCGGCCGCCCATCTATAATCGAAACGGGATTGTGGATATCGTGGCCGCGTCCCAGAAACCGCGCGCGGTCTGTCTCGAATTCCGAGTCACCAATCGTTTCACCTTCCACGACAGCCACATGTGCGGCCCAAACGCTTATTTCCTTATCGGATTGCTTGCGGCGCCTCCCAACCAGCGCGCCGGCATCGGGCACAAATTCAGTCTCGACGAATAGGTTCGAAAACGCCGGATGGGCCACGTCGGCGGCCTGCGACGCCAGGCAAAGCTCGGCGTACGAGGTAAGCTGAATGTCGCGCGTGCGTGTCCCGAGATTGGTGACAGAAACGCGCCGAATTTCCGCGTCGTCCTCGGGCGACACGACGACCTCAAGTGTGGTTGTCAGCGCGTGGTCGCGTCGGACAAATTCAGCGCGGTCTTCGTAGAATGAAACCTCGTAAGCGTCAGGTTCGATGCCGCTTGGCTGGTAGCCTGCTGACCAGACTTCACCGGAATGTGCGTCACGAAGAAAAACATAACTGCCCCAGCAATCGCGCGTGGCATCCTCGCGCCAACGCGTGACGGCAATGTCCCGCCAGCGACTATAGCCTGAGCCGGCTGCGGTCAGCATCACAGTGTACTTGCCGTTGGAAAGCAAGTGCGTCCGCGGAATCAGCGTATGTGGAGTGGTGAAGCGCCGCAGCGCCGGCGGAATGAGTTCGCGAACTCGTGCGCTAGTGGATACTTCCTCGGCCCGAGGCCGTGTCACCAGCACGTCGCGTGGGGTGCGCTCCTGCAACAGCAGTTCCGTAGCCTGAACCATTGGCTCTGCGTGGAAACGCCTGCGCATCGCGCCATTGTCCAACACGTTTGAGAGCGCGACTAACGACATTCCCTGATGGTGGGCGAAGTATGTGCGCACGATGGCGACGGTTTCGCCTTCGGGCACGCGCGCGCCTGTGTAATCAAGCGCTTCGTAGAAACCATACGCCCCCCTTCCACCCGCTTGCTCGAGCCGGGCAAAGTTTTTCACGGCCGCACCTGGGTCAATCATCGCTGCAAGGGCAGTGGCGTACGGGGCGATGACGATATCTTCGCTCAGACCGCGCTTGAGCCCCAGTCCGGGCACGCCGAAGCTCGAGTATTGATAGGTGAGATCAAGATCGCGCGCATTGTATGCCGATTCCGACTCGCCCCAGGGGACATGCCGCTCCGCACCATATTCAATTTGACGGCGCACAACGAGTTCGGACGTCTGGCTCAACAGGCTCGCTGCCGGGGAACGCATGACGAGAGCCGGCATCAGGTATTCAAACATCGAACCTGACCAGGAGATAAGTGCGGAGCCGTGGCCCACAGGTGTTAGAGCGCGGCCCAGGCGAAACCAGTGCGACGGTGGCACTTCACCTTTCGCGATGGCGATGAAGCTCGTCAGGCGCGCCTCGGAAGCAAGCAGGTCATAGCAATTGGGATCCAAGCTTCCTTCCGTAACGCGATAACCAATCGACAAAAGCTTGCGCGTGCCGTCAAACAGAAAACCGAAGTCCATCGCTTGAAACATGCTCTCTGCCCTGCGCGTGAGAGTTGAAAGGCGGCGAATGAGCGCAGTCGCGTCCGCTGCCGATCGCCGGATTACATCGGACAGCGCATCGATTCGCGCGATCGTGTCTCTATCTGCCGGAATGCCGCTCAGCAGATGGGCGCGCAACGCTGAGAGTTCATGAAGGGCAGCATCGAGCCGGTCAGGAGCTTCCGCGAGCGTAGGAACGGAGCGGAAAAACGGCGCAATGGCGAGCCACTCGGGCGCTTGCTCTCGACGACGCTGAGCGACGCCGGCAATCTCTTTCGCATCCCACCGCGTCCATGGAATCAAGATCTCAGCGTCTCGAACGTGGCTTTCGACGCAAGCCTTAAGCGCAGCCGCCCAGACGCTCAATTCAGAATCGGGAGGGTCTGCACGCTCCTGCGCCAGAGCCTGCGCAATGTCCGCAACGGTCTGGGCGTGGGATATCCATTCCGCGAAACGATTCCCCCAATCCACGGCATCCAGGGGCAGCGAGTCGAGCAAGGCTACCATGCTTTCGGCAGCATTGCTGAGTTGCTTCCGCGTGACGGTATGTGTGCGAGGCGTGTCCGCAATTCCGGAAAGCGCTTCGCCTAGCAAGCGGGTTGCATCTTCCATTCCGGCGAGAAGGCGTGTTCCGAGAAGTGATTTCTGAGTCAGCTCACGGCAACTGTTTCCGAGAGCCACCAGATGCCCGGCGAGATTTCCGCTATCTACGGAGGAAACGTACCTGGGTTCGAGCGGATGCAAGTCTCGCGTGTCATACCAGTTGTAAAAATGTCCGTGAAATAAATCCATTCGGTTCATCGTCCCGAGGGTGGCTTCCAACCGCTCAACCGTGTCGACCGCACCTAGCCATCCAAAGTCGCAAGCGCAGACGGCGGAAAGAAGATACAGGCCCATGTTCGTAGGCGAGGTTCGGTGGGCAAGGACGGGTTTGGGAGTTTCTTGAAAATTATCGGGCGGTAGCGCGTTGTCCTCTGAGGAAACGAACTTCTCATAGAAGTGCCAGGTTCGCCGCGAAATCAAACGGACCGCCCGCGCGTCTGCCGGCGACAACGGGGCCGCGTGCAACGGCGGGCGCTGGCTGATCCATCGCGCTACGGCAGGAGCGGCAAGCCAGAGAAGGATGAACGGAGCTGCAATAGCCCAAGCTTGATGCCGCCCCAATGCAAGTGCTACGAGCGACACGAGGACGAGGACAATGCCGCCCAGCATGCGCTTATATGTAGCGGTTAGTTTGGAATCGGCGCCCAATGTGGACTGTGCTGCCGTCACCCATTCAAGTAAATTCCTGTGCGTTATAAAGAGACGGGCGAGCGTCCGGAGAATCGCGTCTGACATCAGCCACGTCTGATCTGCGAGGAATGTCATGGCCAAGCCGGCCTGGGACGCGCCGAGCGCCAGATCGCTGAGCACGCCTCGAAAATGGCTTCTCTTCGAAATACCTTTCCGGCGCGGATATAGTCCAATCAAAAACGGAAGAAGCGCAGGAATCGCAACGGTTGCGAAAATGAATCCCGTCCACAGCCAGGGAGAAGCGGGGGGCAGCAGCCACCCGACGATCAAAGTCAGAAAGGCGGCGGGCGCGGACAAAGTACGGCGCAGATTGTCGAATATCTTCCACAGGCCGATCGCCGGAATCACGAACGGATTCCGCTTCCGGTGTCCCCGTCCAAAAAGCCAAGGTAAGAGTTGCCAGTCTCCGCGGGCCCAACGATGCTGACGTGCAGTCACGGCCTCATAGCGGGAAGGGAATTCATCAAACAGTTCAATGTCGGTGGCCAGCGCGACCCGGGCAAAAATGCCTTCGAAGAGATCGTGACTCAAGACGGAGTTTTCGGATACTTTCCCGGCCATGGCCGATTCAAATGCATCGATGTCGTAAATGCCCTTGCCCGTATAAGAGCCTTCTTGGAATAAGTCCTGGTAAACGTCCGAGACAGCTGCCGAATAGGGATCGATCCCACCCGGACCAGAGAATGTCTTTTGAGACAGCGAACCCTCACGATCGCTAGGTAATGAAGGAGTGATACGCGGTTGGACGAGTGCGTAGCCTTCCACGACACGGCCATCTCGGGCGCTGAACCGAGGCCGATTTAGAGGATGCGCCATCGTGCCGACGAGACGTGCGACAGCGCCTCGCGGCAGGCGCGTGTCAGCATCGAGCGTGATGACGTAGCGAACCCCCGTAAGGCTTGCCAGTGGACGTCCGCCGACGGACATAAACGTCGTGCTCTCCGAGCCGCGCAGTAACTGGTTCAATTCATGCAGTTTCCCTCGCTTGCGCTCCCACCCCATCCATTTCCCTTCGCGCTCGTTCCAAACACGCTTGCGATGAAACAGGAAAAAGCGTTCCCCGCCTCCAGGGGCTGGACCGTAGCGTTGGTTCAGCCGCGCAATACCATCGATCGCAAGCGCCAGTAGATCATCGTCTTTCGGCAGTGTTTCGCAGGGTGCATCCAGCCAATCGGAGACCAGGGCGAAGCGCACGTCTCCGTCATCATTCGCGAGGTAATGCACTTCCAGCCGCTCCACCTGCTCTTCGACTTCCTTCGGGGTGGTCAGCAGCGTCGGTACGACAACGATCGTTCGTAAATTCTCTGGGACGCCTTTGCGCAACTCCAATCGCGGCAGCTTTTGCGGCCCAAGCAAAGCCATCACTGAGCGGTTGATCAGTGCAATCGCCAGGTCCGAAGAAGGCACTAAGGCGAGAAAGCCGAGGACCAACAGGCCTTGCACTGTCATACTGCTCTCTCGCGAGCGCAGCAGCGGCAGCACGAGGATCATCGCGGTCACAATCGCAATTGTGCCCAGATATCCCGGGACTGCTGCTCGAATGTATAAACGGAGCAGCCGATGCTTCCAGGATACGCGATATCCCAGCTCTTGCTCGAAGGCAGGGCGTCCCCGCGAGATAAGATAGTAGCCAGGCTCCGCGTATCGGTCCTGGTTCGATTTGTCTCCATCGTGCGGGCCACCAGACAAGCCCGAGGCGGCTTGCTTAACACGCCGGACGACGCGTCGAGCAACATCCAATTCCGAGTAGTTCGATCCGCGCGCGAGATCTTCAATTGCATGGCGGTAGATGTCCCGCGTGGGGAAATCCATCCCGGCGAAGTCCGTGTTGCTGCGAAGAATTTCGTCCACTAGGCTGACGCTCTCAACGAATTGCTGCCAGTCGAATTCGGAAATCAAGCGCATGCTAGTGATTATGTTGCGTACAGACACGTTCGTGGTGCCTTGCAACTGGTGCTCAGTTCGGACCATTTCCTCGGCGTTTGTTCCCGCCGCAGCCAGGCGCTGATCGAGCCAGACCAGCACGGGCCGAACTTTTGGATCGAGATCCCGCAGGCGCTGGACAAGCTGCACGGCAAACGCTCTTTCCAAAGGAGCATTCTCGAAGCGGAGGAGGGCTGACTCGGGAAGGATTTCAACTTGACCATTCGAGCCGAGCAAGCGATCGGCCAGCGCATCGGCTTCCTGGCGGGCGGCCCGGCTGCGAACAATCCGTTCCGCCATCCTGCGCAGATTTTCGACCAGCACAACACGGAGCGTTATGGCCACCGCCCAGAGCTCGCCAATCGTCAGCGGTTGCACACGCTGATAGGCAGCCACGAAGCGGCGGAGCACTTCGGGATCGAAACGGCTATCCGTATGCGCCACGAACGCCCAAGCGACTCCGTATACACGCGGATAGCCCTCTAAGTGACCCGATGCGAGCTTGGGTAGTTTGCGGTAGTAGCCGATCGGCAAATCATCCTGGATCTCGCGAAGCTGTTCATCGACGATGTGAAAGTTGTCAACCAGCCACTCGGCCGCGGGCGTAATCGCGTATTCGTCCTGAATTGCCCGGGCTGTGGCGCGGTAGGTATCGAGGAGCACGCGGCCGTTCTCGAGGACACGCGGAAGGAGCGGGCGGCCTCGGCTCACGACGGTTGTGATGATCTGCGCTGCCGCAAGACTCTCGGCGTGCTGCTCGAGCCGCTCCAGGCTGAACAGTTCGGCGCGGATCGGCTCTTCCAGATCAGGAAGGATGATGTTCGGCGGTTGATTATTCTTCATTCAAGAGCTTCGATATTCCGAGGCGAGAAACTATCGTAAAGCATGGCAGCCCCTCTTCACGAGGGAAAAGCCCACTTCACGCCACCGAGACTGGCCCGCACCGCACTCAGAGGACACCTCCGAAGTCTTGTAGCGAGGCCGCACGCGAACTCGCTGTAAAAGTCCGTGGGTCGATGTGGTCAGAGGACCTTGGCAGGCCCTAGTATATCCCTCCGTTCTGAGCTCTTGGCACTCGTGCACGGAGTGCCGAACCCGGGTGCCGCTCTTCTGGAAGCCTGCTTCCTGCCTCGGTCAAAGAAGAGCGGCAAACCCGCGGTGCCTAGTTGCCTGCGGACACGCTCGATTGATTGTGCGGTGAATGTTTCTCGAGCACTGAAACCAAGAGACGACCGGAGGGAGGAACCTTTTCTTCGCCGTCGATCACGATTTGTCGCGCCGTGAACTTGTGGCCATAAACGTCCGCGGTGGCGTCATCATCAGGACAAAGTGTGGAACCCTCAAGGGAAATGCCGGCAAAGAGACCGCGTGAACGCGAGTAGCTTAGTATCTCCGCTCGCATGTACGCGTCGGTGTTTGCCGCAGCGTCGCGTCCCACGGGACCCGCAGCTACGGAAGCATCGACTCCCAACTTGACTTTGCTGTTGAGAATCGAACTTGCCCCTCGGTTATTCATGATCAACAGGACGAGATCGGTAGCTTGACCGCCGATTTGAAAACCAACGCTGCCGCCTTCGAGCGCATACATCGCTGGCGCCCCCCACGGTCCCCTGAACTCCTTCCCTGTCCGGCAAACCATCGCCCCGCGGCCGTAGCTTGCGCCGACCACGAACGCTGCCTTGAGAACCGACGGGAAAACAATGACGCACTCGGCCTTCTCGAGTACCTCCTGAGGGATGTTCTCGGGTGTGTTCATAATCTCCCGCATCACGACACCGGCATTTTGCAAACGCGTTTGTTCCTTGTTTGCCGCAAAAAGAGGTGCGGTTGCAACCAGTCCTAAACAGACGACCAGAATTGCTTTACGTATCATCGCTGACCTCCGTGATCAGAATTGCGGCTGCGGAAGTTGACTGATTCCGAAACCTTTGTGAGATCGCTTTAGACCACGCCATTAGCCGGGAAAAGCTCGCGAATTACCGTCGTTTCTCGAAATATCCCCAACCGAACACTTCCGTTACGCTTTGCGTCTCGCACCGGCGACAAGAAGAGCAATTCCTCCAACCAGCGCCAAACCTCCGATTATCGGAGGAAGTGGAACTTGCTCCCGAGTGTCTTGTGTGGCATGGATCGGCCCGAGATCGAAGATCTTTTTGTGGCGCGTGTACGTGATGCCCTGATAGGCAAGTGCCAGCGCACCCAGAACCACTAAGAGAATCCCAGCTACAGAGATTGGTTTCATATTGTCGGCTCCGCGATCAGGAGACGATCTTTCGGCCCTGGAAGGGCCTGATGAGAACGGTCACGACGGCCAGAAGCAACAGAATGTGAATGGACCCACCGAAAGTGTGTGAAGTGACGATCCCCAAGACAACCAAGACCACGAAAATTGTCCACAGCATCATCGACCCCTTATTTCCTCATTCCTTAGTGCCACATCGAAGTCGAGGCTTAGGTTGAACCGGGCCGACTGATCTGCGAAACAGCTCTACTGCTCTCCAACCCAACCCTCTGCTAGGCGCATCGTGACGGGATATCTGTCCCATTGCGCACACATCTAAATTGTGCGTTTGGATCGTCTAAAAGCGGAAAGGCGCATCAGCGAGGGCCGAAGGTGCGGGTAGTCGTCCAATTTGACGAGCGCGGACGATGGAGCGCTTCGGCGCCGGCCCTACGTAGTAAAACGGGAAGCACGTGATCAGCGCCAGCGTTCGCTGGCTCGATGGTTGCAGGACTTGCACATCGCTCGGAGGTACGACAGCGATAGATTCCCCTTGATACTGAAAGTCGCCGTGGACCGTTGTGAGCCTGATCGCATCACTCTGCCGAATGTTGCGCAAAGGCCGAAAGAAAATGTCACGGTGGCCGGTTAGAACGACGTTGCCTCATTCGCGCGGCAGAGCCGTGTCAGAAATGTGGCCGACCGCGCGCCGCAAGATTCTTGGCGAATCGCCCTGGACGAAGATGGCTTTCAGCTCGAGACGAGGAACCTCTATCTCTCCAAACGCGCCGCCCTCAATCAATCGATGCTGCTCTTTCGTCGGGCTTACACTCTTGTATTGGGACTGTTCAATCGCCCAGCGCCTTCTTGTCACAGTTGACCAGCCCGGCTAAGGCCAATCTTCGAACAACGAATTTATTGAATGACTCGATGCGCTGCCGCGCCTTCTTTAGGCGGAGGCAATTGCGAACGGATGAGGTCTTCCACTTGAGTCCAAACGGCTGGATCACATTCAATTTCAGTGTGAGGCTTCAGGAAGACACGGTCGTACCAAGGGTACTCGGCGCAGTCGAGGGGATTCGTTCCATATTCGAATCGGAAATTCCCAATGATCCGTGTGTGCGCGGCATCGGCGGGGCGAATGTCGGAACGACCATGAAGAAGTCCATTCGTCTCATAGAAATTGACGGCCTGGGCTACGTTGGCTGGAATGATAGTGTCATTCTGTCCAATCTTCGGGACACTATCCACTTGAATGGTGAGGAGCACGGGAATGCCATCTCGTTCCAAGCTACGCGCGAGACTGATCGCTTCCGAGGCGCCCCAGCTATGCCCGTAGAGGATGATGCGGGCGTTATGCTTTTCTTCAAACGATAGTGTCCCATCGTGGTTCGTGTCTAGCAGCCGCAGAATCTCGCGGTGAGCGCTTTGTCCGTGATAATTTTCAAACACCTTCACATACACGTTCGCGGAATAGTCCTTGCGCAAGTGCGCGGCTACCTGAACCTCGCTATGGATGAGGTCATCGTGCCTGACGAACCCGCCGACGAAACCTATGACGATGGCTGGCGGCATGATTGATGCGCCGTTCGTGATGACTGGGTGAGTTAGGCCCGCCTGGCCAGGAACCAGGAAGGCCGAAAGGATGATAAAAACAACGCGAATCGTGGGACACATCTAGTTGGGCGCGGATGACAATCGCTGCGCAGAGCTCACCGTGATATTCGGAACCGAACTCATCGACTTCAACTGGTCAAGTGACGTCAGCACGCTCTGCCATCGAGCCGCGTCCTTTTTCGTGTCGATCGGCACAGAGAGGTCGGAATAAAACTGCAGAATATTGCCGCGCAATTCCGGTGACATCAGAGCAAACTTCCGCGCGGTCAACTGGGCCAGCAACTCTGCATAGGTGTCGTCCGTGAGAGGGTATTCCGCCGCCCGGGTCGTATTGCCGCTATCAAGATCACGGTTCGGAAGCTGGAGAGTGCCGGCGCGAACTTCCTCGAGCAAAATACGATACTGGTCAACGGTCGTATTGATGCTCTTGAAATACATGTCCTCCGTCTGCGCCGTGGGGTTCTTAAATGCCATCCCCTTGAAGGGACCAATTTTCGGCATGTAGCGCAAGAGCATTGCCAACACACGGGTGCCGAACCCTGGTTTCGTGTAGTCCTTTCCCCACTCCTTTTCATAATCGGAGCGCGAGAGGCGGTAGAGAAACTTCTTTTTCGCGAAACTCGGCGTCTCTCTCATTATGTCCTTCTTGTGGGTCCGCAGTGCGATCTGGGTCATTTGCGGTATCATCCGGCTGACAGCATAGCGATAAGAGCCGATAGCGAGATCCTCATGTGATAGCACATCCTTCAACTCCATGCCGTATACGACCGGGGAAACCCTCTCAAGCAGGGGCTTTGACACTTGGAATCCGATGAAATCGTGGTACTGCTGCGGCGCGTAACGATTCTTCGCCACCTGCACCATGTCGAATCCGAACTCCGTCTTCAAATGTGCGGTGTGGTCCTGCGCGTATCTGACCGAGTTGCCGAACTTCCTCCGCAGCTTGGGGTATTCGATCGCGACTGCTCGATTGACTGTTGGGTGGCCGGCAATGTCTGATGCATAGTGCGCGAGCGCGCCTAGCGCAAAGGCGTATTCGTTGGCGTCCTGACTTTCCAGCAGCAACTCACGAACGAAATCTCCGCTGCGAACATAATGCACCAAGTCGCTGAATTCCGCGGTGCCGAACGGGTAGTAGCCGAGGTCCTGGATCACCGCGCCTCCGTAGGCGTAGCCGTGGGCCTCCTTGAGTTGGTCTTCCGTGATCGCAGGAAATCGCTTCACCAGGAGGGGCCGGATTTCATCGGTCCACAGAAGGTCCACGATTTCCTCGTGCGTGAGGACAGAATATGCAAAAGAGCCCCCACCAAACATCAGCAGGATAAGAATGAGAGCCAACACACGGATGCTCAAAGGACGCCACCCGCCTGGAATCGTGGCCGGAGAGAGCCGCACTCTAGGTTGATTTTCTGAGCCCATTTACGATCTTCCTAGCCTCTTTCAATCTTGCCTTATAGTAGGTTGGGCTTATGATGACCTCCTTCTCTCCGACTTGCACGCGTTCCTTGGTCCCGTTTCTTGACAAGAATAGAGCCAGCGCCATGTACGTCTTTATTTCCTTTTCCAGGAACTGAATTGCCTGTTGCTTGGATTCGTCCATTGTTCACCTCGGGGTTGCCACTGATGATTCATTGTTGGCAGCAATAGACTCTCGGCTCCCCGCCGAGCTTCTGTTGATTCGGAGCGCTCACTCCAGCGCGTTTACTCGGACGGAAAGGGTTTTGCATCTTGCGCATCACAGATTCGCGCGCTCTAGATGCGGCCGAGAAGCAGGAGAATGACGACGACCAGAACCAGTCCCACTCCCCCCCGTCGGGAAATAACCCCAGTCCCGGCTATGCGACCATCTCGGTAGCACACCCAGGAGGGCCATCACCAAGACCACAATCAATATTGTTCCGAGCATTGTTCCCTCCCTAGTTCTCGATTCCGCTGTCGATATTCACGTACCCCGCCCCAGCGACGGTCTAAATCTCTGGCAACCTCCGTTAACTCGATTTCGCCGGCTCGGCGTTGGCCGCCTGGCGCGGTTTGTTGTTTGCCTTCCATGACGCACAGCTCGCCTTGTCTCGTTCATGCACAGCTACTTACGTACCAATGTGGATTCGGGAGAGAGAGTGGAATAATCCGAATATGTTCAGTAACCACAAAACGACTCCGATGACTACCACTGCATTCAAGATGGACTTGATCGTTCCCTGCATCGGTATGTAGCTATTGACCAGCCAGAGCAGGACGCCGACTACGACCAGAACCATCAGTATCTGAAGTAACGGCATTGAACTATCTCCTTCTCTTCGCAGGCGGACTCTTCTGCCTGATCGAGGTGTTCCATCTATTTCAGCCCGTTAGTCCGAGAGGCTTCTGTTTTCGCGGGCGGAGAGGGGCGTATTTACTGGATCTCGGACAATCGGCCTCGCTTCGGTCTCTTTGTACTTCCCCACGAGGGGCATTCTAGGAGAGCCGGTGGTTCGTATCTGTCACCTTGTGGACACTTGCTCGTTTTAGGGCGTCACACCATCATCGCATCAGCCCCGCTCATGACACTCTGAACAATCTCCTACGGAAGTGTGCCGAAGAGAACATCTTCTGATCCTGGCGGGCTCTATGATGTTCCCGTGGATGGCAGTTTGCGAAGGACTTGAATCTGCTTACTAAATATAGAGCCGTAGACTGTGCAGCAGGAACGGGCGTGTTCATGCTGGGTCTCGTCTTAAGCTTTTATACTCCGGCTGAGGTGGTGGTTTCGGTGACGATCTCCAGCATTATGATTGTTGCACTCGGTCTGACCGTAACGAGCATGTATTTGATCTGGCATGCGCTCAAGAGCGTTGCGAGCTGGGCCAGGGTTCCGACGCGGAACTCCACGCTGCTGACATGCTTGACAGCCGAACTTGCAAGGCCGCGAGTGACCGAGTGATCATGGGTCCTTCAGAACTTCGACCGCAAGAGTGCTTTTGACGGAAGACGATCCCATAAAGACCACGCCGATCTTTCCGCCTGTCTCGTACAAACACTTGGTCCCTGCCTTGTTGGCTGGGCTTGCACTGCGCCTGTTTTTCATCGCTCATTTCTCGCCATACTCAGGCGACACGAGATTTTACGAAGCACTTGCACAGAACTGGCTAGACCACGGCGTGTACGGCCTTTTTGTTCGGGGCCAGTTGCTCCCAGTCGATATGCGTATGCCGGGATATCCCGCATTGCTTGCGGCCACGTACGCGGTGTTCGGGCAAGCTGGCAAAGCGGTCCTCTTTGTTCAGGTGGCGATCGACTTGATAACCTGCGTGCTGATAGCTGCGATCGCCGCGCGCCTTTCGCCCGCTTCCGGCAGAAGGGTTGCGGCAACCGCGGCCCTTTGGATTGCCGCACTCTGTCCCTTCACGGCAAACTACACCGCAGTCGTGCTCACCGAAGTTCTCGCCACCTTCCTGACGGCTCTGGGACTCCTGGTTTTTGTATGTATCCTTGGCCATCCTTCGATGGATCTCCCCCTTCGTTCTTTTGACCGAAGGTCTCTGCTCTCCGCTGTTGGGTGGTTTTTGCTAGGTGGAGTGCTCGTAGGCTTAGGCACCTTGGTGCGCCCTGAGGCGCCCCTTCTGCTTATCGCGGCGGGGTTTGTTCTGAGCGTCCGCTGGCGCCGCCGCGCCGATTGGTCGAAGCTGGCTCTGGCGATCTCCTGGATGGCTGTTGGTCTGCTTTTGCCGCTGACACCCTGGGCCGTGCGAAACGTCCGGACACTCGGTCGAATCGAGTTCCTCGCTCCGCGCTATGCACAAACGCAAGGGGACTTCATCCCTCGTGGCTTCTACAAATGGACGCAAACGTGGATGGTGAAATTTGAGGATGCCTATCTTGCACCGTGGAAGTTGGGGAAAGCGCCGATCTCCATCGAAACGCTGCCTGGCTCCGCTTTCGATTCCGCAGCGGAACGCGTTCGCGTCGAAGCGCTGCTGGGCCGCTATAACAGCAGCTTGAAAATGACGCCGATGCTTGATCGCGACTTTGCGCTCCTCGCGAGCGAGCGAACAGCGCGGCGACCTATGCGTACCTATCTTTTCATTCCTCTAACCCGAGCGTGGATGATCTGGTTGACACCGCGGATCGAATTGCTCCCCTACTCGGGGAAGCTCTGGCCTCCCGGCGAGAAATGGCGAGATAACCCGACGGATTTCGACGTGACGCTGGGCTTCGGAATCTTGAATTGCGTGTATTTGGGTCTGGCAATCGTGGGCGCGTGGCGTTGCCGCAGCCATTCCGCGTTGGCATTGCTGATTACCTTTGTCGTGATCCGCACGGCTTTACTGACGCAGTTGCAAACCGTCGAGCCCCGCTACGTGATCGTTTGCTTTCCTGTCGTGCTGGCGCTCGGGGCTCTCACATTTGCAGTTCCTGCTTGCCTGCAACGCGTTTGAGAACTGTTGAGGCCGTTTTAGCAGCTACGGTTGTGCGTCGCAGGTTCACCGGTTGCTCGATTGATGTTCTGGCCCCGATGGTACTGAAATCGTGCGTAAAGTCTCCTCCGTTTTTGTTCCTCCCGGCATTTCAGGATTTCTTCCCGCTGCCCGTAGTACACGTCGGCAGGCGTCACGTTGCTAACTCCTTCGTGGTAGCGGCGGTGGGTGTAGAATTCGATGAACTCTGCCGTCGCCGCCCGCAGCTCCTCTGGACTAGTGTACACCAGCAGATTCAGCCGCGCCTTCAGCGTCTCGTGGAACCGTTCGATCTTCCCGTTGGTCTGCGGGGGATATTGTCGAGTCAAAGGCGCCGGCCGATGTCGTGCAGGTTTTGGGTTGCTCTTATTCACTGTCTCCTAAATGAAACGTTGCAGCCTTGGTACAGCTGGATGCGATCGTAAAATCGAGAAATGCAGCTGAGGCGGGATCAGGATCCGGATGTCTCGTGGGGAATGGGGTTGTGCCAACCGCCGTCTGAGGCGATGATCGCGTCCGCTTCTTTCGGCCCCCAGCTGCCGCACTTGTAGGGGTGAACGCGCTGGTGCTTCTTAAGGACTGGATCGACCACCGCCCAAGCAGCTTCAACCGCGTCCTCTCGCGTGAAGAGCGCTCCGTCGCCTACCATGGCGTCGCCTAGAAGCCGCTCGTAGGGCGTTTCTTCTCCCGGCTGTTCTTCGACCAAGTAGAGTTCTCGCTGGTCGCCGACGAACTCCTTGCCGACCCGCTTGACGCGAGCGGCAAGTGCGACAGCAGAACCTGGAGAGAGCTGGAATCGGAGATAGTTCGTCCGACCGTTCGTCATCGCTGAGTCGGCGAAAAGCCTCTGCGGAGGGGGTTTCAGCTCTACCACTATTTCGGTGGCATTCTCCACCAGGTATTTGCCGGAACGCAGATACCAGGGAACTCCCTGCCAGCGCCACGAATCGATGAAAAGCCGCAGGGCGCAGAAAGTTTCGACGTCGGAAGTTCTGGCCACGTCCACCTCCTTGCGATAGCCGGCGTACTGGCCGCGCACCATGTCGTTCGATTTCAAAGGGCGCATGGCTTGAAAGACTTTGGCTTTCTCATTCTGCACGGCTCCAAAATTCCTATCAACGGGCGGCTCCATGGCAAGTAGCGCGATGATCTGAAACAGGTGGTTCTCGATCACGTCGCGCAGACAGCCGGCAGTTTCGTAAAATCCGCCGCGGTCTCCTACACCGAATGTCTCCGACAGGGTTATCTGGACGCTGGCCACGTAGTTGCGATTCCAGATCGGCTCGATGAACGAATTAGCAAATCGGAAATAGAGGATATTCATGATCGCTTCCTTGCCGAGGAAGTGGTCGATGCGAAAGATTGAATCCTCAGAGAACACAGAGCGCGCGACGCGGTTCAGCTCTCGCGCAGAGGCGAGGTCGCGTCCAAACGGCTTTTCGACAATGACGCGCGCATTCTCGGTCAATTGCGCGGCGCCAAGGCCTTTGATGACAGTTTCGAAAAGTGAAGGCGGAATGGCGAGATAGTGGGCTGGGTGCCGAGCGTTACCCAACTCCCTTTTTATCGCCGTGAACGTAGCCGGGTCCTTATAATCCCCGCTCACATACTTAAACGAGGATAAGAGATGTTGGAGGGCACACCGGTTATCGATTCCGCCTGATCGCTTTATACTGTCCGTCACTCGCTTGTGGAGACGGGGCAGACTCCACTTCGGGAAGGCGACGCCGATTACCGGGACCTTGAGAGTGCCGCGCTTCACCATCGCGTAGAGCGCCGGGAAGATCATCTTGTGGGCGAGATCGCCCGTCACACCGAAAAGCACCAGTGCGTCCGAACTCGGCCCGGCCATCAGGAAGCCACCTTTCTGGCGGCCTTTTCCTCATGACCGCCAAACTGGTAACGAAGGGCCGACAGTATCTTGTCGGCGAAGTCATTCTCGCCGCGCGAGCTGAAGCGTTCATATAGGGCGGCACTGAGGACGGGAGCCGGAACTGACTCGTCGATGGCCGCCTTGATCGTCCAGCGTCCCTCTCCTGAGTCCGATACTCGGCCGGCGAACTTCGCCAGATCCGGGCTCTCGATGAGGGCGCTGGCGGCCAGGTCCAGGAGCCATGAAGAGATGACGCTGCCGCGGCGCCAAACCTCGGCGATGTCGGCGAGATTCAGGTCGTATGCGTAGTGCTCGGGATCGCGCAACGGCGTGGTTTCGGCATCAACGGTGCTCTTCTGCTTGCCGGCGTTGGCGTGGCGCAGGATGTTTAGGCCTTCGGCGTAGGAGGCCATCATGCCGTACTCGATGCCGTTGTGGACCATCTTGACGAAGTGGCCTGCGCCGCTCGGACCGCAGTGCAGGTAGCCATGTTCCGCGGTGCCGCCCAGCTTCTCCCGACCGGGCGTGCGGGACGCCTCCTCAATGATTGGAGCCAGGGCAACAAAAATGGGGTCAATGCGCCGGACGACAATGTCATCACCGCCGATCATCAGACAATAGCCTCGTTCTGAGCCCCAGACCCCGCCGCTAGTTCCGACGTCCACATAGTGGACGCCCTTCGGTTTGAGTTCGGCAGTGCGGCGGATATCATCTTGATAGTAGGAGTTGCCGCCGTCGATGATCACGTCATCGCGTTCGAGAAGTGGAATGAGTGTCTTCAGCGTCGAATCGACCGCGGCGGCCGGCACCATCATCCAGACCGTGCGGGGCAATTTCAGCGTATGCGCGAAATCTTCAAGCGATGCGGTTCCGACCGCGCCCTCCTTCGCAAGCGCCTTTACGACCTCCGGTTGTCGGTCGTAAACGACACACGGGTGGCCGGCGCGCAGAAGGCGCCGCACCATGTTGGTTCCCATCCGGCCCAATCCGATCATGCCCAGTTCCATGTGATTATCCCCTTTCCGCGAGCGTTCAGAAACGTTTCGATCAGTTCCCTCATGAGAGTCCTGGACGGGCAAAGACAGGAATCTTGACTGTGTCCAGGATCAAAAAGAAAACAATAGCCGCTGCAAACTCGCACGCCACAACCGACATCGATAGGGGGGCCATTGCGATTCCCCATGTTGCCAACGTCGAGATAATAAGAAGGTCGGCGATAGAGGACATCACGAGCCATATGGTCGGACGGGGCCCCCAAAGGTGGATACGTCCTCGAATGGCGTAAATTGTGGCTTGGCTGCCATAGACGATCGCAACGACAGAAAGAGTTCTCAGGGCTTCGATTCCGAGCCCCATTTCGAACCTGCCTACCGCAAGTATTGCTGTGCAGAAGGCCAGGAAAAAACCTGCCAGAATCGCACTCGCGCCGGTAATCCTGCCAATTCGCCACGAATTCGGCATCTTCGATGGCTGCACTCGGTCAGTGGTCAGTGACATCGAAAGGAAATCTCCTGTGATCATCACGATGACCATGAGCATGGGGGTCAGCACCGCGTGTCCCGTCATAACCAGCCCGACTGCCAAGAAGAGCACCTGAACGATCTTCTTGATAACAGAATTAAGCGCGTAATTGAGAATGCGCTGAAATGTGATCCTGCCTTCTTTGACAGCAGCGACAATCCCAGCCAGACCTGGCTTGGTTAGTACGACACCTGCCGCCGACTTGGCAACATCGGTTGCCGTCGAAACGGCGATGCCGATCTGTGCCTGACGGAGCGCGGGCGCATCGTTGGCGCCATCGCCACACATTCCGATCGCATGCCCGCCTTTCTGGAACGCCTTCACGAGAACAAATTTGCCTTCCGGAAGAATGCTCGCGAATACCGCGAAGTCTTCTGCTTTAAGGGTACTCGGAAGCGGCCCAGGGGGGCAGATTGCGCCATCCAGCCCAACGGCACGCGCGACGACTCCGGCCGTAGCCGGTGCGTCACCGGTCACCATGACGGTGCGCACGCCCAGGGTCTTGAGTTCCGAGATGAGCGAGGTCGAGTCCGTACGCGGCGGATCGCTGAGCGCTATCAGCCCAATGAGTTGCATGGATTCTGGCGGGCCCGCAGCCACGGCGAGAACTCTGAAACCTTGTTTTTCTAGCTCGTCAGCTATCCCGGCCGCAGTGGGCGACGGAGCCGTGAGACCGGCGACGACTGCGAAGGCCCCTTTGATGATTCGTTGTGCGCTGCCCTTTGCATCCGTCGCTGTTGCCTCGGACGTCTTCTTCGCAGGGTCGAAGGGCAGAAACTTGTTTAGCTTTGGCAGGTCTGGCGCCGACTTGCGGGAAGAGGCAGTGCGAATCGCGGCATCAACAGAGTCCTGGCCGCCTTCGGAACTTGCGAGAGCCGCCATCCCTAGAACGTGGGCATCATCAAAGCCCGGCATAGGCCGGACACTTGCTACCGAAAGCTCGTTGAGGGTGAGAGTTCCGGTCTTATCCGAGCACAAGACGTTCATGGTTGCCGCCTCATCTATAGCCGAGAGCCGTGTTGGAAGGACGCCCACCGCCGTCAGCGCGCGAGCTCCCAGCGCTGTCGCGAGGGTGAAGGTCGCGGGCAATGCCACTGGTATCGAAGCGAGAACCGACGTGAGCAACAGGGGAATGATCTCGCTCCACGGCATCACGTGAAGATAGGCATATACTCCAATCAGAAAAATGACCGCGCCATCAAACATGGCTAGGTTGCGGACGATTCGCAGCACAGCCTTCTGTTGTGAACTCACAACGTGCGCGGTGCGAACAAGTTCCGCAGTTCGGCCAAACTTGGTGTGAACGCCGATAGCCGTTACTTCGGCGGTTGCCTCTCCCCGCCGGACCAATGCCCCTGCATAGGTATTCACCCCGGGGCCGGCTTCCAGAGGCAGAGACTCGCCTGTAAGCATCGACTGATCGAGAGAGACAGATCCCTCGAGTAAGTGCACGTCGGCCGCAACCACCCCACCGAGCGATAACTTCACCAAATCTCCCTGCACCAGCTCCGCCGCAGGGATCGTCTTCCAGGCGCCATCGCGATGTACAGAAGCATTGAGAGCGAGACGCGATTTCAAGGCAGTGAGGGTAGCTTGGGCGCGACCCTCCTGGAAATACGCTAGTGCGGCGTTGAAAATCAGCAGACCCGCAATGACCGCGGCCTCGAGATATTTGCGCAGCACGACTTGAAGCACTATGGAGGCTTCGAGCAGCCACGGGACAGGGGCCCAGAACTTGGTCAGTGCGTTTCGAAGTGGGTGAGCAGACGTGTCGGGCATTGCATTTGGCCCGTCTTTTTGAAGGCGGCTGGCTGCCTCGGCGCTCGTGAGTCCGCTGGACGCGGTGGTCTGAACCGGCGTTGCGGGGGGACTGGGTGGTACAACTGCGGCAACATTACCTGAGGCCATGAGTTGTTCCCTGACTTTCTGCGTCCCATAGGTCATCTGACGCGAGCATTTCGAGTCCCCTGGGCAGCGCCTGCGATTCAAGGCTTACTTCGCCAGCAGCTTGCCGATAGAACGTAATTCCCGCCGACGTTTCGGGGTGGTCCTGGGATATGTCATTTTAAGTTCATTGAGCGCGTCGAGGACGATTCGGGAAACAATCAGCCGGGCATTCTCTTTATCATCGGCGGGAACGACATACCAGGGTGCATGACGCGTGCTTGTGGCGCTCAGGCACTCCTCATAAGCTTTCCCGTAATACTTCCAGTATTTTCTCTCGTGAATGTCCCCCAGGCTGAATTTCCAGTTCTTGTCCGGCTCCTCGATACGGTCGAGGAACCGCTTTCGTTGCTCATTCTTCGACAGGTGGAGGAAGACCTTGACGATCCGAGTGCCGTTTCGGTAGAGATGCTCCTCCAAGTCCACGATGGAACGATACCGCTCCTTCCAGATGGTCTTCTCGTCGCGCAACTCTTCCGAGAGCCCCTCGTTGCGGAGAATTTCCGGATGCACCCGAACGACCAGCACTTCCTCGTAATAAGAGCGATTAAATATGCCGATCCGCCCGCGTTCGGGAAGACGGCACGTCGAGCGCCACAGAAAATCATGTTTCAGTTCTTCGGCACTCGGCTGTTTGAAGCTGAAAACATCGCAGCCTTCCGGATTCACCCCAGACATGACGTGTTGGATGGAACCGTCCTTGCCGGCGGCGTCCAACGCCTGAAAAATGAGCAGCAAGGCATAGCGGTCGGAAGCGTAGTGGAGCTGTTGCAGCGAACTCAACACCTCAGCGTGTTTTTCCAGGAGTTTCTTATACCGCTTCTTCGACTTGTAAAAGGGCTTCACAATCGTCGGCCACTCTCTGAGTCTGACCGTTTCGCCGGGCCGCACGCGAAAATCCTTTGAATTGATTTTCATGTTCATCGGTTCCGCATCACGAAGCGCGCACAGTTCATTTGGTGTTCACGGAGTTCAGGCTGTTCTTGACGCAGCATTGAGATAAAGCTGATCTTGTCCGTCTTCGTTGATTACGCTGGCGAGTGTCTTGCACTTTGGGTCGGACCAGTTGGGCGGTTCCCCGCGTGGGCCACACCAGCGGATCTCGGCCTCCGTATAGAATTGCTCCTTGCTCAGAATAGGATGCGCACGGCGAAACGCAATCATGCTGCGGGCAAAACGGAAAATGTCTTCGTGCCGTGTGAGATAGCCCCAGTCATACCAGCTCGTTTCATTGTCCTGGCAATAGGTATTGTTGTTGCCGTGTTGCGTGCGGCGAAATTCGTCCCCGCCAAGAAGCATCGCCCTTTTGAACATCGGTGCGCTCGGAGATCTCCGAGATGTAATTGTGCAGCTCGCGTTTCGGCGTTTTCGTCATCGTTGCCACAGGATTCGAGCGGATTCCAACGGGATCGCCACCCCTGCGCGCTGAGGTATCACTCGCGGCGTGTAGTCGCTCACCGGACGTGTCGTGGGCACCGTTGCACGATAGAGGCAGCGGCGGGATCCGTCAGTCAGCGATCCGGCGTATTTCATCTCCTCCCGTACGGGATCGGCACCGTTGATTCCATCCGCATAAAGCTCAACCCGAAGTGCATTCGGGTCGAGATCGGCTAGAAAGAGTTCGACCTCAAACGCGTGGCAGTTTGCGTCGGTTGTGACCCGCAAATCCCCGAAGCGCAATGAGCTCCACTTTCCATCCACCGCATGTTGCCAATCGACCACTTCCCTGCCGCTTGCGCCTTTGTTCGCCGCGCGCTCACGGAAGGCGGTAGCAGCCGGGAGGTAGTGCTGCTCGGTGTATTCGCGCACCGTGCGGTTGACGGAGAAGCGCGGGGTCAACTGCGCCATGCTCTCCCGCAACCGCTTGACCCATGCGGTGGGAATGCCGCTCTCGTCTCGTGCGTAAAACTCCGGGATCACCTTTTGTTCGAGCAGTTCGTAAAGCGCGCCAGCCTCGACAGCGTCCGGGGCCGGATCATCGCCATGTTCCTGGCCGTCACCCAGCGCCCATCCTACTTCGGGTGTGTATGCTTCCGCCCACCAGCCGTCCAGCTCCGACAGATTGATGCCGCCATTGACGAGCACCTTCATGCCGCTCGTTCCACAAGCCTCCCAGGGACGGCGCGGCGTGTTGATCCAGACATCTACGCCCTGTACCAGGTGCTCGGTCAACTGCATGTCGTAATCGGCGAGGAAGATCACATGCGGGCGTGTCTCGGGCTTCCGGGTGAACTGCACCCATTGCTGGATCAGAGTCTGCCCGGCCTCGTCCGCCGGATGCGCCTTTCCGGCGATGATTAGCTGCACCGGGCGTTGGGAATTGCTCAAAAGTCGAAGAAGACGTTCGCGATCGTGCAACAACAGGTTCGGTCTCTTATACGTCGCAAAGCGCCGCGCGAAGCCAAGCGTCAAGGCATGGGGATCAAATAGATGTTTCGCCTCGTCAATCGCCTTGAGCGACGCGCCTGAGGCGGTCAGTTGTCGGGTCAATTGCTCGCGAGCATATTCAACTAGCGACTTCCGGGCTGTTGCGCGGAATCGCCAGAGGGCGGCATCGGGGAGACGCCGAATATTCTGTTCCACGTTTTCCGGCGGCCCCAGCCAACGGTCTTTTCCGCACACTTCCGTCCAGAGATCGTCGGCTGCCGCCGACTCCCAGCCCCGCATGTGGACTCCGTTGGTCACGTATCCGACGGGCACCTCATCCTCTGGCCAGTGGGGGAAAAGAGGCTCAAAGAGCTGCCGGCTGACTTTTCCATGCAAGCGACTCACGCCATTCACCGCCCCGCTCCCGCGGATCGCCAGATAAGCCATGTTGAAACTCTCCGAGGAGTCGTTCGGATTCTCCCGGCCGAGAGCCAGCAAATCGTGAAGTGTGATGCCCAGCTTCTTCTCTGCATACTTTCCGAGGTATTGTTCGATGAGAGCGGGAGTGAAACGATCAAAGCCGGCGGCCACTGCTGTGTGGGTGGTGAACAAGTTTCCCGCTCGCGTGGCGGCAAGCGCGACTTCGAAGGGCTGCCCGCTTTCTTCCATGAAATCTCGGGCACGCTCCAACATGGCAAAGGCCGCATGCCCTTCATTCAGGTGACAGACTTCCGGCTTGATGCCCAGGGCGCGGAGCAACCGCCAGCCGCCAATCCCAAGAAGTATTTCTTGCGCGAGGCGCAACTCCGGGCCGCCCCCATATAGTTCGCTGGTGATGCCTCGATGAGCAGGGAAGTTCGCCGCGTCATTGGTATCGAGCAGGTAGAGTTTGACTCGACCGGCCTGGACCTGCCAGGCGCGCAGCCAGACTGAGTAACCAGGTAAGGCGATTTCCAACCGCAACCACTCGCCGTTCGGCTGGCGCAAAGGCGTGATCGGCAACTGTCCGGGATCGTTGTACGGGTAAAGAGCCTGTTGCGCTCCGTCCTTGTCAATCCGTTGCCGAAAATAGCCTTGTTGGTAGAGCAGCCCCACTCCGGCCACCGGCACGCCCAGGTCGCTGGCGGCCTTGAGCTGATCGCCGGCCACATTGCCAAGTCCTCCTGAATAGATTGGGAGCGCTTCGCTCAACATGAATTCCATGCAGAAATACGCGACGCAAGTCAGGGGTGCCTGCGGATGCTTTTGCTGAAACCACGCGGGCGTATCCGCCGCCTGACGCTTGGCTCGCAGATGGTCGTCCACGTTCTTGCGGAAGGAAGGATCGGCCAGCACGCGCTCGAGTTGGTCCCGCGAGACCGTCTGCAGGACAACCCAAGGATTGTGCGTCAGTTCCCACAGTACGGGATCAAGCGCGCGCCACACTCCGTCGGTGGCATGGTTCCACGACCAGCGCATGTCCAGAGCAAGCTCAGCCAGGGAGTCGAACCCCTCGATTTCCGTGGGAAGAAGGCTGTATATCGGGTGGCTGACGCGCGTTTGTTTGCTCATGGTTTCTGCTCCGAATTCGCTCCGGACCGAATCTTCGAATGCATCAGCTAGGTCTCCTGTCGTTACGCCACATTTCCTTTACCCCGCTCCGGCGCCAGCACCGCCGCTAATGTATTGCTGACAATCGTTTGGGCTTCCTCCAGGATGCGGCGCAGATGATCCGCTCCCCGGAAGCTCTCCGCATAGATTTTGTAGATATTCTCGGTCCCCGACGGACGCGCCGCGAACCATCCGCTCTTCGCCACCACTTTCAGGCCGCCGATTGGAGCGTCGTTGCCCGGCGCGTTGGTGAGAACAGTCTGGATTGTTTCGCCGGCCAACTCTGTAAGCTTGGCCTGCCGGGGGGAGAGTTTTGCCAACCGTTCCTTTTGATCCTGAGTGGCTGGTGCCTCCACGCGGTCATAGGCAGGCTCACCGAATTCACGCGTGAGGTCGCTGTAGATTTCACCGGGATCGCGGCCCATCCTGGCAGTAATCTCCGCCGCCAGCAAAGCTGGGACAATTCCATCTTTATCCGTCGTCCAAACGGTGCCATCCAGACGAGAAAAGGAGGCTCCTGCACTCTCTTCGCCACCGAAGCCAAGCGATCCATCGAGCAAGCCATCTACGAACCACTTGAAACCAACTGGCACTTCATAAAGCTTCCGGCCAACCTTCGCGGTGACACGATCGATCATCTGGCTGCTCACTACGGTCTTCCCGACCGCCGCTTCCTTGCGCCACTTTGGCCGATGCCGGAAGAGATAGAAGATTGCGACCGAGAGGTAATGGTTGGGCGGCAACAATCCATGGCTTTTGGTCACGATCCCGTGACGGTCATGATCTGTGTCGCAGGCGAAGGAAAGATCAAAGTGATCCTTTATCCCGATCAATCGCTGCATCGCATAGGCCGACGAAGGATCCATCCGTATCTGACCATCCCAATCCACGGTCATGAAACGAAAGGTCGGATCAACAGCCTCGTTGACAACCGTGAGGTTCAGTCCGTACCGCTCGGCAATCGGCCCCCAGTAGTGGACTCCGGCGCCCCCAAGTGGGTCCACGCCGATGCGGAGTTTTGCGCCGCGAATCGCGTCCAGGTCGAGCACGTTGGGGAGATCAGCGATGTAGGCGTGGAGGAAGTCGTGTCGGTGAGTCGTCGAGGCGCGCAGAGCCTTTTCAAGAGGAATTCGCTTCACGCCCTGCAGCCCGGCTTCGAGGAAGCCGTTTGCTTTCGCCTGAATCCAATCGGTGACGACTCCCTCTGCCGGGCCGCCGCTTGGCGGGTTGTACTTGAAGCCGCCGTCATGCGGCGGATTGTGCGACGGCGTGATGACGATACCGTCGGCGAATCCTTTCTTGCGCCCGCGGTTGTAAGTAAGAATCGCATGGGAAATGGCGGGCGTAGGGGTGTATTCGTCCCCTTCCGCGATCATGACTTCCACCTCGTTGGCCGCCAAGACCTCAAGGGCGCTCGCTAGCGCCGGTACCGAGAGCGCATGCGTGTCCATGCCAAGAAACAGCGGGCCATCAATCTGGTGCTGCTTTCGGTGCAGGCAAATCGCCTGACTGATGGCGAGGATATGCCACTCATTGAAGGCCTTTTCGAATGCCGAACCACGATGTCCTGAGGTGCCGAACGCAACCCTTTGTTCCAGCACGGAAGGGTCAGGCACGTCCGCGTAGTAGGCCGTGATGAGTCTGGGTACGTTCACCAGCATTGATGCTTCGGCCGGCTTTCCTGCGTAAGGACTTACTTTCATGACTCCCTCGTCAAATGCCGTGGTGACTTTGCGCCAAGGTCTCCATCTTCTTGTTCGAACGGCTTGTTGACTTTTTTGAACTATCTCGTTCTCAAGAGGTTGTGACACCGGTTGCTTGGAGCGCCTTGCTCCTCCTATTTGGGTTACCTTCTTTCCGTGCCTACTTGTTGCAGGGTGTGAAGATATTTGACGATGTCGCCCGTCGAAAGCATTCCGACGCGGTTGTTCTCCAGCATGACGGGCATTTCACTGATTCCGTCTCGGCCCATCTTTTCCATTGCTGTCCATAGTTCTGCTTGGGGATCGATCCGATCTAGCTTCTCGATGGGTGTCATGGCTTGAGCTGCGGTAGTCGCCGTCCATGAGGGGCGAGGAATCTCTTTTATGTTGTGCAGAGTCAGCAATCCGGCCACGCGGTCTCCTTGGTCGACGAGGAAGCACTGCCGACCATGTGACAGAACCTCCTGATCGATGAGCTCTTGTAATGAAGTATCTCCCGATACGTGGGTACATGTACTTCCCATCGCCTCCGATACCTTGTGGCCGACCAATAGGCCCTGCACCATCTGCTGCTGGACTTGAGCTCCGGCTGCGCTTTCGAGGAACCAGCCAATGAAGGCGATCCACAATCCGTTGATCACGTTCCCACTGAGGGCTTGCCATGCGCCCCAAATAATAAAAAGAAAGCCAAAGAATCGGCCCGTGCTGGCGGCGATCAGCGTAGCGCGGCGAAAGTTCTTGTTCACTCCCCAAACAATGGCGCGAAAAACGCGGCCTCCATCCAGGGGGAATCCGGGGATGAGGTTGAACAGAGCCAGGAGGCCGTTAATGAGCGCGAGATACTTGGCGATGGCCAGGACTGGCGCGATGTTGACGAGGAAAGGCTCAGACAAGTAGAACAGCGCAGCAAGCGCGAAACTCGTGAGCGGTCCTACAATGGCAATCAGGAATTCGGCGCTGGCGCTCGGCGGCTCTCCACCGATCTGGGACACGCCCCCAAAAATGAACAGAGTGATCCGCTGAACTGGGACCTTATAGCGAAGGGCCACCCACGAATGGGCCAACTCGTGCACAACGATACTGGCAAAAAACAGTACCGCCGTTACAGCACCCATCACCCAGTATTCGATTGTCGTGCCACCCTTGAGCTCAGCCGGATAGTAATTCGCAGCCAAGAGCCAAGTGATTAGAGCGGCGATCAAGAACCAGGAGTAATCCAACTCGATAGGTATTCCCAGGACGCGTCCTATCGGAATCGTATGGCGAAATACCATTTACCTGCCTTTCATTGGAGAGCGATCCAACGATTGTCGCCGAGTAGTTGTCCCTCGGCGCCTTTTTGCGTCTGCGAATTTCTCCACGGCAAGTGATACCTCAACTACACTGCTGCCACTGCTGCCGCTTCGCCTGAGTGTGTCGCGTATTGGACAGGGTGCGTCGTTTCGATGATCTCCTTCGCCCTCGCCACCTCTGCAGCGGTTCCGTGAGCGATCAATAGGAACTGATCCGTCCTGAGTGCCGCCTCGTACCTCACAATGCTGTCCTTAGGAATTCCCATGCTGTAGAGACCTGCTCCCAGCGCGCTCACCCCTCCTACCACCACCGCACTTTCGAGCGCTCCCACGATCCATGCAACTATCGGTCCCGCCACCAGGATTGGGCCAAGACCCGGAATCATAAAAAAAGCAGATCCGAACAGAAGTCCCCAGAAACCTCCCCAGAAGGCGCCAACCTTGCCCCAATGCTTCATGCGGTCGCCTGTGTTGTAGTAGCCCACCACCTGCTCATCCGTGTGGTACCCCTTACCAACAATCGACAATTTGTGCATGTCGACCCCACCGCTTTGAAGCTCCTTCACTGCTTGATCCGCTTCTGTATGCGTGCGATACACCGCGACAACTGAGTTTTGTATGGACATTTCAGAGCCTCCTCAAGTACTTGCCGTTGCTCTCGGGCCATCAAGCCAAATTCGAGCTACAAATATGACACCGTACTTGCAACACAAGTGTTCTGTTTTGGACAGGACGCGGAGACGCCGTGCCGCTCTCTTTAGCGCGTAATCACAAATCTGCTCTAACCTTGCATTACTCGCTTCGGGCTGATTGGAAGGAGAGATACTTGTGCCGGCGTGGCAGCGCCTGGGGCACGACCGCATGCGGCACCTAGCCAGTCCGCGCCTAAACCGCCGCGAAAGGCTGCTTTGAACTACTTGGAGTGTGTCGAAAGCATTCCGAGAGAGCGGCAGCGCCTGCCACCGAAGCCAATGTACGGCGCACAACTGCGGTTGTCACTCTGCGACCCACATCAAGAAGATGTGTTCTTTATTGGACAGATACGCTTGTGTCCCTTGGCTATGATCTCTTTTTTTGATGACTGCTGCTGGTCCGGAGTTGGGAGGAGAGAGATGACGACTACGAAAGCTGAGAAGTGTGCACACCCGGTTTGTTCGTGCGTGACAGCGTCAGGCAAGTATTGCAGCACCGAGTGTGCGGCTATGGAAAAGACGCCGGACATCGATTGTCCGTGCGGACACGCCAGCTGCAAGGGCAAAACGTCCTGAACAGGAATGTGTTCTGGACCTGGGAACCGCGAGCGCATCCTACGCTCAGATCGAGTGAATCGAATGAGAGCCCTTCTCGTATACCCCGAGTGGCCGGACACCTACTGGAGCTTCAAGCACGCGCTGCCGTTTGAAGGCAAGCGATCAGTTTTTCCGCCGCTTGGCCTACTGACGGTGGCCTCCGTCCTGCCGAAGTCGTGGGAAAAGCGGCTAGTGGACGTCAACGTGCGCACAGTGAAGGACGCCGATCTCGCGTGGGCGGATGTCGTGCTGGTGAGCGCCATGTTCGTGCAACGCGAAGGCATGCTGAAAATTCTCGCGCGCTGCCGCGAGCGCGGCCTCCGCACGGTGGTGGGTGGGCCGATCACAAGCTGCATGGAGGACATCTCCTTGTACGCGGACCACGTGGTGGTGGGAGAAGCGGAAGAGATCGTTCCTGAGCTGATTGCCGGCCTCGAACGTGGCGACGCGAAGCCGATGTACAAGGCAGCGCACCTCCCGGGACTTGACCTCACGCCGCTGCCGGGCCTCGACTTGCTCGATCCGAAGCATTACAGCTCGATGGCCATCCAGTTCTCGCGCGGCTGTCCCTTCAACTGCGAATTCTGCGACATCATCGAAATTTACGGCCGCAAGCCGCGGACGAAGTCGCCGGCGCAGGTGGTGGCGGAACTCGAGCAACTTCTAGCGCGGAAATGGCGAGGGTCGATTTTCATCGTGGACGACAACTTCATCGGGAATAAGCGCAAGGCCAAGGAGCTCCTGCCTGTGATGGCGGAATGGAACATGCGGCACGGCTGTCCCTTCAGCTTCTATACGGAAGCGTCGATAAACTTGGCGGACGACGCCGAGCTGCTGCAGATGATGAAGGAGGCAAACTTCGACCGCGTATTTCTGGGGATCGAAACGCCGGCCGAGGAGAGCTTGAAGGAAGCACAGAAGATGCAAAACACGCGCCGCAGCCTGCTCGAAAGCGTGCGGCGCATCCAGAGCTATGGCATCGAAGTGATGGCCGGATTCATCGTCGGGTTTGACAGCGATCCGCCGGATATCTTCGACCGGCAGGTGCAGTTCATTCAGGAGAGCGCGATTCCGCTGGCCATGGTGGGCCTGCTGCAGGCGCTGCCGGGAACGCAACTCTACAGGCGGCTGCAAAAAGAACGCCGTCTCGTGGGCGAGGCCAACGGGGACAACCTGGATTGTCGCCTTAGTTTCATCCCTCGCATGGACACGCAGCAGTTGCTGGAGGGCTTCCGATCGATTTTGCAGCGAATTTACAATCCGAAGAATTATTACGCGCGGGTGCGGCACTTTCTGGAACAGTCCCAGCCAAATGGGCGGCAGTGTTCGCTAAATCTGGCGAATTGCCGGGCGCTGGCGCGGTCGATTCTACGGCAGGGGATTTTCAGCCGCTATGCGCTCTCGTATTGGCGGCTGTTTCTCGCGGCGAGCACGCGATACCGCCGATCGTTTAGATCGGCGATTCGGCTCGCGATCATGGGATACCATTTCGACACTCTGACGCGACTGACGCTTGCACGGATGCCGCAACCTATTGAGAAACGCGTTCCGCAGTTGGTGAACGAGCCATAGGTTGAGAACCTACAGATTGGTTGGTCCACAACGGTCGGCATGACCTGCGCTGATGATTTACATGTGGGCGAACTCAGTCGAGTTCTGAAATCAATGAATTGGAAGTGTAATTCCATTAGCGAGTTCAAATTGGGAGGGAGACAAAATGTTGAGACGTATTCTGGTTGTCACAGTCCTAGGTCTACTTGTAACTCTAACTGCTGTCGCCTCCTCGGACCGCGAGGATGATGTGAGTCGCACGCACAAAGCTGCCCAGGTCTTCAAGGAGATCATGAACACCCCGGATCAGGGCATCCCTCAAGACCTACTGGAATCGGCGAAATGTATCGCCATCATTCCGGGGGATGTGAAGTTCGCGCTGATATTAGGCGGCAGTTACGGCAGGGGACTGGCAACCTGCCGCACCACGCATGGCTGGAGCGCCCCCGTGTTTGTGGCGATTGATAGCGGGAGCGTCGGTTTTCAGATCGGTGGCTCTTCCACCGACATCGCGATGCTCTTCATGAACGATCACGCCTTGCAGAGCCTGCTCAGCGACAAATTCAAGCTCGGAGCCGACGCTTCTGTGGCGGCTGGGCCGGTAGGGCGGAACGCCGCTGCGGGCAGCGACCTCAAATTGAATGCGGAGATTCTCTCTTATTCCCGCGCCAAAGGCGTTTTTGCAGGGGTCAGCCTGGACGGGGCCGTGATGCAAGCCGACACAAGTGGAGACAAAGCGATGTATGGCGACCATGTGGACCGTCATAAAATTCTCGACGGCACAGTTGCTGTTCCTGCATCGGCGCGCCCGCTGCTGCGCGAACTTGGCGGATATACCCAGGACGCCAATGCTAAATAGTGCGCGAAATCGAAGCAAGCCAGAAGGACGTAAGATAGCGCCTTGGCGATTTGCGGGTAAATCAAAAACACGACTGTAAGCCGGGACGTGTCACTCTGAGTTTGGGAACCACAGCAGAATACGTCAGTTACATGCGATTTCCGAATGTTCTGGCCTGATCGTTCGACTGTTGCGCAAAAGTGGCGCAAATCGGCGATTCTGCCACAGCAATTACCCTTTCTTGAGCCTTCCTGCCATTGGGATGCGGACCGGGCAGGAGGCCCCAACGACGCGGTCGCATTGCACGACTATGGCAACTTTTTGAGAATTTTCCACGTGAAATTGAGGCGTCTTTGGGGCGTTTTTGATCACTCGTCCACTTTTTCCCATCCTAAGTCTACGTCTTCAACCGTGGGATACTTCGGCACGGTAGAACCGACTTCGGGCGCGAAGATGGACCAAGTCTTGCCCTCATCGTAGGAGACAATCGGATTGCCTGTGATAGAAGTCGCCCAGCGGACTGTTGTCAGCACCAATTTATAGTGACAATACTTTTCGCCAAGTGGCGCGGCTAGAAACGCACAATCATGCGGTTTGTCGGCTCTATGGATCTTCTCGTCGGGCACGCCGTATTGAATGGAGTAGCGCCACTTGGAATGCCAAGCGGCACTTAATCCGCCACTGACGAGCAGATAGAGGGCGATACCCACAATCGCATAATAAAAGCCGCCCTCACGTGAATCGTGGATTTCCTGCTTGATGTCCTCTAAGCGGTCGCAAATATCATCCAAGTCGTGCACCGATGACATATCTCACCCCTTAACAGCGAATCGGATGGCATGGTAGAGAACTCCGACGCCGACTCCGATCGAGCATACACCTTTGACCTTACGCGACGACGCGGCACAATTTACTGCTTTACGTAAACTGAAAGTAGCAGATTGTGCTACTTGGCAATTGCTATTCTCGCGGAGCCCAAGGACTTACAGTTCGTTCTCTTCTCTCTTTAGGGGTTGATTCTCCTGTTGTGCAAATGAGTCTTTTCGAAGGCAAGCGTTGAAGCCGAGGCTTGGGACCGTCGATTTCTGGCCAGAGCCACGGGTGAACGAATTCAAGAGTGCGCGGGTTCGTTTCGCTTCTACGCAGGAGGCCCAGTTCCAAGAGCTTTCCGTTAACGTAACGCGCGGTCCTGGGTGAAATGCCGTCAAGTTTTTCGAGTTCGCGGGCGGTTAGCTGGATAGTCTTGCTTCCGTAGTCGAAACCCGACACCCGGAGCAACGTACTGTAGCTGCTAATAGACATCCCGGACAGGTGGGATATGCTCTCAGCCCACCGCGGGAGGTCGGAGATGAAGAATCCAGTCTATGAACAGATTCAAGCAAGGAAGGTGAAGGCC
>JAJXZK010000160.1 GCA_021780095.1 Acidobacteriota bacterium | reverse complement strand
TTCGTCTGGATCCACCGTTTCGACAGAGGCAGTAGGACCCGAGATGCCGGCGTTGTTCACCAGGACGTCCAGGCCACCCAGCGCCTCAACCGCTGCGGGAACCATCCGTTCGATATCGGAGCGCTTGCCGTTGTTGCACAATGTTGCGAGCAAGCCGGGGATTTCCTGTTTCGCAGTTTCAATCGCTTGTTCATTGATATCCGTGATGAATGCTTTGGCGCCGGCTGAAGTAAAGGCCCGAGCTACCGCAAGCCCGATGCCAGACGCTGCAGCAGTGATAAGCACTTTTTGTCCCATAACACCTCCTTTAATTTGAGCCGTCGGTGACGGCCGAGCCAATAGAGCGGCGTCAGCCAGGCTCAGTGGCTATCCGCCGCACGGCAAAGGCCACGAACATTTGCGAGCACCCGGTAGTAATTAAGTTAATTCCGATGAACAGGCCGATGATCCACAGGGCGGCCATAGGCCACTGCGCCCAGACCAGAATCCCCAGAATCAGGGTGATGATGCCGTCCACAAGCATCCAGCCGGAGACGTCATAGCAGCCTCCTATATCTGACACGGCGTTATCAAAACCACTGCGTAAAGCATTTCGTACCTTTTAATTTGAGAAATTGGCCAGCTCCGTTCGGTAGCCGCAAACGAGCAGATGTTCACGCCAAGAAGAAAGTGCATTCCGACAGCGCACTATATGTATTCCCTCTCAGAAGCAGAGGTCAAGTGCCCATCCTTCCGACCGGTAAAGATCACCTGTTCCGATCCTTTCGCTCCAATCGATCCGCCGTATGATTACTCGGTGGGAAGATATTAGTACCCCACTGTGAAGCACTGCCGCATATGCTTGGGATGCTCCAACTCATCGGCCATGGTGATGGCAAAGTCCTCCATCAAGATTCGGCTCTAGCCTGTTGAATCGACAAGAAGCTCGTTTCCGCCGAGACAGAACTTTTCTGTGCGCTTCCCTGGCACGAATCCCGCAGACGGCGACAGGAACGTCCAATCGACATCCTTTCCCTTGGCGCAAGGTACCGAGAAACTTGCCATCCGCGCGGGCCTCGGCGAGGAGGAATCGCCAGCTTCCACTTCTGGAGAACGCCTCATGTCCAGCGAATAAAGCACCGTCCATAATTGTGGCGGAAAAGTTACCGCAGCGCGAAGCTGCTGCTTGGGGTAGACAGTGAGAGAACTCATCAGCTAGCATCGCTTCTTGCCGGAGAGGCTATGCGCCTCCATGGTGGACCCATGGCGCATTTGTGGAGAGGGCATATCGAGCATCTGCTACTGGCTTGACCGTGCCTGCCTTCGACGAGCGCTAAACCCGCTTCATCGGATTGCGGCCAGTAATACGGAGCGGAATATCGGCTGGTTTAGCGGAGGCATATTTTTGAGAAGTTGCTCGATTTGGCTGTTCCTTGCATCCAGTCTGCTTGCGTTTGGACAGAGCAACTCGGCAAGTCCGCATCCTGCGGCGCAGACGAGCCAATCCGCTCACGCCAAACAGCCGTCCAAGCCACCGGAGACCAGTAATGAGCTGAGACAACAACTCGACGTGGACACGGCTACGTTGGCCAACATACGAGTGAATCCGCTCATTGAGCCTGATCCGTTCCGCTCGATCTTTCGTCCGATCGACAAGCTGACAGACGAAGCAATCCGCGCCGAGCGCTTGAAGTTGGGGGCTACATACACTTTTCTGAATCAGTACGCGACGATTGCACCGGATACTGTCCGGCACAACCAAACGAGCGGGCGGCTTGATTTCACTGGCGCCTGGTCCGCGTACGCGCATCGGGGATCCGCAGGTTCTATCAGCCTGCTCGTGCGCTCCGGGACGAATATCGGAATCAGCCAACAATTCAACCTGAGCGACAAGCTTGGTTCAGGACTCACGCTGAACTCCATGCAGGGCGTCGGCGCGCAGCGACCGATCACGGTGAACATCCTCTACTGGCGGCAGGACATGCTTGGCAGGCGGCTTTCGTTTTACATCGGCAAAATCCTGCCCAACCAGTTCATCGCGTACAGCATGTTCGACGACAATGAAACGTCGCAATTCTTAAATGGAGCCAACGATGGCGATGCGGCGATTCCCTACAACGGAATCTTTGCCGGAGGAGCGGCGGTTGAATTTCAGGCAACGCCCCATGTTTACGTCCATGCTGCCGCCGTCGATACGGAAGGCGCGGCGCAGAGGGGCCTGTCGACGTTGATTGACCGCAAGTACATGGAAGCGGTGGAGACCGGTTGGTACTCCGGCTCAATCGGTAAGCGATATCAAGGCTTCCATATCGGCATGTGGCGAGACGATACACAGACTCAGGGCAGCGGTCACGGCGGCGGCTTTGCCGCCGAACATGAATTTGAGAGCGGTTGGACACCATTTCTCCGGTACGCCTTGGCCACCCATACCGGCACATCGATAAAGGAAGTGGCAGCACTTGGCTTGACTCAGGTCCGTCCTTTCGGACGCCATGGAGATATGTTCGGCGCGGCCTTCAATTACAGTGAACCCAGCGCCGGCAAACATCATGAAAGCGTGTTTGAGTCTTTTTATCGTCTTCGCATTACGCAAAGCATGGATTTAGGCCCGGATCTGGAAGTATCCATTCACCCAACCTACGCAAGCAAAGCCTATACGACGGCTCTTCTTGGCGTGAGAATGCGGATCATCTTCTAATAATCGAACCAGACTAACTTAAGCGGCATAGCTGTGTTGGACGTCGTTATCGGAGCGCGAGCGCTTACATCACGCCAACCTGCTTCAGCAATCCGACTAAATCGTAGAAAAGCTTTTCTTCGATGATCTCGCCGTTTTTCCAATGTGCGACGGTGCAGAACTCGATATGAAATTTTTTATTGGTGGGCGCAATGATCTTCCGATCTTGTCCCTTCATTGGCCCAAGCATCGTGCCCGTGAAATCCGCTACGGTACACGTCCATTCGCCTTGAGCAATCTCTACCTTGTAGGGATGGTTGATCAGACGATTGTCGGGGAACGTTTTGAAGAATTCGACAGACTCCGCCTTGTGATTGGCTCGCCCGCGCGTAGGATCAGCCTGGCCAGGCCAAAACACAGTGGTGTCGGCGGTGTGACGTTTTTCAAACGTCTCCCAGTCCTGCGCATTCCATGCATCATCGAGTGTCCGCATGAGTTCGATATTGCTCAACCCGTTCATCTGTGGCATATAGTCCTCTATCTGCGCCGCACATGAAGTTTATCGAAACATTGTAAGGAGCGGTCGCGACGTTGAATGCTAGCACAACGTCTGTGAGTGTGACACCTACCCGCTTCCGCAACTTCGGGACCGATGATACTCCACTGCGTGGTGCAATTTCCCGTGGACCTACTTCGCAATGGATCACGTTAGAAGCCTCGTTTTTAGCGTAGAGCCGCTTGTCTGCCGCCGGTTGACCTGCCCAGCATGAATTCTCGCGCGCTCGGACTGGATTTGTGCAACACGCCCGAGTCGGTTGGGGGGATTTGCTCACCTGAAGCCTTATAATTGGGCCCGCAAGAGCATCAGTCTGGCCCAGCTTGCCTGATCGCTACGGCAGGCTGATTATCAGCTTTAAGTAGGTTGGGCCGCGCCGCGCAATTCCGGTCACGACCTGTCTTCAACCAGAGAGCGGTACTTCAAAATAGACGAGATACTCACCGGCCAGGAGGATATCCCATGAACGTAGCACTGATCGGAATTACAGGACACGTTGGGAGCCGCGTAGCCAAGGAGCTTCTACGCTGCGGTCACAAAGTCCTGGGACTGGCGCGTAACGTAACTGGTGTCGAGTCGCAGCCCAACCTCACGGTGGCGCAGTCGGACGCGACCGTTCCTTCGCAACTCTCGCAATTGCTTGCTGGAAGCGATGCCGTTGTGAGCGCCTCCCGGTTCCGTACCTCCGACCCCACGGCATTACTGGAAGCCGTGAGGCTGTCCCGCGTGCCACGACTGCTTGTAGTGGGCGGAGCTGGAAGCCTTCTGCTTCCTTCGGGGCAAAAATTGATCGATGCGCCGGACTTCCCGGAAGCCTACAAAGACGAGGCTCGCGCAGGAGTGAATTTCCTCGCCGCGCTCCAGAAGGAAGATAAGATCGACTGGACGTTTTTATCGCCATCGGCGGAATTCGTCCCCGGCGACCGCACGACACATTTCCGCCTGGGAACAGACGAGCTACTGGTAGATTCCAGCGGGCGAAGCTGGATCTCGATGGAAGATTTCGCCATCGCTCTGGTGGATGAACTGGAGCATCCCGCTCATGATCGCCAGCGCTTCACTGTGGGGTACTGAAAGGCGGAAAGCGGAGAGTCACGCGACTGCTTCTTCAATTCAAGCGCGATGAGCGAGCGCTTGCCGGACGTCCTCGGGCCGAATCGGCAGATGACGAAGGCGCGCGCCTGAAGCCGCAAAGATCGCGTTTGCAATCGCTGGCGCAATCACTGCTGTGGCCGGCTCGCCCAGTCCCACGGGCGCTTCCGTACTTGGCATGAACTCGATCTCCACATCGGGTACATTGCCCATGCGGAGCAAGGTGTACGTGTCCAGATTTATATCCTTCGGCTGGCCCTTCACGAATTCCGATCCTTCGTACAGGGCCATGCTCAACCCCCAAAGCGCCGAGCCTTCTACCTGAGCAGCCGCCCCGTCGGGCTGAATAATCGTGCCGGCGTCCACGACGACCGTCAGTTTCTCTACGGTGACCTGGCCGCTGTCGGGGTCGACGCGCACGCGAGCAACGCAGGCGCACCAGGTTGGCATATCGCGTTCCTGGCCAAAGCTGGAAGCGATGCCAAGTCCTACATTGGTTGGCATTTTGCAGCCCCAGTTCGCCTTTTGGGCGACACGAGCGACAACGGCTGCTTGCCGTTTCGCTCCTCCAACGGAGTTCGGCGCCGATCCAGCATTGCGACCGGCTCCATCAAGCAGACGCAACCGGAACGCAACCGGATCGACACCGATTGCGTGAGCCGCTTCATCCATGAAGCTCTCCAGGGCAAAGTAGATCCATCCTCCGCCCACGGAGCGGAGCCAGCCTGGGCGGAATGTCCGCTGAGCGAGATCGTTCTCTATCGCGCGGACTCGTTGAGCTCCCACTGTGTACCAATGATCAGCACCATGGGAGGCGAACGGATCGAACGGAGCGCCGTGGTCGTCCTTTGGCATGAACGACGGAGCCATGGTCGCGGTAGGCCAGCCCGCCGCCGCCTGGTGATCCATTGCAATCACCTTGCCTCCATCTGCGAAACCCATCCGAAGAACCTGCACAGCAGGAGATCGCGGGCAGTCGAACCGCATGTCGTCCTCTCGCGTGCAGATCATCTTGACCGGCTTGCCGACCGCTTTGGCGGCAAGCGCGGCGGGCACCGCGTAATCGCCATCCAGGCGACGACCGAAGCCGCCGCCAAGTAAATAGCTTCGCATTACAATCTTGTCCTGGTCGCGTCCCAGGGCTTTCGCCAGCACCGGCAGGATCAGTGTTTGCCATTGATTCCCGGTATGGATTTCAAAGATTCCATTCTCCTCAAAGGCCAATGCGTTGACCGGCTCCAGCGCGAAATGCATGACGGTGCTTACTGTATAGGTGCGCTCGATCTTTTGTTTCGCTGAAGCGAGAGCCGCATCGACCCCGGGGTCATTGACCACCAGTGAGCCGCCCTTCGGGTCTGCGATGAGTTCTGCCGCGCGTTGCTGCAAGTCGCTCTCGGAGACATGCGCGGCCTCACCCGAACTCCACTTGACCTTTACCAGATCCGCGGCACGAATCGCTGCAGGGAAGCTGTGGGCAAACACCATGACCCAGCCAGGCACCGTCCCCGATGGGTCGTCCAACACGAGGCTCCGAATATATCCCGGCGAATCCTTTGCTGCTGAATCGTCGATCGAGATGACTTTGGAGTCGTACCGGGTGGGCGGAATTTTGGGGCGTGCATAAATCATTCCCTCGACGGCGGCATCAATGCCATAGAGTCCTTTGCCGTCCACTTTTGATGGGATATCGAGCGCCGCAGTATCTCGCCCGATCAGTCGCCGATCTTGCGGCGCTTTGATTGGGATTGCTTTCAGTTGCTCGGGCGTATAGGTCCGTCGCAAATCACCGCGCGCCACGATTTCGCCATAGGAGATTGATCTCCCATTTGCATGCACCGCGCCCAGGTGCGCCGTACAACTGTGCGAGCTGGTCCCAAGCAGTTTGGCTCCTTCTTCAATCAGAGCGACGCGGCCAGCAGCGCCCGCCCGGCTGAACACTGGGAACGTCTGCCATACGGACCAACTGCCGCCCGTCACCATCACGCCCCATTTTGGGTCTGAGTCGACGGTAACGATACGGATCTTCTCCCAGTCCGCCTCTAACTCGTCCGCCAGGATGCGAGCCAATGCAGTGCCGATGTGCTGGCCCATCTCGGCACGAATGATATTGACGGTCACGATCCCGCTGGGGCTGATGCCATACCAGATGGTCGGTTCAAACAATTCGTCTGCTCTGCTCGTTTGTTTGGCACCGAGAGCAAAGGATCCCATAGCACCCAAACTGGACCGGGTGTACCCGAGCATGACGCCGGCTGCCCCCATGGCAATTAGAAAGCTGCGGCGCGACGGCAGGTTCGTCTCGTTGCTGCCGCGTGTGGGTGAGCTACTCACGAGAGGCTCCTTCTCCCATTCTCGATGCTGCCAGTTTGATCGCCTTGCGAATCCGGATGTAGGTCATGCATCGGCAAAGACTCCCGGCCATCACCGCGTTAATGTCCTGGTCCGTCGGATTTGGATAGTCCTTCAGCAGCGTGGCCGCCTGCATGATCTGTCCCGCCTGGCAATAGCCGCACTGCGGCACCTGCAACTCGACCCAGGCAGTCTGTAGTGGATGTTTGCCTTGGGGATCAAGCCCCTCGATCGTCGTCACCTCGGCACCGGCAACGGAGCCGACCGATGTGATACATGAACGGGTGGCTCGCCCTTCCACATGCACTGTGCATGCGCCACAAAAACCGATGCCGCAGCCGAACTTGGTTCCGGTAAGACCAAGTTCTTCGCGGATCACCCAAAGCAACGGCACGTCCTCCGGGCTATGTACCGAAACCGCGCGACCATTGAGATTGAATGTGGTCATACTTGCGAAGCTCCTATTCTGTCTTCCGCTAACGCGATGCCGTCAACTTCCTGCGCGCGGAAGCTACCTTCTTTTCGAGATTGGTCCAAGGCGGCAGCGTGGTTCGGGTCCGACGCAGATAAGCCGCGAGTCTCGCGACATCGGCATCGGTTAACGATCCGGCATAGGCAGGCATGACCAGACCTGGCGCACCCTCTGCGTTGCCGATCCCTCGCAGCACCGATTGAATGAAATTGGTGGGTTCGGGCAGCGTAAGCGCGCTGTTCAGTGCCAGCTCCGGCCGCGGAGACAAGGGAGCTTTTCCAGCATTGTAGTGACACGACATACACGCGCCAGCATAGAGATTCGCGTCCGGATCATACCCCTGACCACTCCCAAGCGAGGAGGTTTCCATCGCTGTCCTGACTATTGTCCCCGTATCCGCTGCGCCAGTACTCGCACCGTTGGCATCGCTGAAATACTTCGCAATGGCTCGAACATCGCTGTCTGGAACGATCGGCTCAGCCAGGCTGCCGCGGACCACGGGAGTCATCGTGGCGGCTATCGCCCCGTGAAACGGGTCCACCCCGGTACGCAGGTAACGATAGATGTACTCCCGTGTCCACGGAACAGGAGATGGATTGGCTGCTGTCAGCGGGGGAGCTATCCAGTTGTCAATGATGGCGCCCGTATAGGGGACTCGAAGCTTTTCTCCTCCGAGTGCATTCCGCGGCGTATGACAGCCGCCGCAATCGCTAAGCGCCTCGGCCAGATACGCCCCGCGATTCCACTCGGCGTCCTTTGCCGGACTGGGCTGAAAGCGACCGCTTCTGAAGAACAGAATCTTCCAGCCTTCCTCGAGGAGGCGGATGTTTAGTGGGAATGGAACCGTGTTCTTTGGCACAGTAAAACTGACAGGGGCCCGAGTCATCAGATACGCATACAACGATTGAACGTCTTCATCGTTCAGTTGTGTGTAGGCGTTGTAGGGGAACGCCGCGAAAAGATGCGATCCATTCCGGGCGACGCCCTCATGCATTGCGCGAGTAAAGGCCTTTAGTGACCAGAGGCCAATTCCGGTCTTCGGGTCCGGCGTGATATTGGTGCCGTAGACTAGTCCGAAGGGG
>JAJXZK010000434.1 GCA_021780095.1 Acidobacteriota bacterium | reverse complement strand
GACCAGGACCAGCGAGAACAGCATCACGTCCATGCTGTCGAGCATCCACCCCAGCGAGGTGGTGAGCAGCGCGCGTTTTTGTGCAGTGGTCGCCGCGGTCAGCCATTGCAGACTTCGCATCCGTGGTTTCCCTTTCGAAAATATTTTTGGTGCGTCGAGGTACATTTCGCGGAATCGTGAGTCTTAATCCTTAAAGAGAAGTTCAGAGTCTTAAGGGAATGGTGAAATTCTGATGCCTGCGAGATGTATTGCCTGTTGCTTGCCGACGAGCCGAACCTCTGCGCTGAATCCTTTCCCGTATCGTGCAGGTCCGTTGCAGAAAACTAGAACCCTTAATTGCAAGGGAGTTGGCTCCTGCTTACATCGAACATGCGAGTCGCAGGCAAGTCATGGGCTCATACATTCATCGCAACAGCAACTAGCGGAGGATCGTTTTGAATGAATTCAGCGGGCCGATTCCGGCAGATGCTTTTGAAGAACAATTTTATTGTTGCTCCGGGCGCATATGATTGCCTTTCCGCCAAGTCTGCGGAGTTGGCCGGGTTTTCCGCGATTTATATGACGGGCATGGGGACCTCCGCGAGCCGGTTGGGCCTGCCGGACTACGGCCTGGCAACCATGTCTGAGATGGTGGCCAATGCTTCTGTGATGGCTGCGACGGTGAAAATTCCGATTATCGCGGATGCCGACACCGGGTATGGTAACGAACTCAATATGACACGGACCGTCCACGAATATGAGCGGCACGGAGCGGCGGGAATTCATATTGAAGATCAGGTGTTCCCCAAGAAATGCGGCCATCTGGATAAGAAAGAGGTTATTCCTCGGCAGGAATTCGTCAGTAAGATTCGCGCCGCCGTGGACGCGCGGAACAGTCTCGATTTTATTATTATTGCGCGTACGGACTGCAACTCTGTGCTGGGGTTCGACGAGGCGATTGCGCGCGCGAATGCGGGTCTGGATGCAGGTGCGGATCTTGCACTGGTCGAGGCGCCCGAATCGATTGTGCAGATTGAAAAAGTTCCGCAGCTGGTGCAGGGGCCGTGTGTTTTGAATATGCTGCTGGGTGGTAAAAGCCCGGTGCTTTCCCTGGATGATGTCAGGGGCCTGGGATATCGGATGGTCCTGCTTTCCGACATATTGCTGTGCGCTGCCATTCATGCGTACGATTCTGCGCTGGCCACCGTTCGGACTTCGCCCGATCCGCTACGTTTTCCGAATACTTTGGCTGTGAAAGAGATTTTTCAGCGGTTGGGCGCGGAGAAGTGGGACAGTTTGCGTGTCGAGCGGGAGGAGGCGGGCGCTAAGCGGTAGGGCAAACAAGCGCGAACGTTGCCCTGATACACTCAACCGCAATGGTGACGCTGTACAACAAAATTGCCAATCAAAGTCCTGAACGGCTGGCGGCGTTGAGTGACGGGGTGTTTGCGTTTGCGCTGACGCTGCTGGTGTTGGATCTTCACTTGCCAGAAGCGGGAAGCATTCATTCTGAACGTGATTTGTGGCATGCGCTGGCGTTTCCGACTCCCAGCATTGTCATGTATCTGATGAGTTTTTTGACGCTTGGGATCTTCTGGAATGGACAACAGACGCAAATGAATTTTCTGGCGCGGTGCGATCGCGACCTGACGTGGATGTTCATCTTATTTTTATTTGCGGTGACGCTGCTGCCGTTCTCGACCAAGCTGCTGGCGGCGTTTATTGCGTATCGTACGGCGCTGCTGGTTTATTGGTTGAATATTCTGCTGCTGGGATCGGTACTGTATTGCTGTTGGCGGTATGCCAATCATGCCGGCTTGATTCAAGAAGATACGCCGCAAGAAATTCGGCGGGCGATTCGCCGTCGCGTGGCGATTGCGCAATCGTTGTATGCGCTGGGGGCCCTGCTGTGCGTGATCAGCACGCGCTGGAGTATCGCCTTCATCTTTATGGTGCAACTCTACTACGCGATTGCCCCACGGCGATTGCAAGTGGGGCGTGGCTAAAAGCGGCCTGCCACTTTGCGGCGACTACTCCACGTGGTAGTTGGGCGCTTCACGGGTGATGATGACGTCGTGGACGTGGCTTTCGCGCAGGCCGGCATTGGAGATGCGGATGAAGCGCGAATTCTTCTGCAACTCATCGATGGTGCCGCAACCCAGATAACCCATGCCGGAGCGAAGGCCGCCGACCAGCTGATAGACCATGGCTTCCAGCGGGCCGCGATATGGCACTCGGCCTTCGATGCCTTCAGGGACAAATTTTCCCAGCCGATTTTGCGCGCTGCCTTCGCGAGAGACAACAGAGGCCGCCATTGCCTCTTCGTGCTCGCCTAAATCACGGGAGCTCTGAAAATAACGCTCGCCTGAACCCTGGGCCATGGCGGAGATGGAGCCCATGCCGCGATAGGTCTTGAAGGAGCGTCCCTGAAACAGAATGGTTTCGCCCGGGCTTTCATCGACGCCGGCGAAAAGAGAGCCAATCATAACGGTGCTGGCACCGGCAGCAATGGCTTTTGTGACATCGCCGGAATACTTGACGCCTCCATCGGCGATGACGGGGATGTTGCGAGGGCCCGCGGCGCGATAGGCTTCGGAAATCGCGGTGATTTGCGGCATCCCGGCACCGGTCACCATGCGGGTGGTGCAGATCGATCCAGGGCCGATGCCGACTTTAATGGCGTCCGCGCCTGCGTCGATCAATGCCATTGCGCCGTCGTAGGTGGCGATGTTGCCGGCCATCAAGTCAACGTCGGGAAAGTTTTTCTTGATGAGCTTGATAGCATCGAGAACGCGGGAAGAATGGCCGTGCGCGGAGTCGATGGCGAGAGCATCGGCACGATTGCGGATCATTTCGGCGGCGCGCTCCAGGAAATCTCCCGTCGCGCCAATGGCGGCGGCCACGCGGAGACGGCCTTGCGAATCTTTCGCGGCGTTGGGATATTTCAGCTTCTTCTGAATATCCTTGACCGTGATCAGGCCCTTCAACTCGTACTGGTCGTTGACTACCAGCAGCTTTTCAATGCGATGCTTGTGCAGGATTTCTTCCGCCTGTTGCAGTGTTGTGCCGACCGCGACGGTGACCAGATTGTCTTTCGTCATCACCTCGCCAACAGGAATGTCGGTGCGGGTTTCAAAACGGAGATCGCGATTCGTCAGAATACCGACCAGCTTCTTATGTTTCGTGACGGGAACGCCGGAAATTTTGTAGCGTCGCATCACTTCCAAGGCTTCGGAAATTAACTGCTCGGGCGCGATCGTCACTGGGTCGACAATCATGCCGCTTTCAGAGCGCTTTACCTTGTCGATTTCCGCGGACTGTTGTTCGATGGAGAGATTGCGATGCACCACTCCAATGCCGCCTTGCTGGGCCATGGCGATCGCAAGACGCGATTCCGTCACCGTGTCCATGGCGGCGCTCAGCAAAGGAATATTCAGGGTGATGTTGCGTGTGACGCGTGTCTGTGTGACGACCTGAGTCGGCACCACTTCACTATAGGCAGGGACAAGCAGAACGTCGTCGAATGTAAGGGCTTCAGGAACTGGGAGTTCAATCATAAGGCACGTGCCGGGGTAGAAAGGCGGCTTGAGCGGATTCGATTCCGCTTCGCAGAATGGTCAGTCGGAGGTTGCATACCTGATTGTAATGTTCTGAATACCTTCCGGCAACAGTCACCTGAGCGCCTCAATTTGGTATAGACAAAAACTGGTTGTGTGGGGATACTTCCAACTTGGGAGATTCTCACATTGAAAATTGCATCCATTTCTGTCCTTCTTCTCTTGGTGGGCAGCGGCGCACTTGCTGCGACGCTCGCTCCTTCCAAACCGGCCCTCTACATTGTTCCAGCGAACGGGTTCCAGACCTCGCTGATGGCTGCCATGCAAAAAAAACAGGTTCCTGTTTCTCTCTTAGCCGAGGAGACTGGCGCGCAGTACCGTCTGGAGTCCTCGCCAATCGAGGTGAAGACTCAAACCACTGGAAGTAAATTTGCGCGCTGTTTGTTCGCGGACTGTATTGGCATTCAGGATCGATCTTCCGTTGCTGTGCAGTTGGTCGACGAGAAATCGAAACAGATCGTCTGGGCTTACACAGTGCACAAACAGCGTGGAGGCGCGATGAACGATCAATCCATGGCCGAAGCCGTTGCTAAACACTTGAAGGAGTTCATGCAAAAGCATCCGCTCAATTGATCTGCTGGCGCTGACACTCCGAGAACCACCTGGTTCATGGGAGGCAAAGCAAAGTCAGAGGCTGCACGCGAGAATATTGCGGACTTGGGAGCGAATAGGCTTCTGTGGCAAAACACGTCGCGAAGCCGTGTAAGGAAGGATGGAAATGCGAACTTCTCTTCGTGTGATGCCGGCGGTTCTGATGCTTGGCGCCGTAACGGGTTGCGGTGGGGCCAAGTTTACGGGATACATTCCCCCGGGAGGGGGCATTCCTCCCTCGCCATCGATTACTTCCATCGCTCCAGATGTTGCTATCGCTGGGGGAGCAGCATTCACGCTTACGGTGAACGGGAATAATTTCGCATCGGATTCCACCATCGAGTGGAATGGCAGCTCATTACCGACGACTTTTGTGTCGAGCACGGAATTGCAGGCGCAAGGGGGACGCTGGCTTTAGACTTCATGCAGGAATGCATCAAAATCATCCCTCTCGTGCCCGAACGAATAGGTGGTGTCGAAGTAGATGTTCTTCTTCTGTCCCGATTCGTCTGTATAGGCGTGCATGCTGAATTTCCTGCCCTGCTGGTCCGGTGCCAGAGAAAAGTGCGGCCCCTCCTCGCGCCTCGAAAGATAGCCGCGCATCAGCCAATATTCCGCCGACACCCTGACGGCATTACTAGGGGCGCAGATGCGAATCGCTGTGTCTTTCGAGTCGCCGGGCCCGCCGGAGGTGACGAAGGCAATTGGCAGAACCGGCTTGTCCTTCCAGTTGGCAGAGCCTGTTGCAAGGAAAAGGAGCAGAAAGCGTCCGAAGATGGGGGTTGCCCACGGGACCATTCCGATGCGCATGTCGAGACTGAGCATGGCCCAGGGCGGGTTCTCAAGCGACAGCTGCGGCAGGCCAGACGAAGCTGCCTCCACCTCTCGCGCCATGGTGTCGCATCGGGCACGGAAGGTTGCATGGTCTCCGGCAAGGAAGGTTTCCATCAACTTCTCGCACCATTGACGGGAATGCTCGGAGCCGAGACGCTTTCGGAGAGACGGGCCAAAGAGTAGTTTCCAAAATGCGAGGAGGGATTCATCCGAATCCAAACCATACAGCAATGAGCTTCGTGACATGCAACAAGCATACTCAAGCCAATAGAAGGCTTGAATGGGGCATCCGGCAAGTGCATGAAATTAGGGGACTCGGGCCTATAGCGTCCCATTCAATGACAGGCCAGCGGCAGGGTTTGAAATCCCTTCGAAACAGGCGTATTCTAGGGAAGTAAACGAGTTTGTCCTGAGTTTGTTCTTGGTTCGTCGCTGACAGCATGTGGCGAGTGGGCCGGGGCGGGAGAAATGAGTGGGCGAGAGCCCACTTTTTATTTGCGCTGGAGTTTTCGGGAGCAACGGTCGCTGCGTACAATCCCATGGCACTCGATCTGGAAAAAATTCGCGCTTTGGCGGACCGTGTCGCCGCATCCCACGGGCTGTCTATCGTGGATGTGGAGTACGCCGGCAACCCCAAGCACCGAGCCCTGCGCATCTATATAGAAAAGGACGCTGCCAGCCGGGCAAAGCTTGCCGCGGAGAATCTGGCGAAGGATGCCGAGCTCAAGTTGCCCGAGCATGTATCGGTCGACCAGCTGGCCGGCATCAAAGTGGAAGACTGCGAGGTCTTTAGCGACGATTTCGGGACGGTGCTGGATGTGGAGGAAATGGTTCCGGGCGCGGAATATACGCTGGAAGTTTCTTCGCCGGGGCTGGATCGGAAATTGCATGGCCGCGAGGATTACGTGCGGTTCGCGGGGAGCTTGGCCAAGCTGAGGACGATGGAGCCAGTGCAGGCCAATTCTCATTGGCAAGGCCGGATTATGAACGTGACCAATGACACGCTGGACCTGGACTTGAGCACGACGAAGAAACGAAAGAATAAGAAGGAAACGGTGGCTGGGGAGAGGGTCACCATCGCATTCTCGAACATTTTGAAGGCGAATCTGGTTCCTGAAATTTAATCACACCGGTTTTGAGATTCTAACCTCGCAACGACTTTGGTAGCTGAAACAGCAAGTCGATTTAGAGCTCCCGAAGCGGACGAGGTTTCATTCCGGCAGATAAGGCTGAGACGAACTATGGCAAGCGCACTTTACGAGACGATTGAAGTATTGAGCCGGGACAAAGGCATCGATCCGCAGATTGTAGTGAGCGCGGTGGAAGATGCGATTGCCCTGGCGACGCGGAAATATTACAAGACGCTGGAAAACATGCGTGGCGAACTCGACCGCGAAACCGGCGAGATTCGTGCCTATGCCTATAAGACGGTGGTGGAATCGCCAGAGCTGGTGGAAGATCCGCTGAACCAGATCAACCTGGACGAGGCGCGCGGCATTGCGCCGGAAGTGGAAGTAGGCGGAGAGTTGCGCTACTACAAGCCGACGGATGTGCTGGGCCGCATTGCTGCGCAGATGGCCAAGCAGATCATCTTCCAGAAGGTGCGCGAGGCCGAGCGGGATACGGTGTTTAACGAGTACGCGCATCGCGTGGGCGAAGTATTGAACGCCACCGTCAAGCGGATCGAGGGTCAGGACGTGATCTTCGACATCGGCAAGGCGGAAGCGCGCATGCCGAAGCGCGAGCAGTCGCGGCTGGAACAGTTTGCCGTGGGTGAGCGGGTGCGCGTGGTGCTATTGCGCGTCGATCGCAATGCGCGCGGTCCGCAGGTGGTTGTGTCCCGTGCAGCGAAGGAACTGGTGCAGAATCTGTTCCAGAGCGAGGTGCCGGAAATTTACGACAGCACGGTCGAGATTCGCGCCATTGCTCGCGAAGCCGGGGAGCGCACCAAAATTGCCGTGGTTTCGCGCGACAAGGATGTCGATCCGGTGGGCGCTTGCGTTGGCATGAAGGGCATGCGCGTGCAGTCGATCATTCGCGAATTGCGCGGGGAGAAAATCGACATCATCGAATACAGCGAAGAGATTACGACCTTTGCGGAGAAGGCGCTGCAGCCGGCCAAGGTGAGCCGCGTCAGCATCATTGACCTGGCGGACAAGCAGATTGAAGTGATCGTCGACGATACGCAGTTGTCGCTGGCTATCGGCAAGAAGGGTCAGAACGTGCGCTTGGCTGCGAAGTTGCTGGGATGGAAGATCGACATCAAGAGCGAGGAAGAAAAGCGTCAGGAAGTCGAGCAGCAGATGCAGGCCATGGTTGGTCCCGTGACCACGCCGATCGAGCAGGTGGCGGAGCTGGGCGAGGGCACAATCCAGAAACTGATCGCTGCCGGTATCACTACCGTCGAGGGATTGGCGGACATGACTCCGGAGGAACTGGAAGAAGTTCCGGGCATCGGCGAGAAAACGCTGGAGAAGATTGGCACAGCCGTGCGTCATTATTTTGCGCAACTGGACACGGCGGCGGATACAGATGCTGGCCCCCTCGGAACCGAGTCTTCGGAAGCGGAAGACACCAACGAGGCCGCGCTCGACCGGCAGGCAGGGGCCGGTGCGGACGTCGAAGCCTCAGAAACCGAGGAGTCGGAAGTATCCGAGGAAATCGCCGAGCTGGAACCCGGTGAAGTGCCTACATTGGACCTGGTTGACGAGATGCAACTGACTGAAATCGGTGGTATTTCTGAGATAGCCGACGCGGAAGGCGAAGGCGAATCGCAGAGCCTGATGAAGAATTTTCTGGAGGATGCCACGGCGACGGACAACGACGATCAGCCGGTATCGGTGGACGCACCGGACGCCCGTGAACCGGCGTTAGACGAATGGGAAGAGAAGGAAAAACCCTGATTGAGGCGGCCGAAGAGGCTGGCGGCACGAAAATTAGCAATTTCGATGCGACTTTCAGGGGATAATGAGAGAAGATGCGCACCTGAATGCAGATCACGAGGCACCATATGAGCAGCTAACAGTTTCGGAAAAGGCGAAAGATACGGATGAGTAAAGTTCGAATTAACGATTTAGCACGTGAGCTGGAAGTGAAAAGCAGAGTGATTCTCGACATCCTGCCAGAGGTGGGAGTTACAGAGAAAAAGACGCACTCCAGTTCGGTAGAGGAAGACGAGGCCAGGCGTGTGCGCGCCGCCCTGAGCCGTGGCGGGAAGTCTGCGTCCAATGCTCCTGCAAGGCCAACATCGCCTGAGCAGAAGCCAAAGATTGATTTATCCAACATTTCCCGACCGGGAGATGTCTTGCGCGCCATTCAGCAGCAGAAGGAACAGCGTGAGTCGCCGGGAGCGTATCGAGGCGTAACCACGGCATCCCCGGCCCCCACCGTGACTGCCGTCGCAGCTGGAGCTGCGAAGCCGACTGCTTCCGCGCCCGCCGCCAGTTCTTCCGTGGCTGCGCCTTCCGGCAACAAGCCTGCAACTGCAGGCACGCACGCAAGCGCAATATCGGCCAACTCGCTGTCTGCCAGCGCTCCGGCAGGTTCGAAGCCGGCGCCTCGGAGAATAGTTCCCTTGCCGCGCCAGGCTCCGCAGATTGTGTCCGCGACGCCAACACCGACTCCAGCCATTGCATCGCGCGCGCCACAAGGACCGGTGATTGTGAAGCCGCCCTCGTCGGGTTTAACCGGCGCGTCCACGGTTGTTGCCGTACCCGCGAAGAGTGCTCCGCAGGAACCAAAAGCGGCAGCTTCCACAGTTGCTCCAGCGGTGCCGCGTGCGCCACAAGTGCCACCCGCCGCGGCTGAATTGCCGCCCACCTTAGCTGCCCCGGTCGAACCGCCGGTGGCTATCAGCTCGACTCCTATAGCAGTGAGTTCGCCAACCGCGGAGCCGGTAGCTGCTTCCACAGCACCTGTCACTCCCGCAGTGCCCGCCAAACGCATGATACTGCCGCAGACGGGGCCGCGACCCATTTATACAGCGCCTGCCGGAGCAGCCCAGACACTAGGAGGCATGCAGCGCGGCAAGCCGATTTTTGAGCGCCCTCGCCCACAAGGATCAGGTGGACCGGGCGGAGCACCGTACGGGTCGCGTCCCGCTTCAGGACCTGCCATGGGACCGGGCGGCGTCCGCCGTCCAATGCATCCGACACGCCAGCATCCCACCGGCACGCCCGGGTCTCGTCCAGGAATGCCAGGACGTCCGGGGTTTGGAGCTCCTCGTCCAGGGGTCGGCGCAGCGCCAGGAATGGCGCCGCCGGCTGGAGCAGGCGATCGCCCGTCGCGCGGACATGCGCAGCGCCGCGGCGGAAATAATCGATACGAAAAGTCGAAGGAAGGTCCAATGAAGGGAATGGTTGCGCCGCGTTTGGGCGCAGCACAGATTCCCACAGGGCCGGTTCCGATCACTCGCAATATCACCGTGACGGATGGCGTCAGCGTGAAAGACCTGGCGGAGAAGTTGGAGTTGCGGGCCAAGGATTTGATCGCGACACTGTTACAGCGTGGCGTGTTTGTGACGGTGAACCAATCGCTCGATACAGAGCTGATCAAGGAAGTGTCGCGGCAGTTCGGCGCGGAAGCCCAGGTCATCAGCTTTGAAGATGAGATGGCCAACGAGGCTCTGGAGAACCTGCTGACGCAGGAGACGACAAATGATCTGGAAGTGACGCGTCCTCCGGTGGTGACCATCATGGGTCACGTCGATCACGGAAAGACATCACTGCTGGATGCGATTCGCGAAACCGAGGTAGCGGCGGGCGAAGCTGGCGGAATCACGCAACATATCGGTGCCTACAAGGTTCGCATCAGCAAAGAAGATTCTCCCGCTTTTGGGCGCGAGATTGTCTTCCTCGACACTCCGGGTCACGAAGCGTTTACACGCATGCGTGCGCGCGGCGCCAAGGTCACAGATATTGTGGTGATCGTAGTGGCCGCGGATGATGGCGTGATGCCGCAGACGCTGGAAGCGATCGATCACGCCAAGGCAGCGAACGTTCCGATCATCGTTGCCGTCAACAAGATTGACAAGCCCGATGCCCAGCCTGATCGCGTGAAACAACAGCTTGGCGATCGCGGGTTGGTGCCTGAATCATGGGGCGGCAGCACCGTGTTCGTCGATGTCTCCGCCAAGAAGCGCATCAACCTCGACCTGCTGCTGGAAATGATTTGCCTAGTCGCGGATGTGGGTACGTTGCGGGCCTCCCCGGATCGTCCCGCGCTGGGAACCGTCATTGAATCCAAGTTGGACCGAGGTCGCGGCGCTGTTTCGACCGTGCTGGTCCAGAACGGTACGCTGCGGCTTGGCGATACGTTCGTAGTCGGCAACACATTCGGTAAAGTACGCGCTATGTTCGACGATCGCGGGCGCGCCATGACGGAAGCGACACCTTCAACGCCAGTCGAGATTCTTGGACTGGAAAGCATTCCCGATGCTGGAGACGTGTTCACGGTGGTTGCAGATCGCGACAAGGCGAAGAACGTCGCGCAATATCGCAAGATGAAGGAACGCGAATCGCAACTGGCGAAGTCGTCACGTGTTTCGCTGGAAGGCCTCGCGGAGCAGATCAAGCAGGCAGGCATGAAGGAATTGCCGATCATCTTGAAAGGCGACGTGCAGGGTTCGGTCGAAGTTCTTGCGGAATCATTGCCGCGGCTCTCAACCGAAAAGGTACGCGTCAAGGTGATTCACTCTGGAGTCGGCGCCATTACCGAGAGCGATATTCTGCTGGCTTCAGCGTCGGATGCGATTGTCATCGGGTTCAACGTGCGACCGGAGCGGAAAGCTGCCGAACTGGCCACACAGGAGGGCGTCGACATTCGACTCCATTCCATCATCTATGAGCTGCAGGATGAGATGCGCAAGGCCATGCTGGGACTGCTGGAAGCGACGATCAAGGAGAACTACCTTGGCAGGGCCGAAGTGGCGAACGTCTTCAAAATTCCCAAGGTTGGCGCGGTTGCAGGCTGTCGAGTGACGGACGGCATGTTCAAGCGCGATTCGGAAGTCCGCTTGTTGCGCGATGGAGTGCAAGTCTACAAGGGGCGGCTGGCTTCACTTAAGCGCTTCAAGGATGACGTGAGCGAGGTTCGCAACGGTATGGAATGCGGCGCCAGTCTCCAGAACTTCAACGACATCAAGGTCGGAGATGCGCTGGAAGCCTTCACCGCAGAGAAGATTGCTGCAGACATCGGGACGGCCCTGGTCGATACTCCCGCGCAGGCTTTGACGCCAGCTTAACCTTAGGATGGATCGCGGCTGCAGGATTTCCTACGCAGCCGCCTCCACATTCTCCCTCGATTTCTTCGCGTTGTTGACTCCAAGCATATTCAGGATGGGTGTCGTAATCATCGTGGTCACCAATGCCATCACAACCAACATGGTGAACAAGGTTGGGGTAAACGCGCCCACGTTGTAGGCGATATTTAGCACGATCAATTCGACCAGTCCACGTGTGTTGAGCAGCGCTCCTAAGGCGGCGGCATCTTTCCACGTCTGACCATTCCATCTCGCAGCCAGCGCAGCCCCGCCCATTTTTCCGAAGACCGCAGCAACTAACACGATACCGGCCCAGAACCACACTCGGCCTCCGTTCAGCAAGTCGAGCCGCGTACGCATGCCGGTCAGCGCAAAAAAGAGCGGAAGCAGCAGGACGGAAACCACCATGTCCAGCTTTGCGCGGATGGCGGTTTGCCAGCGCTCCACCCTGGGGAAGCAAACACCGGCCATAAATGCCCCAAACAGCGGGTGGACGCCAATAGCCTGTGTTGCTGCGGCGGAAATGAAGGTGATGGCAATGACGACGCCCAGCATTTCGAGCGAAAGATCGGTGGTTGTGCGCATCCGTTTCACCAGCCAGGCTGCGACGGGTCGGACGACCATGATCATGACCACCAGATAGACGGCCAAGCCTACCAATCGCAGCGGCAGGGAGGCCGATCCGCCGTCATGCCCGATCAGTGCCAGAGCAACCGCCAGCAAAGTCCACGCCACCACATCGTCCACAGCCGCGCATAGGATAGCCGTTGTTCCCAGCGCCGTTCCTTGCATGTGCCGCTCCTCGATAATGCGGGCGAGCACGGGGAATGCCGTGATGCTCATGGAAATACCGAGAAAAAGAACGAATGGGATACTGCCGATACCGTGCGGGGCAAATCGGATGCGCAAGGAGTGCGCCAGAAGTGCCCCCATGGCGAAGGGAAATACGATACTCATTCCGCTTGCCATGACGGCAGTCGCTCGCTGCTTATAAAGCTGCTCGTAATCCAGTTCCATTCCGATGAGAAATAGAAACAAAATGAGGCCGACCGTGCTTAGAATGTCAAAGGCGTTGAAAGACGAAGGTGGAAACAAAGTCGCCGACCAATGCGGAGTGAATCGGCCAAACACGGATGGCCCGATCAGGATGCCCCCAATGATTTCGCCGATGACACGAGCTTGGCCTAACTTGCGAGCCAGCCATCCACAAAATACGGTAACCAGCAGAACCACGGTCATCTGAACAAGCAATAGCGTCATGGAGGTTACTCCTACCCTTAACGGGAAATCAGATACCCGATACAAGGCAACGTTTGGAAAGGGTGCAGTTCAACAATGGATGGCCGATCGTAAAGTCTGAAATTACGAACTCATCATGTGAATTAGCAAGTAGATTCTCAGATTAGTGACTGGGTTGGCAACGTCCGAACGTAGCCGCGAACAGCCCCCTTGAATGATAGGGTTGTAACCCGAGACAAAATCGCGTCGGACCCGCCTGTTGAATCCTGAGACCGGAGTTCCGCGTCGGATAAGGTCTGAGGCTCATCCGCGGTTCGCAGCGTCCATTCGATTCTGTTCAGGAGGGCGTTAACTCACCAAATTTACCCGGGCCACGTTCGACGCGGTGTCAAAAGATTGTGATTGATCAATCTCTCGACTATGTTTATGCATCGGAGCAAGGGTGAAGCAAGATCAAGACGTACCCAAAAGAAAAAATGCGCACCAGCGTCGTAACATTGTTCTGGTCATTCTCGCCTTCGTTGTTGGACTTCTCATCGCTGGCCTGATTGCGGCGCAATATGCGATTCACCACGCGGAGCCGATGCTGCGGGCGCGCGTGATTCAAACCCTTTCACAACGGTTTAACAGCGAGGTACAGCTGGGGGAATTCGATGTTTCCGTGCTCCACGGATTGAACGTCGAAGGCAAGAACCTCAGCCTTCGCTCCAATCTCGATCTAAGCCTGCCACCGCAAATCCAGGTGGGCCAGTTCAGCTTTCACACGCCGCTGCTGGATATATTTCAGTCGCCAATGCATATTGGATTGGTCGAACTGCATGGGCTGCAGATCATGATTCCAACTAAGGGGCAGCGTTCGGCGATGCCAAAAAGGAAGAAGCGTCACGGCAAGATTTCGATTTTGATCGACAAGATTGTTTGCGACCAAACAACTCTGACGATCATGACCGACAAGCCGAATAAAGTCCCTCTACAATTCCAGATTCAGGCTCTTACGCTGACCCGTGTTGGCAGCAGGAAGCCGATGCATTTTGTGGCGCAGCTGGTCAATCCTAAACCGTTAGGGAACATTGCCACGACAGGAAATTTCGGTCCATGGAATGCGGATGAACCCTCCGATACACCGGTGAATGGAAGCTATTCTTTTACTCACGCGGACCTAAGCACGACGCACGGAATCGCCGGAATGCTGTCTTCTCGAGGCAAGTACTCCGGGCGACTGGACACGATCACCGTGGACGGAACCACCGACACGCCGGACTTCAGTGTGGAAGTGAGCGGACATAAGGTGGACCTGACTACGCAGTTTCACGCCATCGTGAATGGGATGAACGGCAACACCCATCTGCAGCCGGTAAAGGCTCATTTCCTACACACCGATATCACAGCAACGGGGGATGTCGTACGAGCTCAGAACCAACCGGGTCATGACATTCATCTCGATGTCACGGTAAACAAGGGTCGTATCGAGGACCTTTTGCACTTGGGCGTGAAGACGGATCCTCCGGTGATGACGGGGAACGTGCAGCTGAAGACGAAGTTCTACTTGCCCCCGGGAAACCAACCGGTGAATCAGAAGCTGCAACTAAACGGAGCGTTCGCGGTGGAAAATATTTCATTCACCAACGACAAAATTCAAAAGAAGATGGATCAGTTGAGCCTGCGCAGCCGTGGAAAGACAACTGCAGCGAAAGACATGGACAACGAGACGGGCGTGCAGCCGCCTGGGGAACGAGACGTGCAAGCGAACATGCACGGGGTTTATGTGTTGGGCAACGGGAAGCTGAGACTGCCCACGCTTGTCTGCACTGTGCCGGGCGCGGAAATCCGGTTGGTGGGAGTCTACACACTGGATGGCAGGGAGTTCGACTTTACGGGCCATGCGCGCATGCAGGCATCTGTTTCGAGTATCGTGGGCGGATGGAAAGGGAAGCTGCTGACGCCGCTGGATCCGTTTTTCTCCAAGACCGGCGCGCGTACCGAAGTTCCCATCAAAATTACGGGCACGAATGCCAATCCGCATTTTGGGTTGAATTATTAGAGCAACAATTCTCGATCCAGCACGGCCAGCACTTCTTCTGGTTCCGGACGCACGCGGAAGTCCGCGTGTGCCTGGGCGAAGGCGATGGTTCCATCCGGACGGACAAGATAGGTGGCCGGTAGCAAAAGGCGCCACGAAGGATCGTCGTTGATGAATGGAATATTCACCAGAATGCTTCGGTAGTGCTTCTGGTGATACGCGGGAACAGAATAAGCGATGCGGAAGCGCTCCGCGACCGTCAATCCCGGATCGCTCAAGACGGGAAACGGAAAAGGGTGTTGCTGCAGCAGTAGGTCATTTTGGTGAACTGTCTGCGGGGAAATAGCCACCAGCAGTACACCGCGCTTGCGCAGTTCCAGATAGAGATTATGCCAGGCTGCTAATTCCGTCAGACAGTAGGGGCACCACCGTCCGCGGAAAAAGTTGATGACCAACGGACCCAGCGCCAGCATATCCGCGGAGTGCACCATGCGACCGTTTGCATCAGGAAGTGAAAACTCCGGCGCGACACTGCCGACGGAAAGAATCTGTTGCTCGATGCCGGTCGAAAACAATTCCGCAATGGCATCTTCGCTGGGTTGGAGACGCTCCGGCTGAACCAGACTCCGCGTCTGTTCGCTGATCTGGTCGAGTTGGTCCTGTAAGTTGAGCACGAGTAGCTTTCGCTGATTCAGACGCCAGCCGACGGAGGCGTCCGCTTGCCTAGCGACCGCTGCGCATGTTGGCCAGCGAGCCCATCAGACGACGCTGCACTGCGCCGCCCTTGCCGATCGACTTAAACATTTTGCGCATCTGCGCGTACTGGCGCAGCATTTGATTCACTTCCTGCACGCTGGTGCCCGAGCCACGCGCAATACGCTTGCGACGGCTGCCTGAAATGAGTTCATGATTTTTTCTCTCAGCAGCGGTCATAGAATTGATGATCGCTTCAATGCGGGCAAATTGTTTCTCATCGACATTGCCGGCCGCTTGCTGCATCCCTTGAAAGGGACCGACCGAGGGCAGCATCTTCATGATGCTTTGCAGCGAGCCCATTTTCTTGATCTGGCGGAGCTGCTCGCGAAAATCCTCCAAAGAGAAACCGTCGCCGAGCAGCGCTTTCTTGGCCAATTCTTCTGACTTTTTCCGGTCGAGATGTTCTTCCGCTTTCTCGATCAGGGTCATAATGTCGCCCATTCCGAGAATGCGGCTGACAATACGATCTGGATGGAACGGCTCGAATGCGTCCGGCTTTTCTCCCATGCCAATGAACTTGATGGGCTGGCCTGTGACGTGGCGAATGGAAAGAGCCGCGCCACCGCGTGCATCACCATCCATCTTGGTCAGCACGATACCGGTCAGCGCCAGACGATCGTGAAACTCCTTGGCCGAACGAACCGCATCCTGGCCGGTCATGGCGTCGGCGACAAAGAGAATCTCCTGCGGGTTCAGCAGCGACTTCAGCCGCTGCATTTCGGTCATTAGGCCTTCATCGATGTGTAACCGACCCGCGGTATCGACAATCATTACGTCGCAACCGGAGATGATCGCTTCTCGGCGAGCTTCCTTGGCCAGGCGCTCCACCAGTGCTGGGCCTGCGGCCTCACTTTTTAAATCACCTTCATAGAGATTGGTACCGATGGTCTTGGCGACGATCTGGAGTTGCTCACGCGCGGCAGGACGATAGACGTCGACCGAGACCAGCAGGGGACGATGGCCACCTTTTTTCAGCCATGCGGCCAGCTTGCCGGAAGTCGTCGTCTTACCGGACCCTTGCAGACCGGCCATCAGGATCACAGTCGGCGGCTGCGACGCAAATTTGAATCGGGCCGTATCGGTGCCGAGCATCGCGACCAGTTCATCCCGAACAATCTTGATCACTTGTTCTGTGGGAGAAAGCGCGGTCAGCACCTCCTGGCCCAGTGCCTTGGCGCGGATATGCTCGATCAGGTCCTTGACGACGTTCAGGTTGACGTCGGCCTCAAGCAGCGCAATTCGAATTTCTTTGAGCGCTTCGCCGATATTTTCCTCGGTGATGGTGCCCTGGCCACGCAGGTTTTTAAAGGTGCGCTGAAGTTTTTCTGACAGGTTTTCAAACATAGGTCAAACCCTAGTGTACCAAGGGCGGAAAGGCTCCGAGTGTGATTGGCCCGAATTCGATTTTGTGAGGGAAACCGCTTGAAACTCCACATTCATCAAGGCTCTCAGCGTCGATCTTCTGCGGTCGCTTGGTCGCGCCCGGTTCAAGCACAGCGCGGCGAGAGCAAACGGGTGGGTTTTCTCGCATCGGATCGCGCAGCGCTGATTCACGGCACAGATTAGGTGACTCGATGGTGGAACCACGCCGACAGTAGTGATGAGAAGCGCGCTTTCGATACGAACCAGAATGGCTATGGAAGCCGCAGGTTGCGACTGGGTCGCTGTCGTCATTCTAAAAGAGGACTGGCCCGAATCTCGACCTGGTCCGAATCATCCGGGCGCCAGGTCGAGGGTTGAGCCAGTTCATGTCCTACACGTACCTTTCAGGATTACGCAATATCGAAACGGTCAAGGTTCATCACCTTGTTCCAGACCGCGACAAAATCATGGACAAATTTCTCCTGCGCGTCTGAACTCCCGTAGACTTCGGCAAGTGCCCGAAGCTCGGAATTTGAACCGAAGATCAGATCGACACGCGTGCCGGTCCACTTGAGTTCTCCTGTTTTACGATCACGCCCTTCAAACACGTCCTCGGCCTTTGAGACCGCCTTCCACTCCGTCCCCATATCGAGCAGGTTGAGGAAGAAGTCGTTGGTCAACGCCTCTGGCCGCCTGGTGAAGACGCCATGCTTTGTCTGTCCGACGTTCGTATTCAGAACACGCAAGCCCCCAACCAGCACGGTCAACTCAGGCGGGGTCAGCGTTAGCAATTGCGCCTTGTCGATCAGCAATGTCTCGGACGGTACGCTGAATTGGCGTTTGAGGTAGTTGCGAAAGCCGTCCGCGAGCGGCTCCATCACGAGGAAGGAGTCCACATCGGTCTGCTCCTGCGAGGCATCCATGCGTCCCGGCGTAAAGGGAACCGTCACAGTGTGACCCGTATTCTTCGCCGCTTGCTCGACTGCGGCGCAACCGGCCAGGACGATGAGGTCGGCGAGCGAGATCTTCTTGCCGCCGGACTGCCTGCCGTTGAATTCGCCCTGAATCCCTTCGAGCGTCTTCAGCACTTTTGCCAATTGCTCCGGCTGGTTGGCTTCCCAGTCCTTTTGCGGCGCCAGGCGGATACGAGCACCGTTGGCACCGCCGCGTTTGTCGGAGCCACGGAAGGTCGACGCCGATGCCCACGCCGTCGAAACCAGTTGCCCGATGGACAAGCCCGAAGCCAGCACCTTGGCCTTGAGCGCGGCAATGTCCTGCTCATCAATCAGCTTGTGATCGACCGCGGGGATGGGATCTTGCCAGACGAGTTCTTCGGCAGGAACTTCCGGGCCCAGATAGCGCGCGCGCGGTCCCATGTCGCGATGTGTCAGCTTGAACCAGGCACGAGCGAAAGCGTCGGCAAGCTGGTCCGGATTCTCATAGAAACGCCTCGAAATCTTCTCGTAGGTAGGATCGACGCGCAGCGCAATATCGGTGGTCAGCATAGATGGCGCGCGACGCTTTGACGGATCGTGCGGATCCGGCACTGTACCAACGCCTGCGTCCCCCTTCGGTTTCCACTGATTCGCCCCGGCCGGGCTCTTGGTCAGCTCCCATTCGTAGCGAAACAGGTGATCAAAATATTGGTTGCTCCATTTTGTCGGCGTGCTGGTCCAGATCACTTCCAGGCCGCTGGTAATCGTGTCATTTCCCTTGCCGGTGCCAAAGCTGTTCCTCCAGCCGAGCCCCTGCTCCTCAATGCCGGCGGCTTCGGGTTCAGGTCCCACATTCGTTGGAGGGGCCGCGCCGTGAGTCTTGCCGAAGGTATGGCCGCCCGCGATCAGTGCGACGGTCTCTTCGTCGTCCATAGCCATGCGCGCGAACGTTTCGCGGATGTCGTGAGCGGCGGCCATCGGGTCCGGGTTGCCATCCGGGCCTTCCGGGTTCACGTAGATCAGGCCCATCTGCACTGCGGCCAGGGGATTCTCCAGATTGCGCTGATTGGTGCCGCCGCTGGTACGATCTTTCTCCGTGCCGTGCAACTCCGCGTCGGCCACCAGCACGCCCTCGTCGGGAGACTTTCCCTTACCGTAGCGTATATCGCCGCCAAGCCAGGTGGTCTCGTTTCCCCAGTAGACGTCCTGGTCCGGCTCATACACATCCTTGCGACCACCCCCGAAACCGAAGGTCTTAAAGCCCATCGATTCCAGAGCAACGTTGCCGGTCAGAACGATCAGATCCGCCCATGAAATTTTGCTGCCATACTTCTGCTTGATCGGCCACAGCAGCCGGCGTGCCTTGTCGAGGCTGACATTATCAGGCCAGCTATTGAGAGGAGCGAATCGCTGCTGACCGGATCCGGCGCCACCGCGCCCGTCACCGATGCGATAGGTTCCTGCGCTGTGCCACGCCATGCGAATAAACAACGGCCCGTAGTGGCCGAAGTCCGCCGGCCACCAGTCCTGCGAGTCAGTCATCAGCGCCACCAGATCTTTTTTCACGGCCGCCAGGTCGAGGCTCTTGAACGCTTCCGCGTAGTTGAAGTCCTTGTCCATAGGAGTCGACCGGGAAGAGTGCTGGCGCAGGATGTTGAGGTTTAACTTGTTCGGCCACCAGTCACGGTTCGATGTGCCTTCCCCCGCGGCATGATGGAATGGGCATTTCGCTTCAGTTGCCATAATATTTTCCCCTTCTGTTTAGCTGTAACTTTTGAATCCCGCTGCTCGGCCCTGCTTGTAGTCCTGATCGGCGAACTTCTTTTTGCGAATGGCATCGCCGGCAATCACGCCGGTTCATTTGTGACCAGAGACCGCACTCGCCGGTCGTCGCTAAAGGTGTGATGTTCGCCAGCCCGATCTCTGGCCTCGGCTCCTATCACGGCGCTTTCTCGTTGGCCATGGTTTCTTTCTCAAATGCAAAAGACAAAACTGGCGCAGTCCCATTCACGTTTGTCTCAATGCACACAATGTAGCATCATGGAGACAGATAGAGCCAATAGATACATCGCATTCTTCGTATAGGCATTCCCTATGGAATTTCATCAGCTTCGATATGTCTGCGCCGTCGCCGAAACCGGCAGCTTCAGCCGCGCTGCCGAGCGCTGTCACGTCGCACAGCCTTCGCTCTCGCAGCAGGTCCTCAAACTCGAACGGGATCTAGGAGCAAAGCTTTTTGACAGGCTCGGCCGCAGCGTCCGGCTCACCGAGGCGGGCCGCGCCTTCCTGCCGCACGCTCGTTCCATCCTTCATCAGATGGAAGCTGCGCGCGCCAGCATCGAGGATCAGCGCACCGACGTCCGTGGCAGCGTGGCCGTCGGCGCCATTCCCACCATTGCGCCGTATCTCATCCCGCGCTACACCGCCGCTTTCGCAAAACAATACCCTGAAGCCAGGCTCCGGATCGTGGAAGAGACCACCCCCGTACTGGTCGAGACTCTTCGCAATCTCTCCATCGATCTCGCCATCCTCGCCATGCCGCTGCGTCACAAGGAATTTGAGTTGTTCCCGCTTCGGACGGAACCGCTCTTCGCCGTGCTGCCCAACAATCATCCTCGCGCTGCGCAGAAATTCATATCTCTCAAGGAACTCCGCGGCGAACCATTCGTGATGTTACGCGACGGTCACTGCTTTCGCGACCTTAGTATCGCCGCCTGCGCGCAGGCGCGTATGACCCCGCGCATTGCTTTTGAGAGTGGACAGTTCAGCAGCCTTCTGGGAATGGTGGCCGCGGGAGTCGGCGTGACCCTGGTGCCGGAAATGGCCATCGACAAAAACGCAGGCTGTCGCTACATCCGCATTGGCGATGCCTGCGCTACACGCACCATCGTAGCCGCAGTTTTGCGGGGACGCAGCTTCAATCGAGTGCAGCAAGCATTCTTGTCCAAAATTACAACCTAAAGGGCACTCAATCCGACAGAGATTCTCCTGGAAAAGATCACGACGCTGCCCATCTCGCGTGATCCTTCGATCCTGTTTTGCAATCTGGTGCCACTTCGCTTTTTGACTTCCAGGCCGGTCGCGGAGGGGCCTGAATGCTCTTTACTAGGCTTAGCCGCTGCACGGCACTCGCCAAGGCAATCTGCTCGCCGCTTGCGTTTTGGGCGAAGGTATTGGTGATTTCCTTAGTCCGGCGTCCAGACGCTGCCCGCCATGACAAGTGTCTTCTTCAAACGCGTCTCCGGGCATCGCTGCTGTTCGAGGGCGACGCGAAAACAAGTCCCGAGCCCGATTTCACTTTCAATGATGAGAGTTGCGTGGTGCTGGTCAGCGATCCACTTCGCGAGTGCAAGTCCGAGTCCCGAGCCGCCCAGCTGACGACTGCGAGCAGAATCAACGCGGTAAAAACGCTGAAAGAGGCGAGGCAGATGCTCCCCTGCAATTCCGATTCCAGTGTCGCGAACCTCCAGCAGCACACGCTCAGTATCGGCCGTTGCCCGCAACGTAATCGAACCGCCCGGCGGCGTATATCGGCAGGCATTTTCAAGAAGGATATTCAAGAGTCGCTGGATACTTATAAGATCGGCGCGGACCAGTGCCGGGACGGAGCAAGTTTCAACACGGAATTCCAGCAGTGCTTGCCGCATGGAAGGACTCCACTGTTCTCCGACCCGCCGCACCAATCGGCCGACGTCAATAATCTCGTAGTGAAGAACTTCTGTCCCTGCATCCGCGCGTGCCAGCATCAGCAGATCGTCGAGCAATCCCGCCAGGTGAATGGTTTCCTGCTGTATATTCGCGAAGGATTCGCGGTATTCTTCGTTGCTTCTGGGTGACGACAAAGCGGTATCGACTTCAGTGCGAATCAGCGCGACTGGCGACATCAGTTCTTTCGAGGCATTGGCAGTAAAGTCTCGAATACTGCGATTGCCTGCATCCAGGCGGTTCAGCATCTGATTCAACGTTATGGAAATGTCGGAAATCTCGTCGTTTACAGGGGCGACGGGGATCCTGAGATTCACGCTATGATCGCAAATCTGGCGCGCCAGTCGTGCCAGGTCTGCGATCGGATGCGTTGCCTTGCGACTCATCCAGAAACTGAGAATGGCCAGAATAAATAGCAGGGGCACTACCCATACCAGGTCGGGGGCGAACGCATCCAGGAGGGAAATTGATGCGGCCTGAGGCAGGGCGTGCGTCATATGCGGTTGTCCGTGGAAAGCGAGAGCGCCCGGAAAACCCACCCCTGGGCGCTCAAGTATCTGCTGCGACAGGAACCATGTCGCAGCAGACAGCACGATGCCCGTGCAGGAAAGTATCGCGAAATACCAGAACGTGAGTCGGAGGCGAATCGGGAGAGGCGTCATGCGCTGCTTCCTTCGCTGGTACCTCCAGCGACCTTGTACCAAGATAATAGGCGCTGGGATGCACCCTAATGATGAACGCCCGTTGAAAAACTGTCCAGGTTTGCTACCTGTTTTCCTCGTGGGTCCGCTTTGGAAATCACGCGACGCAAATCCCAAAACCGTCGCCCCAGCGGTATCAACTTACTGGCATTCTACTCTGGGCTTGATTCGTCCGAACTTCGATTGTGGTGACTTTCGGGAGGTCCCAGGTAACTAGCTGGCAACGCGCCTTGGCTGACCACCAGCTTCTCCAGCACGACGCCCGGATCAACCATGCGAAATTTAAGCGTGTGATATCCGGGTCGCGTGACTGTCAATGTCGATGTGACTTTGCGAACACCGTCGCTGACGGTGGTGGCCCAGGCTTTCTCTGAGTCATCGGCAAGGGCATCCACGACCAGAGGCGGCTGATCATCGAACGAGATGGCGTAACGGAGCCCTCGTCCAGGCACGAAGTTAAGCGTAGGCGCAAGAATTGCTTCCACATGGTAGGTGCCGACTTCGAAGAGATACATTTTGTATTCGAGTGACGCTGCGGGCTCAGGGGGCAAAACACTCGCCGCGGTTACCGGAAAGATTGTCATCCCGGAGAGTGTCTCGCCGAAGTCCGGAAGGTTCGTCCAATGCGCTGCGCCTTCGCTGGTTCGGTGGGTGAAATGCGCAGCTTCGATCGAGACATAGTGATTGCTCTCGACGAAGCCCTGAAGATTGTTCGGTGAAGGTGTTGTTGGTTTGGAAGCCGAAAGGTGGACAGTGACGGCCGGACCGGAGCGCTGGGAAATTGAAACAGTGCCGGAATGTTCTCCGGAAGGAAGTCGATTCCAATCGATATGAACCAGTAGCCGCTGATCTTTCGAGACGGTTCCATGATCGGGAGTGACCGCAATCCAGGGATGATCCGGGCGCACGTTAAAGGCGAATGGCTGGTCTCCCTCATTGAAAACGTCAATGAAGCGCGTCTGCTGGTTATAGACGTCGAAGGCCGGCAGTGACAACGGGGCGCCACCATAGCCGAGCGCGCGATCGGAAGCGATAGCAGACCCTTCCACGGCGACTCCCATCCGTGCGCCAGATGCGGGTTGCACTTCGCTCACCGCAGGCATCGCGTTCAAAGGAGGTTGATTCCAGAAGGTATAGCCGATGTGGGTCTGGTCCATCATGTGGTCCCACTTTCCCTGGGCAAGTTGATGGTTGTATTCCGAAGAGAGCTCGGCGTCCGCTGCAAACAATGCGCGCGTGCGTGTTGCCAGATCGTTGGCGCTGACGCGGCCCTGTGTAGCGTATAGACGATTTTCTCCCGCCGCAATGTACATCTCATTGACGATTGCCGACGCTTTGACGGGATACAACACCAGCTCAAAAAAGGCATTGCGGTATGCAGGCGGAAGCTCCTGCTGAATTCGTTCGGCTTCTCTTGTGATGGCTTGCCACTGGGATTCCACGCGCTCCGCTTCTTGAAAATGAATCAGGCTGAAGGTGTCCGGCCGCAATTGCTCCGGCTTTCGCCTGCCGTTGTACTTTGTGTATTTCGAGATCAGGTCCGCAATTTGCGCCGCGTGTTCAGGCCCGAAATTTCGTGCAGCCCAAAGTTCGGTGTAGGTGGATAGATTGTCCTGATTCCATAGATTGGGATCACGCGCGTAATCGAGGAAAAATTCGATAGGAAATTCCATCGGCTTCAGGTCGCCTACATTGACAACCCAGATGCGATTTGCTCCGTAGGCGTGGGCAAGATCCATCTGCTCCCACACCTTGGTGATGGGGTAGGTGTTGAGCCACTTGTAGGAGCGCGGATCGCCGACATAATCGAAGTGGTAATAAATTCCCGCGCCGCCGGCTCGCTTCCGTTCCGCGGGCGTCGGCAGCCGGCGAATATTTCCCCAGTTGTCGTCGCTCCATAGCAAAGTCACAACGTCGGGGACGCGCATGCCTTGTTCGTAATAGCTCTGAACCTCCTTATAGAGGGCCCAGACCTGCGGGTCGGCGGCAAGCGTGGGTGTCAGGTTTCTAGCGATGATGCTTCGCTGCGCGGCAATAATGTTTTCCAGCAGCGCGATGTTATCGGTTGCCGACATCGGCTCGTCGCCGTTGCCGCGCATGCCGATCGTGATGGTGCTTTCCCAGTTTCTGCCGCGCTGGGTACCGTATTCCCAGAATGCATCGAGGTTTGCCGCATTCGTCGCGTAATCCCACGGACCCACACCGTGGCGCTGCCATTCCTGAAACGCGCGCATCATCGGCTCGTGATGCGACGTGCCCATGACGATCCCATACTCGTTCGCCAACTTTCCATTCAGCGGGTCATCCTCGTAAAATGCGCTGTTCCACATTGCAGGCCACAGGTAGTTGGCTTTCAGCCGAAGCAGCAACTCAAAAACACGCTCATAGAAAAAATGATTGAAGCCGCCGTACTTCTGATCGACCCATCCAGTGAGCGATGGCGCTTCATCGTTGAGAAAAATGCCACGATACTTCACCGCGGGCTCGCCTTCGATATACCTACCGGGCTTGACGTACAGCGCATCGCGATGCGGGACAGGCACATCCGCCCACCAATACCAGGGCGACACGCCAATCTGTTCCGACAAGTCATAGATTCCGAAAATGGTGCCACGCTTATCGCTACCGGCAATCACGAGAGCGCTGGCGACGCCGGGCAGTGGATGCGAAACCACCTGAATCAGGTTCGATTCCCATTTGCCGCGAATGGCGTCTACATCAATTTTCTTGTCGCGGATGAGTCGATCGATGATGGTGCTGCGGCCAATGGTCCCGACCAAAATGACATTGGCTGGAAACGGAGAGCCATGCGTGATTTGCGGCGTCAACGCGGTGACGCGGTGAATGTCAGATTGCAAATCGTGCATCGCCCGGACGACTCCGGCGTAATCGCTCGCGTCGACGTAGATTGCGCTCGCGTGGCCGTTGGCTGCAATGGGGAAGTTTCTGGATGACGCGGAGTATTCAATATACGACGTTTGGCCGAGCGTGAATGCAAACAGGGAATCGCAGCAGAACAAAAACGCAAGCAGCAATGGCAGTCGCAGATGAGCTGGCCTTGAGGCAGGCGACCATCGCGGATCAACCATTTCGCTTCGTCTCCTTTCTTGCATTGACTACTTCGGTGTCCAGATGCGGAATTCTCCGCTACAGTGCATCAAGCTCATCATGTACAACATGCCGTCGTAATATCGCTGCTCTCCGGAAGGAATGGGCGCGTTCCAAAGAGCCTGCACAAATTGCTTTGCCTGCGGACCGGTGGCTGCGAGACTGGCAACCGCATTGGCCGAGACTAATCCTGTTGAGTGCCGAGATTCGAGTTCACGGCCATCCAGCGTGTACTGGTCTCCATATCTGTCAATTCCCTGGGAGACAAAAAACTTCTGGATGCGGTTACTGAGTTTATGCTCGTTTTTGGCCTTGCCCCACCAGGACCAGTCGACCGACCAATTGCTCGCGGTTCTCCATGAATCGAAGGAAAAGTTGGCAGCCATGGGATTCCACTTTGTCCCGTGCGGCGTGCCACCGAAGTTGGCATAGTCCGGCGCGAGGCCAGTCTTGAGATTGATGGCTTTTGGAAAGAACTCTCGACTCACGCCAGCGGCCTCCGCCCAGAAAGTGCGGTCGGGTTTCGGGCCCCATCTTGCCCACAGTTCATAGAAGGCCGGCAAATGGTACGAAGGGTCAGTGAAATCGCCTCGTCCAATGCCGGGAACGAAGCGAATCATCTTGTACTGTTCGTTCACCATGCTGCCAACGGTGCGCGGCCCGAACCTGGTGGGCCCAGACATAACGGGATGATGCCGCATGTTCGTCAGAATGGCGTCGGCCTGAGCCTTGTAGTTGTAGATTCCTTGTCCATTTCCCCAACGCGCCGAGGCGAAATAAAGAGACATCGCGAAGTACTCTTCTCCATCCGGCGCCGGAGTCTCCTCATTCGGCGTGCCGTCGGGCTTGCACGACCACGAGAAATATCCATTGGAGGGATGCTTCGGATCGCTGATGTACATGTAGGTCTTGGCCCAGTTCCAAAGCGCATCGAATTCCGCTTTTTTGTTGAGCTGCACAGCGATCATCATGCCGTAGGACATGCCTTCTGTGCGCACATCGTGATGCGCCACGTCGGTGATGTAGGCAAGAGGTCCTTCGGCATTTTTACCGTTGGAGTAATACACCGCCTGCGTGTTCGGGTCGCCGTGGAACAGCTGATTGAAAGCGGTGTTGATTTTCGCGTCGATCTGCGCCTGGGAGTGTCCGACTTCGCGAAACAAATTGCGATAGTGCCCGGTCGCAAAAGCTCCAGAACCGTCGGGCGAAACAGGTTTTCGGGTCGCGGTGGCGGCCGCCGCCGCCGCGAAGCACAAGCCGAAACAGAGAAGCCAAATGGCTCGAGCCGACAGGTTGGTACGCACTTGTCCTCCGGATAAATATTGGCAGCGGCAGAAAACAAGGGCTATCCTAGTCCCCGTGCAGAAAACGAGCAACTCTAATGCGATTTAGATATCAAGTCATTTTCACGATTGCCGTATGCCTGTCCGCGTTGCTGCCAAGTTTCGCGCAGAATGCACCTGCCGCAGCACATTGGGTTGGTACATGGTCGTCGTCGCAGCAGATCCCGGAGCCGGCGAATGCGCTTCTTCCAGGCGAATTGCATGATGCGACGCTGCGCCAGATCGTCCATCTTTCCGTGGGTGGCTCAGAGCTGCGGGTGCATCTGTCGAATGCATTTGGGACAGCACCGTTGCATATTGACTCCGTCCACATCGCGCGTCCACTGTCACCTTCAAGCGACCAGATCGATGTAACAACGGACAGGGCGCTGACGTTCAGCGGAAGTTCCGACGTGGTGATTCCTGCGGGGGCCGAATACATCTCTGACCCAATCGATTTTCCCGTAAGCGCGCTGTCCAATCTGGCGATCAGCTTTCATTTAGCGGAGACGCCGGCGCAGCAGACAGGGCATCCTGGTTCGCGCGCCACATCGTACGTGGTGCATGGCAACCTGGTATCTGCGGCCACCTTGCCGAATGCCGCAAAAGTGGATCATTGGTACCAGATTGCCGGCGTTGATGCGACTGTGTCAGGGGATGCAGCGTCGATCGTGGCGTTGGGAGATTCCATTACGGATGGTCACGCAACCACGACGAACGGAAACGATCGCTGGACGGATGTGCTGGCCGAGCGGCTACAAAGCTCGCCTGTAACAAGCCGAATCGGCGTACTGAACGAGGGCATCGGCGGCAACCATCTGCTGGTGGATGGCCTGGGGCCGAATGCTCTGGCGCGATTCAATCGCGATGTGCTTGCGCAGACCGGCGTTTGCTACGTGATTGTTCTTGAGGGAGTGAACGATCTGGGGGGTCTGACGCGCCATGGCGAGGTGCCGATTGCTGAGCACGAGGCGTTGGTGGCTCACATTCTGGCGGCGTATCACCAGATGGTCCTGCGAGCGCACGTGCATGGAATCGAAATTATCGGGGCGACGATTACGCCCTATGCGGGCTCCGATTATTACCACCCAACAGCGCAAGACGAACTGGATCGCAACGCCGTCAATGCATGGATTCGTGCGCCCGGACATTTCGATGCAGTCATCGATTTTGACAAGGTGATGCGAGATCCCAGCCATCCCGATCGCCTGCTGCCCAGCTACGATTCCGGCGACCATCTGCACCCGTCGCCTGCCGGGTACCGTGCGATGGCAAATTCCATCCCGCTCGCACTGTTTCATCCGTGAGCTATTCTTCGGTGAGCGCAATGAAACTGTGCGGCATGATGGTCAGCGTAAAGCCGGTGCGGTTTGCGGTGACAGGCATCTGCCTTTTGGGTCGCGATGCAAGCGGCTCGCCGAAGACAATTGCGCCCGTGGCCATATTGCGAATGCGCAAATGCGTTCCGAGAACGGAAACTGTGACAGTGACCGGTGCATCGCGGAACGACTGCACCACAAAATGATTGTTGTCGTAAACGAACATGCTCACCTGGCTGGGCGCATCCAATTGCACCGGAAAATCTTGCAACAAGTAACTGCGGAGAGATGTCAAAACCGGTTGCGGAAGCGAGTACAGATCGTTGAAGTTTTCCGGGATGGCGAGGACGAAAACCATCCCCTTCGAATACCGGTCCATCAACAACAGCGGAGCCGCGTAGCCATTGGCCGTCGCTCGCACCACGGGCCACGCATCGTTGGTAAGAAAGCGAATGCGAGGAACAAGAACAGGCGCGGATTCTCCCAGGTTGCTTCCACCTCCCGGCCCGAACGCGCCCCAATATTTATTTACATCGAGGATTTGTCCAGTCTCGTGCATCTCGACAATATCTTCGATGCCATGACCTTGCAGCGCATGCAGCAGTCCGGACGTGAGCACGACATTGTTTCCGGCCTGCAGCTGTCTTTTGATTTTGCCCACAATCTGCGGATCGAATTTTGCGGATTCCGTCAATAGAACCGTGCCCGCATCCGTCGGGAAAGTCGGATACAGCTCAATGGGAATTCCAATCATTCCGAGATAATTGCGCAGATAATCTTCGCCGCTTGACTGGTAGGGCTTGTAGCTTTTCAGGCCGATGGGGCGTCCTAGCTGGCCAACAATCGGATCGACTTTCGACAGTGAATAGCCCGCCGCGGTGGCCATGTCAGGCGAGCCGGGCACACCGGAGGCCTTATGCCACGCGAGCATCGCGTCATAGTTGAACGTTGTGTCGAGAGATTTCCACGGATCGCGATCTCCGGGCACAACCGGCGCCAGCAACGCCTCCCAATTGAACAGCGTGATCTCCGGAGCCTTGGCGAGCATGGTGTCCCATAACTGCTCGCCGTAGCGATCGACGTAGCGAATGTCGTAGGTGTCGACCCAGCCGCCCAAGTTGCCGCCAGGTTTGATGTTTTCGTAATAGCGGAAGACCTGATAGCTCTCATACTGCTGGAGCTGTTGATCGGTCGCGACGGGGTCACGTGTTTCTGTCCCGGTATAGATCGAATTGAATATCTTCGGTTCCTTATCCAGATCGAATCCCAGGCCCTGGAAATGTGGGTACCAGTTCGGAAATTTGATCGTGACCTTCACCTTTGGGTTGACGGACCTGGCCGCGTTCACAACCAGATTCTGTGCGACCTCATCCATCAACCCAAGTCGAAATTGAGTCCAGCTTTTCTCGCCCTTCGCCGCAATATCAGAGTCTGTTTTGGTGTTGTTGAAGAAGAAATCGTCAAGAATAATGTCGTCAAAATGACGGGCCGTCAATTCCGAAATGTGGCGGACATACTCACGTTCCTTCGGATTTGTATAGCAGAAGGAGCGGAACTGGCTCGAATCTGCTGCGGTAAACGCGATACCGCCTCCGACCTGGACTCCACGGTCAAGGAAGAATTTCTTCACACTTTCAATCAATGCGTCGTCGGCAATCACGCCGCTGCGGTAGGTTTCGATATAGACCTTGTCCACCTTGACCTGGCGATTGATGTTTGCCCAGGAGCTTTCCAGCCATGGGCGATCTTTCATGTGTTCCACAATTTGAACTGGAATATACACAGCCACCCGGAAATTCTGATGCGGGGCTCCCTGAGCAGCTGTGGCGGCGAAGCTGGTTGAAGGCAGCAGGGCAGTCGCCAGAATGAGTAGAAGTCGCGATCTTAAATTCACCGAACACGCTCCAAGAAAAACTTAAAAACCACGTACGAGGACTGATTGAGCGACCCCAATATATCTGAAATCCGCCGCTGATTGCCAAATAGTAAATCGTTTCAGTAGCTGCATGTGGCCGAGACGTGTTTTGCCCGAGCAGTATGCTGGACAGGTAGATTCAAACTGATGGTACACAGGAGCGATTGTGAAAAACGTTTCTTGCCTGGCTCTACTGGCTTGCATGGGTACGTTGACGTTGGCGCAGAAAAACACAGTGACCCGCCCTCCGATCACAGGCATTGCCGGCGTCGGGTTGGCAGCGCAAAGCCTTCCGGCGGATCGTGCCTTCTATGAGAAAACCTTAGGCTGGGTGGCAGGTCCTTCGGCCGAGGCGCCCAATGGTTTGCGCTTCTATGGCGTGCCAAAGCAATGGGTAGAAGTGCTGCCGGCCACGAGCGCCGATGAGCATTCTTTTCGATACATCGCATTTGCGACGACAGACGCAAAACGGATGCGGTTGTATCTTGCCGAGCACGGTGTGATGGTTCCACCTTCTGTGACGCGCTGGGCGGATGGAAGTCAGGGTTTTGGCGTAAAGGATCCGGAAGGGAACATGGTCGAATTTATTCAGCGTGGCCCGCTGCCTGCGCATCCGGCTCCCAATTCGCGCGCGATCAGTTCGCAAATAATTCACGCAGGGTTTCAGGTCCACAGCGCTTCGGTCGAGGACAACTTTTATAAGAAAATCCTCGGATTCAGGCCATACTGGAAGGGTGGAATGAAAGACGGCGTGACCGATTTCATCTCGATCCAGGTACCGAACGGCACCGACTGGATTGAGTACATGGTGAGCGTCCCCGCGAACCCGAGTCGTCGCGAACTTGGAGTTGTCGACCATTTTTCCTTGGGTGTGGTGGACATCGACACGGTGGTAGCCAAGCTGTCTCAACGTGGCTGGAAGCCCTCTCCGGCATCGCACAAGCAGATGGGCCGCGATGGAAAATATCAGCTCAACCTGTATGACCCGGACGATGTGCGGGTAGAGTTCATGCAACTGCAACCCACCGAGAAGCCGTGCTGCTCCCCGTTCACGGGCCCGCAACCAGAACCGGAATGATCGCCTTTTGCGGCTGGGTGCAATTGGCTGCGCCCCGTGGCTGCGCCGCGTGGGTTTCTTGTTGCGGTGCCGATGATACATCCGACTGCCAATTGACGGAGCCGAAAGTCTATTTTGCTTTGTCGCAGTGGTAGCTCGTCCCACCGCGGCAATCCAGTTGATGTTCGCTGCGTATTCGCCAGTGTGGGGGATGTTTTTCCTTATATCCAATCGACATTTGTGAAAGGTTTCTTCTTCCAGCAGATGACGATTGGATCATGCCCCGGTTATGGAGCACATTCAAGAAAAGCGATTGTCTAAATGTTTCCCTCATTGCCGCCTGTCAGCGATTTTACGATCTGATGAATCAGGCCTCCCCAGGTAGGGACTAAAACAGTTTAGAAAAGCAAAAAACATCTTGACAATCGATATTCTCTTGGACTACACATTGCTGCGGCCAGGTAAAGCGATTTAGTCGGTGCTGTATTTCAGCGGTTGCTCCCTGCCAGATCGAAAATCAGCGATTGAAGAGTCGAATGAACGTGTAACCCCCCTCGGGGCTTTGGAGGCAAGATGAAACAGGTTTATGGGTTCGGCCGGTCTGCGAACATCAATCTATCCCTTGTAAAACGCAGTGTAGGTCTCCTGATGACCATGGCGCTGCTCCTGGTATTTCTACCGATTGCGCACGCCCAGACTACGGCGACACTTTCCGGCACCGTTGAGGATCCGACCGGGGCGGTAATTCCCGGAGCACAGGTCACACTGGTCAATCAGGAGACGCAAGACACCCGTGTGGTGACCAGCAACGAAACGGGATTTTTCGCGTTTCCGTCTCTTCTGCCCGGAACCTACTCAATCAAGGGCAGCGCGAAGGGCTTTGTTCCCAAGCAATTGACCGGAATCATCCTGCACGCCGGCGATTCGCGTACGGTTACAGGTTTTAACCTGGCCATCGGCAGCGCCGCGCAAAGTGTAACCGTGCAGGCGGCCGCCCAGATGATTCCAATGACGACAGGTTCGCGCTCCGATGTCCTCGACTACAAGGACATTACCAACGTCGCTCTGGAAGGCCGCGATATTACGGAAATGTTGAAAGTGCTGCCCGGCGTCGTTCAGACTCCGAACGGTCTAAACAACGGCGCGTCGTTCAACGCGCTTACTGTTACCGCGCAGACCAGTTCCGTCGGCAATGGATTGAACGTGAGCGGGGCGGAGTACAGAGGCCCGCAGCAATTACTGTCGGATGGCGTCAATGTCATCGATCCGGGAGATATGGGCGGCTCAATCGGAACGATCAATCCTGAGATGGTGCAGGAAATGACGGTCCTGACTTCCAACTTCGGCGCAGACCAGGAATTTGGTCCGGTCGTGATCAGCACCATCAGCAAGGCCGGTACCGACCATTACCACGGGGAGGCGTATTTCGACGCTCGCAACGACGTTTTGAACGCCAACGACTGGCAGAGTAATCACCAGGGCAAACCCAAGGGCGGCGCGTCGTACTATTACCCCGGCGGCAATATCGGCGGATACGTGCCGAAAACGCACAAAAAGCTCTTCTTCTGGGGCGGCTATGAAAGATGGCTGCAAAACCAGGGGAATGCCAACGTCCTGCAGTCCTACATTCCCAGCCCGGAGATGATGGCCGGAGATTTCACCAACGACAATGCGGATAACCGGGCACTCTGCCCCAATGGTTTTGGCCCCACGCAGACAGGCTGGTGCCAGGATCTTTCTAAAACCATTTATTCGGACGGATCCGCGGCGGCAGACTCCACGGCTCTCCCGGGTTACCACGTGACCAGCAATGGAACGGTATTGGATAACGGCGCATCCGTTCCGTCCACCTTTATCTTGCCGTCGTCCACTGCTTTGTCCTCGTTCTGGCCCAAGGTTTACAGCAGCCCCGGGACACCGAACACGGCGGGCGGCTACTCCAATCCAGCCACGACTCCTGGCGGCTACAACTACTACCAGCCGATCATCAACCACGTCAACGGCTGGGTATGGCGTGCTCGCGTGGATTGGAACCCGAGCGACAAGACCAAGTTCTACATCTCCTACCAGCAGGAGTACAGTTCCTCGCTTGACCAGGGGAACGGCGCCCACATTTACTGGACGCCTGGCAATTCCGTGCCGTATCCGGGCGGAGGCCTGTATCAGTACTCCTATACCAAGACCGCTGCCGGTCACTTCATCCATGTGTTCAACTCCACCACCACCAATGAGTTGATCGCGAGCTGGGGCTATGGCAACCTGCCGAATCAGCCCGCCAACCCGAAGGGTGCGTGGAGAACTTCATTTGGCTACCCGACCGCTGCCGGATACGGAGAGGTGTTCAGCCCAGGATCGAAGCTGGCTCCTGCTTACAATACAGCCGGAACCAACAGCTTCCCAGATTTCTCGCAGGGAGATGACTACGAGCCGTCGGGCGTCTATCAGGTCCGGAAGGAAAATCCTGCCTTCGCCGATAACTTCACCAAGGTAGTGGGTTCCCATACCTTGAAATTTGGCGCATTCACCATGAACACTCTCAATTATCAAGGGGGTGGGCAGCAGATGAATGGTAGCTTCAGTTTCGGCCAGAACACCAACCCGTTTTTGGGCCATGTTGTTGGCTCAAATAACCCAACCGCCAACTTCATCATGGGCTCTGTGACTGGGTACAACGAGGCCAATAAGTCGCCCAACAGCGATATGGCCTACCAAATTGTTTCCGTCTATGGAAACGACAACTGGAAGGTGAACAACAAGCTGAACATCGAGATCGGCGCGCGCCTGGAGCATGTGGGCCACTGGTACGATCGCACAGGGGTCGGCATGGCCGTCTTCTATGCAAGCCGCGTCGCGTCGGATTATTACTCCGGCAAAGCTGAGCCAGGTTTCTACTGGCATGGGATGGATCAGGGCGTACCGCTCAGCGGTCAGCCGAACCGTCTT
>JAJXZK010000179.1 GCA_021780095.1 Acidobacteriota bacterium | reverse complement strand
AAAAAGTCCCTGTAGATGTTCAAGTTTCACCAAGAAAGCGATCCATCTACAAGCACTTTCTTTGCGAGATACCGCAAGAGCGCCGTCCAGCGGGTAGTAGGGCGTGTTGACACTGGACCCAGGAATAAAGTCGGGGTCGACCTATCTGTCAATCGGTACTAACCGAAAAGGCCCGCGAATGCGGACCTTTTCTGATGCGACCTCAATATCCAGAAACCGTCGCGTGGTTACGGGGTAATGCTCTGAACCGGGTGCGTTCCGTTGGCCGATGTGGCAACGCAGTCCGGCAATCCGTTCGCGGGGAAGGGACTGTTCAGTACAGTCACCAACACGCCGGTGTTTGGATCCAGCTTGAATCCGGTGACCGAATTGTCCAGGTTATTCGCCGTGTAGAGGAACCGTCCATACGCCGGTTCCAGCGCAACGCAGGTGGGTCCGGTGCCAGTGCCATAGCCCGCGCCCGCGGTCGCCAGAGGATTGCCGGTCGAAGCCTGAATGTTATAGGCGCGCACGTCGTTCGAGTTGTAATTGGTGACGTAGAGGAACTTTCCGCGTGGATCGGCGACCATCCCATACGGGAACAAATCGGTCGGGAACGGTCCGTTCACCTGAGACTGCAGGGTTCCATCGGTCAGAATGTTGTAGCCAAGAATCAGGTTCTGATACTGATCGGTCACATACACAAATCGGCCGGTGGGATCGCTGAGGATCGCGCTGGGCTTGACGCCAGCCTGAAAATTGTTCGTAGCCAGCGGAGTAAGGGCGCCTGTGGTGTAATCCACGGAATAGGCGTAGACCGAGTGCGTGCCCTGGTCCGCCACGTAGAGATAATTGACGAACGCGGTCGCAGTTACTCCAATGGGCTGCGCACCAAGGACCGGCGTTCCAACGGTGAAGCAGTTTCCATCGTTTCCCGCAACTGGAGCGCCCAGCGACCCATCCGTCTGGCTAATGGGATAGACCGTGACGCAGCCTTGCGTGGGAACGGTGTTGGTCTGCAGCGGATTGATGTTGGGCGGGGCGACGCCGTTGAACCCGGGCGCATAGCTGTCGACGACAAACAGGAACTTGCTGCTGGGGTCGATGGTCATGGAAATCGGATAGGTGCCGGGCGTGTTATAAGTGTGCGCCTGATACAGCTTGCCATCGGTTCCAATGGTGAACTCGACCACTGTATTGTCGACTTCATGAACGACGTACAGCCATTTGCTGTTATTGCTGACTGAGGCAGCAATCGGGTACTCGCCGCCTGAGGGGAAGGGCGAATTCGCCGTCTGCGTAAGAGCGCCCGACACGCTATCGATCGTGTACGCGCTGATCGTTCCCTGCGTGCCTGTGGTGTTGAGGACATAAACAAACCCGAGCGTAAAACTTGGATTACAGGCCGTCATGCTCAATCCAAGAGCCAGCGATGCAACCAAGGCCAATGTGAGCCGGCCGTATTGACTCCACTTCATGCGATTCCTTTGTCCCCGGCTTTGGATGCAGCAACGAGGGTAGATTCCTTGCTTATACCTTGTAGGGTTGTTCCCGTTTGTATTGTAAAAGCGCCAAGCGGCTTTCTGCTAGCGCTCCGCCGGAAATTGGCGGCCTATTGCGAACCACTTTCTCCCGGCAGAGTGTCGACAATCGCAACCGTTGGATTCTCCATCGAGAGAAGCGGAAAGGGCCTCCCTCACAGAGGCCCCAAAAAATCCTTCATGCATCTGTTAGTACGTACGACCTGATACCACCGCAAAGGTGGGCTGCCCAACGGTAGGGAACGTAGTGCCTTTGAACATGTTGGACAATTGGCCGTTTGTCGCGCCCATAATATGTCCGGTGACCGTATTGCTATTGTGATCGGCGGTATACAGGTACTGGTTGGTCGGATCAATCACCATCCAGAGTGGTCCCGATCCCGTCTGGAACGGGTTGCTACCAGAAGAAACGGGCAACTGTTGCAACTGCCCATTCGCGGTACTGATCGTAAAGGCGGATATCGCGCTGTTTGGCTGAAAAATTGAACTTGGGCCATAGTTCGCCACATACAAAAACTGAGCGTTGGAGTTCGATATGACGGCGTCCGGATAGCTCACGTTCGCGATGTTATTGGTCGGTCCGCCCACCAGGCTCTGCAGCACGCCGCCACTGCCGATCGTGAAAGGCAGAATTCGGCCGGAGCCCTGCACCTGGCCGTTAGGCTGAGTACCGTTATCCGTGATGTAGACGTATTTGCCACCCGCCGCCAGCGCGATGGTGCTCGCGGCGCCGGGCGGCATGCCCAGCGTCAGCGGCGCATTCTGGGTCAACGTCAATTGTCCGTTTGAAGTATTGATCGCGTACAGGAAAACGTCCGGCGTCACGCAGGCTGAGGTCGGCGGCGCGTTCACGCAGGCGGCCGGGGGCTTCGCCAGATTGGGGTTGTACGCCTGGTCTAGAACGTAAAGGAAGCCACTGGCGGTGACCAGCTGCACAGGGTTGTAGTTCACAGTGAAATAGGGCAGCTGCGTACCGTTGGTGTTGAACGTGTTCTGGTTGGTGATCAACGTCAGCTTGCCGCTGCTGCCGTCGATGGCAAACACCGTAACATCGCCGCGACCGGCATTCTGGTCGACGCCGCCCACGACATCCGGCGGGGCCATCTGGTCGAGGACATAGAGGTAATTCCCCGCAGGAGCCAGTCCGATGGCCACGGGATTGATGCCGGAAGTGAAATAGCTGTGCTGAAACGCGATCACGCCGCCGCCGCCAATCGAATAGATGGATACGCTGCCGGTTCCGGCGACTCCCGGCGTTCCCTGGCTTACGACTGCCAGAAAGCGCCCACCCGGAATGATCGCTTCCTGAACCGGTGTGCCGCCGGCATTCCCAAACGGCGAGCCTGTCACCGGCGTCAAGTAACCAAAGTCGTGGTCAATCTTGTATGCGCCAATCTGATTGAACTGCGCCCCAGTCACGTACATGTAACCGGTGGTGTAGACGCCGCAGCAAGTGATGCTCAGCCCCAGAACCACTGAACCAATCAAAGCCAGAGCGACACGGCTATACTTCCAAAACTTCATGTGTATCCTTCAACCTCTTGGTCTTGGGTGCGACGCAGAGGACTGCCAACGCAGAATTTATATCTGGATTGCTTGCTCTCCAATTGTAAAAGCCTCGGCGTATTTGTGCCAGCCGAGCCCAACTTTAAAACAATTGCTCACGCAGCCTGGCAGGGGTCCGCGGGGCTTACGGCGAACCATCCACCATGCCTTGTGTGATTGGATGGGGTGCATTTTTTTGACGTGACGACGAGCGGAGGTCAGCGAGCGGGCTGGCGGTTGCAACCCAAACGAGGGTTCCCCGGAGTGGCGCATAACGCACGGGAGCGGATGCATGGCTCGTGAACGCGCCGCGGTTTCCGCCGGCGAAGCGCGCACTTTAGAAGATGTGCAGTCGGATGACGAGGTATTTCTTGGGGTTGGCGCGCAAAGCTGCAAGCAGTTTCCGCATCTCCACCACGGCTTGATCGCTGTTGTTATAGAGCGATGGATCGTGCAGCAGCTTGCCCACGGTTCCCTCGCCCGCGTCCGCACGATGCAAGATGGATTGCAGATCGGACACAGTGCGGCTGACCTTGTTGCGGAAGGCTTCATCCCTCGCCATCAGCCCCAGCGTGCCTTTGCCCTCGTCAATCTGAGTCATCAGCCGGTTGGCTTTGGCGGCGGACTGGTTCACGTTGTTGTAGAGGGTATCGTCTTTCATCAGCTTGCCCACCGTGCCTTTGCCGGCGTCAATTTCATTCACAATGCCCTGCAGCCGCGTGACGGTATCATTGGCGCGTTCGTAGAGCTCATCATCCGCCACCAATTTGCCGAGCGTGCCTTTGCCATGGTTGATCTGGGTGATGGTCCCCTGCAACTGGGTGAGACTCGCGACCGCGTGCTTGTAGAGGTCAGGATTGTTGATAAACAAGCCCAGAGAGCCCTTGCTGGCGCCCAGGGCATCGACCATCGTATTCAATTTCGCCAGAATCACATTCACTTGATTGATGGTGTTCTGGCCCGACATGATCACATCCGACAGGCTCGGCGTCTGTACCACGGGAACTTCATCGCCATTATTCAACGGAGGTCCGGTGGCGTGAGCGCTGTCCAGATCGACAAATGTGTCCCCCAGCACGCCAGCCGTAGCCAGCGAAGCGGAGGTGTCGGTGTGGAGCGCGGCTTTATAGTTCAGGCCGAGGCTCATGATCACCTCGACGGGCGTTCGATTCCGCCCCGGAACAATGATGATCTTCTTGACGGAGCCGATCGTCACGCCTTGCAGGTTCACCGGCGCACCCGGCTTCAGTCCGGAAGCATTTTCAAAGAAAGAGTGCACGACGATGCGGCGACTGAAGATTCCGCCCGAACTACCCGACATCAGGGAAATCAGGAGCGAGAGCGCTGCAAGTGCGACAATCACCAGGACGCCCACCTTCAATTGTGACCAACGAACCTCGTGCTGATTTGGCACAGCTTCTCCTGGTTAGAGCGGGTCGACCGGTAGGCAGGATGCAATCGCCTCGAGACTGAATACAGTCGAGCATAGCAGAGGACTCCACACTTCCGGATGCCCGCAGAACAGCCAATCTTCGATATAGATGCGATTTTTTATTGCCGGCTGCGAAAATCCCGCCCATGCTCTATTTTTTGTGCCGGGGATGCAGTTGTTTAGAGGGATCGCAGGTGCAAACTGCTTCAGTCTTCTAATAGCACCTGGGCCAAGGCGTAGGTGCGGGAATGGGTCAGCGAAATGACAGCATTGCGGACTCCAAGCTTGCGGGCAATGGCCTCTGCATGCCCGTGGAACATCAGAGTCGGTCGTCCGTTCGACGCTCGAACCACTTCAATATCGCGCCAGGAGACACCGAAATGAATCCCTGTACCAAGCGCTTTGGCGGCTGCCTCCTTGGCGGCGAAACGCGCGGCAAAGCTCTCCGCTCCATTTTTCTTGCTGCGGCAATAGCGAATTTCCCCGGGCAGATAGATGCGCTGGCAGAATCGGTCTCCATAACGCGCCAGCGCGTCCGCAATGCGCGCAATCTCAATCATGTCCACGCCGCTGCCAACAATCATGGCTGCACGGTATCACACTGTCGCAGTCGCACGTAGCCGCGAGAGCGGTTTGCTGGGGTCGATAGATCTGACTCAGCCCGCTTCCACCAAACCATAATGCCGCTGCCAGTGGGCTTTCAGATGCGCCCACACAATCTCCACCGACGTGCGTGACATTTCTTTCTCGCCGCTCTCCACGAACCGAGCGGCCTCCTCACGTGCCAGTTCCAGCAACTTTCGATCTCGCAGCAGATTGGCGACGCGAAAATCTGGCAGGCCCGCCTGCCGTGTCCCAAAAAATTCTCCGGGACCGCGCAACATCAGATCCAGCTCTGCCAACTCGAACCCGTCCTGCGTGCGCACCATCGCATCCAGTCGCTCGTCGGCTTGCGGCGTCACCCGTCCCGCTGTCATTAAAATGCAGTAGGAGCGAGCCGCCCCGCGACCGACGCGACCCCGCAGCTGATGCAGTTGCGCCAGGCCAAACCGTTCCGCATGCTCGATCACCATCACCGTGGCATTGGGCACGTCCACGCCGACTTCAATCACGGTGGTCGCCACCAGAACGTCTAATTCACCACGCTGAAATCGGCGCATGACAACTTCCTTTTCTTCCGCGCCCAGCCGCCCATGCAGCAGGCCCAGCCGCAAGCCGGCCAGCTGCGTGGCGCGTAGTTCTTCACACATCGCCACCGCGGATTTCAATGCTGGCTTCTCGAACAACGACTCGGTTTTCGCCCGCGATTTTGCGCCTGACTTTTTCTTCGCTGCCGTCTTCCCTCTTGGGACTGTCTTCGCTGAGCCTGCCTGATCCGATACCTCAGTGTCCGGATCGTGCGCGAAGTCAAGTTCCGGCTGATCGTCTTTGCTGCCTTCAATCACCGGATAAACAATGTATGCCTGGTGGCCCGCTTCCACTTGTTTGCGAATAAATCCCCATACTTCCTCGGCTCGCTCATCCACCACCCGCCGCGTCACAATCGGCGTGCGCCCCGGCGGCAGCTCGTTCAATACGCTCACGTCCAGATCGCCATACAGCGTCAGCGCCAGCGTGCGCGGAATCGGCGTGGCCGTCATCACCAGCACATGCGGCTCGGCGGCGTTGGGTTTCTTCATCAGGCGAAAGCGCTGCATAACTCCAAATCGATGTTGCTCATCCACCACCACCAGGCCAAGGTTCGCGAATTCCACCTTCTCCTCGATCAACGCGTGCGTGCCGATCACCAGGTCCGCTTCACCGCGCACGATGCGGCCGCGATTCGTACGCTTGCGATCTTCGTCCAGCGACCCTGTCAGCAGCACTACGTTATACGGAGGCTGCCGTTGCGAGCGTTCCAGCAGACGTCGCGACGCCAGAAAATGCTGCGTCGCCAGAATTTCCGTCGGAGCCATCAGGGCCGCCTGATAGCCGTTCTCAATGGCGATAAAGGCAGCCTGCAGCGCCACGATGGTTTTGCCGGAGCCAACATCACCTTGCAGCAAGCGGCGCATCGGCGTCGCCTGGCGAAGGTCCTGAACGATCTCCGAAAGCACGCGTTTCTGCGCCGCGGTGGGATGGAACGGCAGCACCTGCTTCAACGCCTCGCGCACGCGAAGATCGGCAGCGAAGGCCGGCCCCAGCCGTTCCCGCATCCGCCGGCGTTTCAGCTCCAGCCCCAACTCCAGAAAAAACAGCTCTTCAAAGATGAGCCGCTGATGGGCCGGCGTGGCGGCGGCCTGCAGCAGTCGCAGCCCGGTTCCGGCCGCCGGAAAATGTGCCGCTCGCAACGCCTCGGCTCGCGACGGCAACTGCATCCGCTCGCACAACTCCACCGGAAGCGTTTCCGGCAACGTGTTGCCGAGGTCCTCCAGCAGGCGATAAATGACACGCCGGAGCCAACGAGAACTCAGCTGCGCGCCGCCCAGCGATTCATATACTGGAACAATGCGGCCGACTTCCAGCAGCGTTTCCTCGGGATCATTTGCTCCAGGGAGAATCTCAATCTGCGGCTGGATCATTTTGAACGCGCCGGCGCGGCTGCGCGAGGGTTCCACCTTGCCGTAGAGCGCCAACATCTGGCCCGGCTGGAATTTGTCCTTGAGGTAGGTTCCGTGGAACCACATGCATTTCAGCGAGGAAGTTCCCTGTCCCACCGTCATTTCAAAAATCGGCATCCGCCTGGTGCGCAACAAAACCGTCCCGCGAACCTCGGCAATGACGCTGGCCATTTCTCCGGGGACCAGTTCGTTCAACCCGCGCGGATTGAGGCGGTCCTCATAGCGAAAGGGCAGGTGATACAACAAGTCCTCGACGACAAGGATGTTTTTTTCTTTCAGCTTTTCGGCCACCCGCGGGCCGACGCCTTTCACAAATTGAATAGGAGTGTCGAGGGCAATCACAATCTCCATGCTAACAGCCGTCAAGCAGCGGGGGCTGAAGCCCGCGAATGGCTGCATGCATTCCGCCAGACCTGAAGCTGGACCCTGATCTAGAGATGTGATAGCTGTGGACCAGTTTCCAACGCGCCCGCGGCTCGGGAGCACAATCACTTCCCACAAGCGGTTCTCGTCATTCACTTTTGACTGGTCGGCGACTCGGAGACTGACACGTACTCAGACCAGATTTCCGCGCTATAGATTTCCCTTTGCTACACTGCCAACAACTGATCGAGCCGCGCCACGCATGAACCTCGTTGAACTGAATCAAATATCGAAAACCTACGACACCAAAGTTGCCGTCGATGCCCTGAGCCTCCAGATTGAGGCCGGCAAAATGTTTGGCCTCCTCGGGCCGAATGGCGCAGGCAAAACCTCCACCATCCGCATGATGATCGGGATTACCATGCCGGATTCCGGCACGGTGACGCTGTTCGGCCAGCCCTTCTCCCGCAAGAACCTGAGCCGCGTCGGTTACCTGCCGGAGGAGCGCGGCCTTTACAAAAAAATGAAAGTGATCGACCAGATTGTCTTCCTCGGCCAATTGCACGGACTGGATGCGACGACTGCGAAATCGCGCGCTCGCCAGTGGTGCGAGCGATTGCAGATTCTGGACGCGATCGACCTGAAGACAGAAGAGTTATCCAAAGGCATGCAGCAGAAAATTCAATTCATCTCCACGCTGCTGCACGAGCCTGCGCTCATCATTATGGACGAGCCCTTCTCCGGCCTGGATCCGGTGAACACGCAGTTGCTGCAGGAGACGTTGCTGGAGCTGAAAAACGCGGGCA
>JAJXZK010000404.1 GCA_021780095.1 Acidobacteriota bacterium | reverse complement strand
TTCACCGCCTTGGCTGCGTGCGTCAGTTGCACGATCACGCGATAGGAGCCTGTCGCCTGGTCAAACATTGTCTGGTTGATGGACAGGTAGAGGTGCCCGGCGATCGGCGCATGGTAATTGAGCGACTCACCCACCAGAAACGGCCGCGCTGCATCGCTCGATCCAATCCGCCCCACCAATGCTCCACGGCCCGCATCGTTTACCGCCATCGCACGCAATAGATCGGTAAAAGCGCGTGGCAAGCCAGCGGGGCCATTGGGCTGTCGGGCATTCGTATACTGCAATTGCCCGGTCGCCGTCACGTGCAATGTGTCGCCGGCATCCACAACCATGCCCGTATCCAGCCATCCGTTCGATGGCGTCACAGTGAAATCACGGCTCTGTGACCAGAGCGGGATTGAAAGCAAGAGGCTCAACAAGGCTGCACGAATCATGGCGGTCTCCCTACGATGACATCCGAAATTAAGCTCTTCACCTGGCCTCAAATTGTAATGCGTTCTGGTAAATTGGCGTGTGACCCCGATCTCACTTTGCACCGCAATTATGGGTGCCCCAAACCTCGCTTCCGCGATGTGGGAGAAACCCTGATGACCCAGTTCTCCTTTCCAATGACCCGAAGTCCCAGGTTGCTCCGCCTGGCTCTGTTAGGCCAGAACATCGATCCAACCCCTCTCGCCGCATTCTTTGAAGGATTTGAACATGCACGCCAAAGATTTTCCTTGGAATTGGGCAGTCGTTGCGAAACCTTCCGCGGTTTTTGCCCCTCTAAGCAATCTGTGAAACCTCTTAGGTTTGTTCGCACACTCGGTAAGCGCCGGATCGGCATCTCTTCCGCCCTCCTGCTTCTCGCATGCCTGTTCACAAGTCCCTACGCTCAGGCCCGCGTTCATCTAAAACCTTGCAAGAACAACTTATCTCCAAAGCAGCAAATCGAACTTGGGCAGAAAGCGGCGAAACAGGTCTACAAGCAGATGCCCGTACTGCCCGACTCCAGCAAAGTTACGCAATATGTCCAGGAGTTGGGCGGTAAACTTGCCGCGTACGCGCCCGGCTACCGCTGGCCGTACAACTTTCACGTGGTCAATGTGGCGGAGATTAATGCCTTCGCTTTGCCAGGCGGCGAAATCTTTGTCAACCTGGGCACCATTCAGGCTTCCGATGACGAGGCGCAGTTGGCCGCAGTGATGGCGCACGAAATATCCCACGTGGTCCTGCAGCATTCGGTCTGCAACTTGCAAAAGGAACAACGGGTGGGGATTTTTGCAGCTCTTGGAGAAATTGCCAGCGGCCTTCTTCTGGGCAATTCAACCGCGGGCGCCCTGGCCGAGAAAGGCATTGGATTTACCGCCGGCCTCAGCTTCCTGCGTATGTCGCGAGGGGCCGAGCAGCAGGCCGATTTGGAAGGCGTTGACATTCTCTACAACGCCGGCTACGACCCGCGCGCCATGGCGCAGTTTTTTGAGACGATTGAAGGAAAGTACGGCAAGGGTGGCGCGCAATTCCTGAGCGATCACCCCAATCCCGGCAATCGCACAGAGTACGTTGACCGCGAGATCGCCACCTTACCGCCCAAGGCTCACTACGTAACCAACTCGCCGGAGTTCACTCAGATCCACAACGTGGTGGCCAACATGCGCGCCTACACCTCCAAGGAAGTGAGCTCGGGAGCGTGGAAGCACAAGAATCCCGATCAGACGGTCAGCACGGGCGTGAACCAGTACAAGTTCAACACGCCTGCCAATACAAAGGTGGACACCGCTCCCCCGCAGAGCTGGATCAAGTTTCAAGGCAGCGGCTTCACGATGGAAGTACCCTCAGATTGGCGCGCCGCAGGAGATCAGAGCTCCGCCATGGTTGCGCCTCCCGGCGGCATTGTGCAAACAGCCAATGGGAATGCCAGCAATCTTGTTTACGGCGTTCTGACGGATGTCTATCATCCCGACCAGGCGGCGAACAGCAGTGAAATGTTTAATGCTCTTCTGACGAAACTGATCCGGGAGAATTCCGGCCTGGAGACGGGGACTGTCGAGCCCATGAAGATCGGTGACATCGCCGCGCAGACTGTGAACGCCGACAATCGCTCGGCCAACGACGGACGCGGTGAGCACGATTGGATTGTAGGAGTACCCCAGCAGGGCGCGATACGGTACTTTATCTTCGTCTCGCCTGCGTCCGATTTTGCGAAGATGCGGCCGATCTTCGATCACATCGTGAATTCCATCCATTTGGAGTAAAAGCTAGCGCGACCGGCGAGCCATTGCTGGATCGTGAGGATGAGCTTTGCCGAAGCTCACCGGTACCCCATTTCAAGCCATCTGTTGGCTTGAGTGGGGTACTTTCTGTGATCTGCCAAACTCTCTACATAATCTCTGGCCCTACATCCTTCCGGCTTGATGCCTCCTGCTACATCGGTGCGTGCAGTCACTGAGGTAACCAGCAATCCAAAGTTAAAGTATCAGCATTGTTTTATTCAGAAGTAAATTGATAGTAATTCCATCGATCACGCACAGATGGCGAACCGCATATTTCAAGCGGAACCAACGTCGCTGGCAGCGTCGACGCATTACTGGACAACACTGCAATGCATGTAGAACGTTTTCATCTGCTTCTGCCCTTGGTTTTCTTGACGGGATGCGCTTTGCCAGGCGGCGTGCCGCTTTCCACGACGACGCCAGGCAACAATACAAGAACCGTTCCGGTAATTTCGGCCCTGACCACCAGCAGCGATGCCAACACGATTGTCGCCGCCTACCAGATGCAGACACCGGCGACATCGTCGCTCGCCTGCGGAACCACGCCCCACACCTACACCCTTAACGCAGTGGATAGCGGCCTGGTCAGCGCCGCCAATCAGCAGAACGTAGTGGCCGGCCTCACTCCTTCCACCACATACGATTGCCAAATCACCGCGACAAACTCTTCCGGATCGACGACAGCGACATTCTCGCTCGCCACTGCCGCACCCCCCGCCAGCACGCCCATCTCCAGCGTCTCCTTCGGGCCCATCACCAGCTATAACTCCATCGACCCCTCCAATCAGGGCAGCGCGGATACCTTCTATAACTGCAAATCGAACGACGGCACCACCTACTTCACCGTCGGAGATATGAAGAAGCCCTGGCAGCAGAACGGCGCGCCCGTCAACACACTGACCAGCAGCACGATGTCGATTGCAAAGTTCACCTCGGAGTCGCCACTGGCCGGCATGACTATCAACTTCATGCAGAACTACGGCCTCTGCTGCTCCGGCACCGGCGACGACCATCGCTCCCAGAAGGACACCGGTCTATTCTGCATGGCCGGCAATCTCTACATCTCCCTCGGCCGCCAACTGCAGGGCGACCACATCGTGCTGGAACAGAACGCCGGCCAGATTGCATGGAGTCCCGACAAAGGCCAAACCTGGAACAACTTCCAGACTCCCACGGTCTTCAACGCCCAGGGCAGTCCCACCACCCCGCCCAGCGCTTCCATGTTCGGCGCCACCCCCACCGCGTTTGGAGCGGCCACGTTTGTCATGTACGGGGCCGACGATGGCACGCTCGGCTACACCGCAGCGGTCAATCGCCACGACAATGCCAACGCTTACATCTATTTGATTGCCAACGAGGGCGCGTGGAATGGGGGCGGACCGACCAATGGCGGCGGCAACGCCTATTATCTGGCGCGGGTTCCGCGCGCAAAAATCTCGCGCCTTCAAGCGAGCGACTATCAATATTATGTCGGCGGCGATGGATCGCTCGATACTGGCTGGACTTCAACCCAGGCCAACGCCCAGCCCATTCTCTCCAATTACGGCGAGCTGGGATCGGCCAACGTGCAGTATATGCCCGCACTCAATCGCTATCTCCTGCTCACCTACTTTTATCCCCGCGGCGCAGGAAATCCGGGCACGACGTTCGATACCACCTGGCTTGTCTATGAAGCCCCGCATCCGTGGGGCCCATGGTCACTGGTCAACACCACCCATTGGCCAACCCAGGGATATTACAATCCCGTCATCCTGAATAACACCATCGATCACGGCACGACCCCGACCCTGCTCTTCACCGGAGATTTCTTCGACGGCGGCTCCGCCAGCTACCAGATGTACCTCTCCACCATGACCATCAATTAAATCCTTCGTAGCCCCCGACTCGCTGTCTGGGTGCCCACATCTCGCTGTTGAAATCTGGGAGAAGAGTCCCGCCCATTAAAAGTTCACCCAATAGCTCCTCAACGCACTCACCCTCGAAAATTCTTCCTTATACCTTATATAGTCAGAAAGAATCGTGACCCACCCTCTCTGGACCCGCCGAAGATTCCTCAGCCGCGCCACCGGCGCTGCCACCGCCCTCGCCATCCCTGCGCTCGCATCGTCCCCACTCGCCCTCAACGCATCCCCGCTGCGAGGACGCTTTATCACCCACATCTCCGTCGTCCGCGTCAATCAGATTGAAGTCTCTCCCACCCGCTCCATCGGGCAGGATGAGTCCCCGCTCAACACCCCCCAGCACATCCGCTCACGTCGCGAAGCCTTCGCCCGCGGCTGCCCCAGCGGCAAAATGACCTGGGCCATCAGTTGGCTCGCGCTCAACGATACTCGCGCCGAATACCAGCAAGCCCGCCGCCTGCTCGCTTCCTATCATGATCGCTATGGCGACGAGATCACATTCATCCCCGGCGGCTACTTCGCCCCCATGTACAACACCCGCGAGCAAATTCGTGTCACCATCCACAACGCACTCCAACTTGTCTCGAAGATGGTCGGCAACGGCTATCGCCCGCAGTGTTTAATCGCCGGATTTATGGATGCGGACAACCAGCGCTTCCTGGCGACCGATGAAGGCATTCACGTCTGCCAGGGTCAGATCTGGAGCCAGCACGGCATCGACAACGGCGATGGCGACGGCGGCATCTGCTACCCCTACTATCCCAGCCGTCAGCATTATCTAAAGCCCGCGCAGGGCCCCGCCGACTTCATCGATTGCGTTTGCCTCGACGGGTGGACCTGCGATTTTCTCGCCGCCCGCCGCAATGGTTTTCAAGGCGGATTCAACAGTCGCATGGGCGTCGGCCCCATCGAAACCGTCGGCAATCTAGGCCAGCAAGCCGGCCGTCACGAAATGATGGCCACCACCGCCATGCACTTCGATCGCGGCCACGCCCTCAACGGCTTCGGCTGGGTCACCGGCATTTGGGAAGTATCGATCGGCCACGACAACGACCTCACCAGGTGGCTGCAATCCGTTCGCGATCGATGGACCGACACGCAAGTCCTCACCGAAGGCGACTTCGGCATGGAGTGGCGCAGTCACAATCCCAATAACAACGCGCTCAATTACCGCTTCGAGGCCAAAGGCACGGGCGCGCCCGGCTCCGAAAAAGATCTGGAAATTTGGTGGTACATGAATGACGAGTTCCGCCTGGCGCTGTTGCAAAACTGGGAGACGAACGGCCCGCATATGGTCATCGATTTCACCCGCTACGATCTGCCCGCGCACGAACCCGATCACCCGCAACGCGAGTGGAGCCTGATGAACGTCCTCAACCAGAAACAAACGCGCCCGCAGGATAAGCGGATCCGCCTCGCCCAATTAACCGCAGCAGATCAGCACCGCATCTACGCCCGCTACCCACATCTAAAAAAATGGGCTTGAGCGCCTAAGCCGCGCACCCCAATTCCCCCAGCCTCAAGCCCCGCCATCATATTGCGCGTCGCTCACCGGCTCCATCCAATCCACCATCTTCCCATCCAGCTTCTCCTGAATCGCAATGTGCGTCATCGCCGTCGTCGTCGCCGCTCCATGCCAATGCTTCTCTCCCGGAGAAAACCAGACCACGTCCCCCGGCCGAATTTCTTCCACCGGGCCTCCCCATCGCTGCACTCGTCCGCAGCCGGAGGTCACAATCAGCGTCTGCCCCAGCGGATGCGTGTGCCACATCGTCCGTGCGCCCGGCTCAAACGTCACACTCGCTCCCGCCACCCGCGCCGGATCCGGCGCCTCAAACAGCCGGTCCAGTCGCACCGTCCCTGTAAACCAATCCGCCGGCCCCTTCTCAGACGGACGCGTCCCCACTCGTTTGATCTCCATTGCCTCTCCTCTAGTTCTGCCCGCTCATCGTCCCACCAGCGATGCATGGAACGCCGGATACCGCTCCCCCTCGATCTTCACCTTGGAAGAAGCCTCTTCCAGCGAGCGCACATCCTCATCGCTCAGCTGAATCTTCGTCGCTCCAAGATTCTCCTCCAAACGCTCCAATTTTGTAGTCCCAGGAATCGGCACGATCCACGGCTCTTTCGCCAGCAACCATGCCAGTGCAATCTGCGCCGGCGTCGCCTTCTTCTTCTCCGCAAACTTGCGAATCACATCCACCAGCGCCTGGTTCGCCGTGCGATTTTCCTCGCTGAACCGCGGCACAATGCTGCGAAAATCCGTGCTGTCGAATTTTGTCTTCGCGTCAATCTTCCCCGTCAAAAATCCCTTCCCCAGCGGACTGAACGGAACAAACCCAATCCCCAGCTCTTTGAGCGTCGGCATCACCGTCTCCTCCGGCTCCCGCCAAAACAAGGAGTATTCACTCTGCAGCGCCGTCACCGGCTGCACCGCATGCGCCCGGCGAATCGTCTTCGCCCCTGCCTCCGACATCCCAAAATGTTTTACCTTGCCCTGCTGGATCAGTTCCCTCACCGCACCCGCCACATCTTCAATTGGCACATTCAGGTCCACACGATGCTGATAGAACAGATCAATCGCATCCACCTTCAGCCGCTTCAGCGATGCCTCCGCCACTTCCTTGATGTGCTCGGGCCGGCTGTCCAGCGCATTCCATTTCCCGCCGTCCTCCGGATTCGCCTTCCACCCGAATTTCGTCGCGATCACAACCTTCCCCTTATATGGGGCCAGCGCTTCCCCCACCAGCTCTTCATTTGTGAACGGACCATACACCTCCGCCGTGTCGAAGAACGTCACGCCCCGATCCACAGCCGCATGCAGCAGCCCAATCATTTCCTTCTTGTCTTTGGCCGGCCCCAGTCCAAAGCTCATCCCCATGGCGCCGAATCCCAGTTCCGATATCTTCAGTCCGCTCTTTCCCAATGTGCGCGTTTCCATGCTGTCTCCTCTTCGCTGTTGGCTGGTGGGTTTGTCCTCTCGCCGAACCGTACTGCGTCGACGACTTCTACTCTATCGGATGCCGCTTGCATCCACTTCGCTTCAGTCCCATAGATGAAACCATTCCGCCCTTCGCCTTACACTGGTCTCAGCGAGGATTTTTCCCATGAGCGATGGCCGCGAGGAACGCGAAGAACAGGAAAAGCGCCGTCAGCAGGAGCAACAGGAAAATCGTGAGGACCGCCTGCACCGCGATCCGATCGACCCCTGGCAACCCGAGCGCCCCGATTCATAACCACACTACCCACCCACCTCGCTTTTGCAATTCGTGCATGGCGACAAATACCATTCAACCCAATCGCGTCGAGGTACCCCATGGATCGAAGAGCATTCCTTCAGACCGCCGCAGCAGCCGCCGTCACAGCTTCCCTTCCCGATTCCGCCAGCGCACAGTATGCCCGTGCGGCCAGCACCGCCGCCACTCCCAACAAAAAAACCATCGGCATCCAGGTCGGTGCAGTCTCCTTCGTCGATGAAGGAACAGAAAAAGTCCTCGACAACTTCCAGCAATATGCCGACGTCAACACTCTCTTCCTCGCTACCTTTACTTACGGTCGCGGCATCGCCGGTCGCCAAATCCCCGGCCAGCCCCTCCCCGACCACGGCCAGCAGCAGTACGATACCGGCACCTTCACCGGCGGCAATTACGCCACCATCCATCCCCAGTACTACAAGAACACCGTCTTCCACGGCACCCGCGCCACTGACCTCGGCAGCTACGACGTCCTCGCCGACGTCATCCCCGCCGCCCGCAAGCGCAACATCAAAACTATCGTCTGGTTTGAGGATGCCTTCCGCTCCGACATCCCCAACATCTCCGCGCTTCAGGAAATCGATCTCTCCGGCAATCACGCCGACACCGTCTGCTTCAACAATCCCAACTACCGCAATTTTCTTCTCGGCATTGTCGAAGACTGGTCCCGCTCCTACGACATCGACGGCATCATGTGGTGTTCCGAACGTCAGGGCGCATTCTCCAACGCTCTCGGTGCGGAGCAGGAAGGCCGCGACATCAACCCGCTCCAGGTCACCTGCTTCTGCCCCTTCTGCATTCAGAAAGCGAAAGCCCGCGGCATCAATCCCGACCGCGCCCGTCAAGGCTTCCTCGCCCTCGCCGCCTTCGTCACCGCCGGCCGCAAATCCCAGCGCCCCGTCGACGGCTACTATGTTGAGCTCTGGCGTCTCATGCTCCGCTATCCCGAGCTCCTCGCATGGGAGATGCTATGGACCGACAGCCTCCGCGAAA
>JAJXZK010000212.1 GCA_021780095.1 Acidobacteriota bacterium | reverse complement strand
CGGGCCTGATCATCCTGCGATCGGCTCATGAGCCAACGCGGACTCTCCGGAACAAAGAGCAGGCCGATCAGCAGCATGAGCGCGGGAATTGCGGCCAGGCCGAACATCCAACGCCATGCCTCTTTGTCCGCCAGGCCATAGTCCGCCAAGTAAGAAACCACGATGCCGAGGGTGATCATCAGCTGGTTCAGCGATACTAATTTGCCTCGAATGGCCGGCGGAGAAACCTCAGAGATATAGAGCGGGGCTGTAAATGAAGCGATTCCGATGGCGGCGCCGACCACCACACGGCCGATTGCCAGCAGCGTTGGCGAGGGCGCAAGTGCCGTACCGATGGCGCCGATGATGAACAAAATCGCCACCTGGATGAGCAGCTTGCGGCGGCCGAATGCGTCGGCTAACTTGCCGCCAAATGCGGCCCCTGCCACAGCCCCCAACAACACGGCGGCAACGACCACTTCTTCCTGGAAGGTGGAGAGCAAAAAATCTTTGCGAACAAAAAGAATTGCGCCGGAAATTACTCCTGTGTCATATCCAAACAACAGCCCGGCCAACGCTGAGATGCCCGAAACCATAGTGACAAATCGGCTCGTTGCCGGTTTGGTGTGGCTGTTTTGTGAAGATGCCAAGGTTTGCCTCCGTTCGGATCTGTATGCGTCACTCGAATCTGAGGGCACAATTGTCCAGTGGGTTGCCGGACAGTCCATGAGAAGCATACCTGATCCCGGCAATCTGATTTCACTGCGACGGGCTTTCACGGGGCAATCTCATCGCGTCAGCAAATTTTTTTCCTTGGAAGTTTGATGCACCCTGATATGGTCTGTTCATACGAGGCGCGGATAAAATTTGACCTTCCCGCCCGATCTTTCGGAGGTATGTTTCGTGAACGCGATTCATTTCTTTCGGGTGTCCAGGAACAGCGTTCTTTTCGCTTTGATACTTATTGGGGTCCCGTGTTTCGCAGCCACATCCCACACCACAACGGTATCGCCGCCCGCCACGAAAAAACAGCCCGTCGTCGATGTTTATCACGGCATCAAAGTGACGGATAACTATCGCTGGCTGGAAGATGGACAAAGCTCCGAGACGAAACGGTGGGTGGCCTCGCAAAATGCATACACTCACGCGTACCTGGAACAACTCCCGCAGCGCGCGCCAATCGTGCAATATTTGCTGAAAATGCGGAAACAGGAACAGCCTAAGTTTGGTCTGTTTGAATTCGTGGCTGGCCGTCTGTTCGCGCTGAAATTCGATCCAGAGAAATCTGCTCCCATGTTGGTGACCTTTGCCTCGCCTGAAGACAAAGCTTCAGAGCGCGTGATTGTCGATTTGAATAGCTTTATTCCTGGGCACGTCTTCAATGTGAATTGGTACCTGCCTTCCCCGGACGGCAAGATGTTAGGCATGGCGATTTCCAGCGGTGGCAGCGAAGACGCATCCCTTTACCTCGTGGACGTTGCCACCGGTAAGCAAATCGGAGCCAGCGTCCCGCGTGTAAATTTTGCGACAGGCGGCGGTAGCATGGCATGGAAGCAGGATGGCTCCGGCTTCTTTTACACTCGCTATCCGCAGGGCAATGAGCGAGCGACTGCGGATATGAATTTTTATCAGCAGGTGTATTTCCACGCGATGGGTACCGCGCCCTCGACGGATCGTTATGTCATAGGAAAAGACTTTCCTCGCATTGCCGAGATTGGCCTCGCCACTTCTCCCGATGGGCACAATCTTTTGGTATCTGTCGCGAACGGGGACGGTGGACAGTTCGAGCACTTCCTGGTTCCGATTGACAACACTTTCAACGCTGCCCCAGCGCAGATCACGCACTTCGACGACGGTATCGTACAGGCTACCTTCGGTCCTGACGATGCTCTCTATTTGATGTCGCGCAAGCAGAGCGACCGCGGCGTCATTCTGCGATTGGCGGCACACGACACCAATCTCGCCGACGCTCAAACGATTGCTTCACCCGGAAAGGCGAGTTTTGTCAGCGCCGGGACAGGCACGGTCATTGGTGATCGAACCTATTGGGTAGGCAAGCATCGAATCTACGCTATAGCGATCGACGGAGGACCGGAGGAAATTCGCATTTATGATTACTCGGGCAACGAGTTGGGAGTTGTTCCCATGCCTCCCGTGGCGTCAGCCAGCTACCTGGTGCCGCTTGGTGGAGACGCAATTTTCTACAACGTGCAGACATACGTGGCAGCGCCCGAATGGTATCGCTACAACGGATCAGGTGAGCCGCAGGTCACACCGTTTCGTACCGCAACACCATTCCGTTTCGATGACATTGAAGTACGCCGCGCCTTCGCAAAATCGAAAGATGGAACCGAGGTTCCGCTGACGATTCTGATGCGGAAAGGCACGCCGCTCGATGGCAGAAATCCGACTCTGATTTGGGGCTATGGAGGATATGGCATCAGCCAAACAGCAAATGGCTGGATCGATTTCTGGGGCGGTTTTGCGCGCCTCTGGTTCGATCACGGCGGGATCATAGTGGACACCAATCTGCGTGGGGGCGGGGAGTATGGCGAAGCCTGGCACAAAGGTGGAATGCTGCTGAAAAAGCAAAATGTGTTCGACGACTTTGCTGCGTGCTCTCAATATATGATCGCCAACCATTACACCTCCCCGGCGCACCTTGCCGCGGAGGGCGGCAGCAATGGTGGATTGTTAATGGGCGCCGAAATTACGCAGCACCCGCAGATGTTTCGCGTGGTGCTGTCAATTGTCGGCATTTACGATATGCTGCGCACGGAGCTCGATCCGAACGGCTCGTTCAACGTCACTGAATATGGATCAGTCACAAATCCGCAGCAATTCAAGGCGCTGTACGCCTATTCGCCGTACCACCATGTGCGCTCCGGAACCCCATATCCAGCGGTGCTTTTCGTTACCGGCGACAACGATCATCGCGTCAACCCTGCCCACTCTCGCAAGATGACAGCAGAACTGCAGGCCGCAACAAGCTCGGGCAATCCTATCATGTTGCGCACTTCCGCCAATGCTGGGCACGGGTTTAGCACTAACATCGATGAAGCTACGCAGGAGATTGCCGACATAGACTCATTCTTGTTCGCGCAACTGGGTATCAGCTTCAGCCACTAACGTTGGGATACCAGCCGTCGGAGAAAATGAGCTGGCAGTCTGGGTAAGCGGGTACTTGAAGCGAGGCAGGTCGGCGGCAGTGTTTGCCGTCTTCTTCGTCTGCCCTAGACCGGCAACAGCGCTGATCGCGCAGAATGCTCCCAGAGAGTAACGTGGCGTGCGACGGAATCTGCTCATAATTCTCCCGACTTGTCCGATGAAGAGAGGACCGCATGGCTGAATCGTTACTTCGCAGATTTCCGGAACTTAGCCCAACGCGCGCGCTGGGCCGCGGCAATCTTATTGCGAGCTGTGGCGCTCATCCTGTGCCGTTTTGTGGATTTCAATGCGGTGGCCGCCGGATGCGGGTTGGTATGTTGCGTGCGAGCGGGGCCAGACAGCAAGGCCTTCACTTGCTGCAGCCGAGATATTTCTGCGTCAATTGCCGCAATCAAAGATCGAGTATCCATGTTCCCTCCGGGTCCATCATAGCCTGAGGCTTGCCTTCACCGCTTCTTTTGTGGCGAGGATAGAATTCCCAGCGCTCTGATATTGCAACACCGCAAGATTACACGGACTTTGCGCTACTAGAAATTCGACTTGAATACATCTGCTGAAAGGGGTTGCCTGGTCGAGGGAGGCGAAGATGTCGCACAAGGGATAAAACAACGGGTTTAAATAGGCTGACTGACTAACAACCCCGCCTGAGATTTTCTTGCTGAGAGGCCATGAGTTGGCCGCCCCTATGGGGAATCCGTGGGCGCATCCACTGCGTCCGACGTTAAAAAATCCAGACGGAGATGAGCAAAACGGAACAGACCTTTGCGAGTCCTGCCACCTAACATTGGATTGTCCCCCGGAAAAGAGTTGGAAATGACCACGCCGGCACTGAAGCGTATGCCCATCGGCACAACCGCGACGGATCGATCGACTCCATTTATCCGAGGTGCTTCGCGACTTTGGCTCAGGCTCACGATGAAGTCATATTGACCGGGCATGAGAAGATCCATTGCTGCCCAGCATGGGTTCTGGCGGACCGGGTAAGTCTGAGACCTGCGATGTCACGTGCAGCACGGACGTTGCTTCCTCCGCCGATGAATATGACGCCCACGATTGTGGATTAGAGCAAAGTCACAGATCCTGTGATGTGGGGAGTTGGAACGATTCTCAGCCGTCGTTGGATGAGTGGATGCGTTGAGAGCGAGTTCCGACTTTACGCCTTGTGCTTTTTCTTTTGGCCGGGGAGAACGATCCAGCGAACGCAGCGCTTGAGGATATCGCGTCACTTTTATTTCCGCTTCAACGCTTCCAGTTCATCGAGCGTGCGCGGCCAGTCTTTTCCCAATAAACGAGAAAGGCTTCGGTCCGCCAGAAGCTTGCCGCCTGTCTGACACGTGGCACAGTAGTTGGTCTCGTTGTCGGCATAGCGGATGCGCTGGATGGGCGCACCGCAGCGCGGGCATGGCAGTCCACAGCGACCATGCACGGCCATCTCTTTTCGAAACGCGGTCACTTTCTCAGGAAAGCTCGCGACGGCTTCAACCTTGAGCCGATCCATCCAGAGTTGAAGTGTTGCGCGGGTGGCGGCGAATAGCTTTTTCCACTCGTCCGGCGCAAGCTTGTGCGTCAACTGAATCGGAGAGAGCTGCGCTGTATACAGAATCTCGTCGGAATATGCATTGCCGATTCCGCTGAGAATGCGCGGATCAGTGAGGGCTCGTTTGAGTGTGCGATTTTCTGCGATCAGGGCGGCGCGAAATTGTTCCAGATCGATCGAGAAAATCTCAACACCGCCGGGATCGATGGAGCGCAATTCTTCTTCATTGTGAAACAGGTGCAGGGTCGCGCGCCGTTTGGATCCGGCCTCCGTAAGAACCAGCGAGCCATGGGGAAAATCGAAGGCGGCAAGATTGTTGCGGCTTCCCAGCTTGGCTCCGACGGGTCGCCAATGGAGACGTCCGGCGATCATCAGGTGAATCACAGCCCAGTGACCATTGTCGACGCCGATAGCGATGCGTTTACCGATGCGGCGCAGTGAAGTGACCGGGTGACCTTGAAAGGCTTCGACCGGCGGGCTCACCGTTCGCAGCAGGAAAGGACTGCCGAGACGAATCTTCTCGAGTGGCTGGCCGACGATCCGCGTCTGCAGCGCGGCGAGGTAGGCAGTGATGTCAGGCAATTCCGGCATGGGTTAAGCTTGCACGGCGCCGGGGACCTTTGCAATATAGAGTGTGAGGTCGGGTGGGAAACGGGGGGCGAGTCGCTTCGCTGTCCTGCTGTTTGCCCCCAACCGAGATGCGCGGTCATTCCATCGGAGAGATCAGTATGCTGCAATCGTTCGGGAAACGCTGGCGCGGCGCCGGGCGACGACGCGCCAACGTGAGGACGACGGAGGTTCAAGCCGATGGGCTCGTGCCGAACCCCCTTCTTACATCTTGGGCCGATTTTGCCCGTTGAGAACGACGAAAACGGGGTTGAGAACGTAATTCGGATCCGGGCCGCTGGTCGACCCTGGATTCACATAATTGCGCTGGATAAGTTTAATAGTCCCGCCGCGCGGCACCTGCTGAGTCGAAATCGGAACGCAGTTTGCCAGCCCGGTGCAGTCGCGAGCGACATAATACACATAGAACCAGCTGGAACTATGCTGCAGTGCGCCAGCAAAGCTGGCGGCGGTCCCTTTCAGCGCGGTGTCGTCGATATTTTTTTCGCCGACCAGTGCGGGAAACCAGTTCACCGACAAACTGGTATAGGTTGCATTGCCCGTCTCGGTCGAGAGCGTGCCCATCACGGCAAGCACCTGTCCGTTATCGATCTTCGCCGACTGGCTGATTTGGTAATCCGCGTCCTGCGAGTCGCCCAGGCAGTCCATTGGACCGCGCACCACAGAGGAGTCGGGATACCCGTATCCAAGACAGTGCTGCCCGATCAAATCGAGATACTTATACGCGCTGAAAAACCGCAGCACGTCCGCCTGTGGTTGATTCCAGCTCGCCCGTACCGCGTTCTCCAGGGCCCCAAGGTCATCCCTCAGCTGGGTCTCATCGTAATTTGCCAGGCGCTGTGTATAGGTCGGGATTGGCAGCGGATTGTTGTACTGCCGAGAACTCAGGTCGCGCACCCGAAGAATCGTGAGGGGCAGACTCTGCCGCCACTGATCTCCCGCAACCTTGTCAACCGGCAGAGAGTACCGGATGTAGGTGATTTGATCGTCCGCCGAGCGGCCGAGTCCAATTTTCACCAACTTTGGAGAGACGGGCTCGATGAAGATATCCGACGGCGCGGCGCCTGCCATTACCAGCGCGTTTGTCATTGTTGTGGCCAGCCCTGAGTCCGACGTGATCACGATGTACGCCGGCCTGTTCCACGGGCTATGTTTCGTCTGGTTTCCGATCACGACGTTGTTGGTGCTGTTGCCAATGCTCGCTATCGTCATCCTCCGCGACGGATCGGGGGAGGCGCCAAAAAGAATATGCTCCAACAGCGGATCGCCGGAGACATGGGGGATGATTGGATCGTTCGGGTTATAGGCGGCCTCTCGCGTGAAAACGTTCGTCCCGAAGCCGAAATAGCGTGCCTCTGGAGGAAGCTGAGCGACGACGATGAGCGCCTCATGCGGATCCAACCTGTAGGTCGCGGACATATTCCGAAGTGGCTCGTTGATGATGTGATGGAACTTTTGGTCCAGATACTCGTCGCGCCACGTTGGCACAACGGCGATCACGTATGGCGCTGTTGGATTATTGCCGTAGCAATAGCCGAGGACCTGGAGCGGATACTTGCAGTCGTTCGCTCCCCATAGAGTCCAATAGCCACGGGCAACCGCAAAGCCTTTCGCCTGCAGATCGGTGCGGAGCAGCCGTACCCTCTGTTCAAGGGCGACGGGAAGCCGATTCATATTTGAAAGTGGATCGGTTGCGGCGGCGGCGGCGCGATTCTGTGCCCAGGACGACGCGCCAAGGCACGAGGCCAGGCTGAACCAAGCTAAACCGAGAGCGATATAGCGTGGAATTCTCATTACGATTCTCCTTACTGCGAGGCTGCAACTCGCGGGGCCCTGTCAGACGTGTACTGGTCTCGGCTGTTTTTATGCCGGGCCGAAAGCGTGCTTGTAGACGCAGGGGAGAACTGCATCGGGCTCACCCCTCCAGATCCCGGATCGACTTGCGGAGGGGGAGAATCGCCGAACACTCCAAGGCAGCGCGGGGCGCTCGCCTCTCTACTTGCACTCGTCATGGGTATACGCAACGTGTTACCGAGCCCGGGATCGTACGGATCTCTGGTCTTCGCTGAGAGCGAAATACAATTAGAAGAGGAAACAATCTTCCGCAAGTACAGCTCTTTTTAAGCTGAATCTGCCATCGAGTCTGTGAGTGGAATCACGCCTGGTTGTGACTCCGCTCGCGCCTCAGCAATTCAAAACATCAAGGGCACTGCGAAGCTTTCGCGCGTACCGTGGACCGCATCGGAAATCGGAGCTGCCGCCAGGAACTCTGAACTCACATTCCGATCAGGCACAAGCAGGAAAGAAAGACATGCGCCTGAGTCAGCCACGTGAAGTGTGTCAACTCTCAGCTCAGCCCGGCTGATTACGTAACAATCACTCTCATCTGCCCATGCGTCCGAGCATTGCAGCTATCGTTTTGTGATTTCCATGGTGCCCGGAGGGGGACTTGAACCCCCATGAGGTTGCCCTCTGCGGATTTTAAGTCCTATTTTTCCCCACTTGCACAGTGTTGCACCGAATTGCATTTGTCTGCATAAGTCTTTTGTAATGTGACGGTTGATTCGCTATTTCCTGCCGCATCGCCATGCACTGAATGGCACTGGATTCCGGAACAAAGTATCCCCAAAAGTATCACCACAGACTGTTAAGAAGGTGTCCCTGCCACGATCAAATCAAGCAAACGGTCGCCGACTCGAACATCAGTCGATTTGGGCTGACTCGGAGTTCTCTCTTAAATCACTTGAGAGGAGGAGGCAGATATAAAAGCGCGCACAGGTCTGGTTTGGAAACTGTTCATATGACGGCTGCTGACCGGAGATTTGGCCTAGGAACTCGTTGAAATTTGCCTGATTGCGGCGTCTTTCCTGGCGATGTTCGTTTCTTCCCGGTCGAAATCTGTTTGAAGTGCGGTTCTGTCCGGTGTTTATAGGGGTTTGCGAGCCTCAGGGAACCATCCCTGAGGCCTGCAACCGTTGCTCAGGCACACTACTCCCGAAGCATTTCCGGTGGTGGTTGAGCCATCAGGCGCGGCAGCCGGATCAGGTTGTGCGCCGCGCAACTGAAGACGAACAGCCAGTCCACTTTCTCCAGAC
>JAJXZK010000224.1 GCA_021780095.1 Acidobacteriota bacterium | reverse complement strand
CGACCGCGCTTCCGTCCGGCTTCGCAAGTTCCAAGAGCAAGTCCATCGCGTCAGGACACCGGCTGGCGCCCAACGCCGCGACTACGCCCCTTGAGTCGTGGGGGTAAAAGAAACGAACCTGCGCAAGGATTTCCTTGATCTTTGCGATCCCTTCCTTCGGAGAGTCGACAAATGGGAGGACGCTCAAACAGCTAACGAGCAACCAGCGGTTTTGGTCGCTGTTGCCGAGATCGCGGCGCGCTTGCTCGATCGCAGGACCGAGAACGTTCATCATCTCCGGAAGCGTCATTTGGACTCCTGCGAAGATGAGACTTTGCAAGGAATCGACACGGCTGTAAGCATCGCATCCAGCAGGGAAGGCCATTGCTTCCAGAATCAATTTCGCCGACCTTCGCGCGTCCAGAGCGGCGAGAGAAGCGCCGATCGGTTTGAGACGATGCTCCGCGGGCCGCTTATCGGTTGCGGCTGCGCGTTCCAAAAGAATTCTCTCGACCAGCGACCTAAGGGCGTCCGCGTAACGGCTCCGCCGCGCCTCAACGTATTCTTTCGCCTCCTTTCCTCCTCTAGCCGCCCACACCTTTTCGAAAGCGGGAGGCCTCATCCCAAGATTCGGTTGGGCTTGGCTCGTTCTTGCTCGCCGAACTAGCTCTTCCGCCACAAACCGCTCGTATTGCTCTTCGCTCAGCATTTCGAGCAATACTTCGTCTCCGTGTTCCGGGTCAGCGGCCATTACCGCGCTCATGTAGAGAAACACGTAACCTGAGTTGTCACCTGAGTAGTTGCCTTTCATGCGGGCCGCCTGCATCTCGCGGTACCGGATCGAGTCGGCTTGGATCAGTCGGCGAAGATCGGGAATATCAGTCGGTCCTCCAATTTGGGCGAGCAAAACGGCGAGATGGGCGCGCACGCTCGCGCGCATCCCGTTCGGGTCGGCAGCCCGCTCTACGGCACGCTTTAGATATGCGTGCAAGTTCTGCCGCACGTTGTCCGGCACGGTGGTTCGCATGTCGGTGGGCGTCGGATTGAATTTCGCGAGCACGTCGGTCAGCACGTCCAATTCGGTACCCTCCGGATCCTTCTCCAAGTTGGGGGAAAGCCCTTCGAGCAATATCTTCGGGGCAATGGCAGCAAGCAAATCCTTCAGCTGCCCAAACAGCTTCCACTTCGGCATGTCCTGACCAGGGCCGATCGTTAAACCTCGCCGAATCTCGCACGCTCTTTCGAATACACGGGCGGCAAGTTCAGCGTTCGCAACCGTGGCCAGAATCGACGACACGCGACGTTGCTCATTAGCGCCCAAAAGTTCGTCGATGAAGCGTTCCAAGAGACGGTCCCGCTCCCTCGCTGGAATCTGGCTGACCATCTCGTTCCAACCTCCGAACCGCGTCGAGCCTTCCAAGAATTTTCGGGCAAGCCATTCGCTCACCCACTTTGGATCGGATTCTCGCAGTGCCTCCAGCGCCCACCGGGTTGGTCCCTCATTCCCGGCTTCCAACTGCTTCTTGTCTAGCCCCTCAAGCTCTGCCTTCATTCTCTCGGGGATCCGCTTCGCACCAAGCTTTTGCAGGAAATGTAAAGTTCTCATGCGCTCGAGAGGGTCGCTGATTTCGGCGTACTTTGCTTCGGAGATGTCAATCGCGCGTTGCCGCAGGGATGGTGGAATTCGGTCCGGGTTTAGTGAGCGCACTGCCATGACAAAATCGCTGTCATTGAGCGGACTCAGGAGCTTTTCAACTCTTTCTGTGAAGCCGTACCAGCTAAGTTCACGGGCAGCATCCGATTTGATCTGCGGACTTGGGTCCGCGAGCGCGAGTTGTTCGACCGTGTCCGTGAGCCACGGGTCATGAGCAAGTTGCAGAATAAAGTCACGCCGGGCCTCCTCCGTCCAGCCTTGCACGACCTCGACCCAGTGCGGCCCTAGACTCGAAGGCAAAATCTCAGCGCCGCTCTGATAGACCGCAAGGCGAACCTGTTGATTGGAGTCCGTTAGCAGCGGCATGACGATGTCCTTGAAATCGTCCGAGCCTGTCGCCAGCATCGCCGCCACCGCGCATTGTTTGTGGAGCACGTCGGGCACGTCATACCACTGACGAAGGCGCTCACCCATTTCCTCTCGCACTTCGCTCCAGACAGTCGGCCCGCACCAGCGAGCAACTTCCGCAGCGAAGATCGGATCAACTTCGAGCGCCATGCGCACGAGCTTCGCGCCAACCTCAATTATGATCCTTTCTCCGCTCGATGCTCCGATGTCTTCCGCGAGTAGACGTAACGACTCGCCCCACCGCGGTTCGTTCACGTAGGACACGAGGAACTTCCGGTCTTCCTTTGGGTCTTTTCCATGGACGAGATCGACTAGCCGCGCCCCTAATCCCCGCGCCGCGAAAAACTCCTGGAACTGCTGGTGCTGGAACCGGAAGAAGATTTCGCCGTGCTGGACGCGCACGAGAACATGGCGTTTCGAGAGTTCGTCCAGTATCTCCCCGGGATCTGGCAAATCCGCGATCTGACCTGTGGCATGGAGTCTCGTGCTCACGGAATTGGCGACTGCCCGTGCGTCCCCTTCTACGATTGCGGTCTCACCGAGTCCGGTCATCTCCATCGAGAGCGCGCGGAGATACGCGCTCGCGAATCCTCGTAAAGGTCGTTGCCCGAGACTCGCCCGGTGCTCCGGGGACTGCTCGATCGCATCCATCACGGCGCCGAGTACGCCCATCTTTGTTGCTGGAATGTCTTTTCCTGAACGGTATAGATCGACCACTTCAGCGAGAAACAGGGGCGTTCTTGTTATCGAGTCCAGAACGCGGCCATTGTTGAACCGGACTTGCAGGTCGTGCGCAGACTCTCCCAGCGCGAGGCGGAGATATTCGTCGCGCTGCGGTCGCCCCAGAGGGCTAAGCTCCAGTCGAAAGGAGCCTCGCAGTTGCGGCACGAGACGATGCTTGCGCGTGGCAACGATGACGACCGCAGCGGGGAAACTCCGATCGAGTTCCCGCAGCGCCGCGTCTGCGGCTTCGGCGCCGGCAACCGGAACTTCATTCCAACCGTTGAGCAAGAAAATGGGGGGCTGGGCCGCCCGCAGTTTTGAGAGCAGCTTCGCATCCAGGTCTCTTGAGGCAAATTGAGGGCGGTCGGCGACGTACGAAAGCACGCTCTTGCCCGAGCGGACCCAGTCCGGAAGGTCGACGAGGAAGGCCAACCCTCTGGCATCCAAAGCGCGCCGTGCGAGTTGGACGAGCGTCGTCGTTTTGCCGCTGCCAGCCGGCGCTTCGAGGACAATTCGCTGCCCTTCAGCAAGAATGTCCTGCAGCGACGCTGTCGTCAGGACCTCGACTGGGTCGCCTTTTTCATTCAACTTGACCGCGTTAAGGCTGATCACCGGCCGTCTTGCTCGGCGGAATTCGCGGTCCCAGTTGTTAACTACTTCTTCGGTGGCTTCCAGTGCACGTTCCAGTGCAGGCTCCAGCGCTGGCTCCATCGAGGGTGCGATTCCCAACTGATCTCTGCAGATGTCAGAGTTTGCGGGATCCAGCAGCCAAGTGACGAACTCTTCGCGCGAAACGACCTGAAGCACTAAACCAAAATCGTCGGCAATCTCCTTCGCCCAGAGTCCCTTCGTATGTTCGCTGACCTTTTCGGCAGTCGCAAACAGCAGGACACGCACATCAGGATAGTGCTCCTTCGTCTTAGCCGCATCGTTTTTGACTTTCTTGATCGTCGCCGTCGTTGAGCAAGCAAGACCGAGTCCCCTCCCGTCCGGCTCCAAGCCTCCGTGCGCGTGCGCATCGAGCCCGCCATCCCATTTCCGCTCACATGCGACGAGTCGCGGCCACTTCTGCTGCGCGCGGACGACTGCGATGCCTTGAAATTTGTTTCCTCCCTCGTCGGAAATCATCTCATTGAGGGCCCGCTCGATTTCGGTACGGTATGCCATCGGTTGGCTATCTGGGAGTGCTTCTAAGCCCGCGCGACTCTTATTATAGGTACCGTTTGTGCCTGGAAATCCGCAAACACCGCGCAAATGCTAATAGGGCAAGAGTGTCGGGATTACGCATTAGTCCCGTGAAGTCGGCCAGTATCCAGAGATCCACCCGTTCGATTGTCAACTGTCGCCAACAGCCCAATGCACTAATTGAAATTGTGTTCCGAGCCGATCAAAGAACGACTATACGAAAAGCGCCTTGCGTATGGCAGCTAATCAGCTGTCTCCCCCGCACGATTGCGCGCAATATCAAGAGGATCGGGCAGGCCACCGGTGACCCTGGGCGTGAAAGTTCCACTGCCCGAATGTGGATCGGAGATTTTCTGGAGAATTTGAGGGAAAATGGCGCCGGAGGGAATTTCTCTAGTGGAACTTTTCAACAAAAAAGGCCCGGAAAACGGGACTGAACGGCATTCTTCTCTGGAAATGTGGGGATTGGCAGACTCGCTGGCGGAGAGAGGGGGATTCGAACCCCCGATAGAGCTTTTGACCCTATAACGGTTTAGCAAACCGCCGCCTTCAGCCACTCGGCCATCTCTCCGGCTTGTCCATTTTTGAGTATATAGGAAGTGTCTTGGGAAGCTAAGGCAACCCTGAAAATGTGGGTGATTTTTCTTGCTGTCTCGCCAAAACCTGCGGACTTCGCTGCATCGTATTCTGCAGCGGCAGCGTGTGAGGGGCTGCTGGAATCCAGACTTGCGAGGAGAAATAAAACATGGCAAGCGCAAGTGAGACAGGTGGTAGGGCTCCGGTGGCCGGTGGTACAGTGGCCGGCTATTTTGCCAGGGGCGAGGATGCGCGTCTTGCGATCGATGAGCTGATCGAGAAGGGTTTTGACGTACGGGAAATCGGTGCAGCCTTCCACAGTCGTGCGCAGGAGGATCCGATTCTGGCAGTTGAGGAAGAGCCGTCCCGGCGCATGTCGGACTCAGATAACTCGATAGCAGGTGTAGCGTCGGGTTCGCGCGCGGTTACTCCGTCAGGACTGTCGACCGGTGGAGGAGCGACCATGGAAGGTGCGCACAGGCCGGGGCCAATTACCGGAGCCGAGGTTCCACCGGAATTGCCGCGGGAGATTCCCAGCACTCTGCCGACGGATGCCGAAGCAAGGGCCACGTTGCCCCGGAAGGGGTTGCGGAAAGCCGCCTCGCCAGAGGGTGCGCCCGATGAAAACGCAAGAAGCTGGCGCGATCGGTTGGAGACGGTCTTTGGGCGCGAGAGCGGTACGGGCCGCATGGCTGAGAGCGGCAAATTCGGCACCGGCGAGGGCCATCTGGGCGATATCGCCGACTATCCATATTCGAATACGGCGTTTGAGCAGTCATTTGCCGGCATGGGGATTCCGCCGGAGCACGCGCGGCGCGTGGCGCACGAGCTGCAACACGGTGGCGCGGTGGTTACGGTAAAGGTAGGAGCGCGTGCGGCCGAGGCTGAATCGGTGCTGCTGAGGAACCACGGAATCATCCGCTACGAAACACCGGCTGCAAGGCGGGAGCCAATCGCCGCCCAGAGCGAAACGGCTGCGCGGATGGAGATTTTCGGCGAAGTGCATCGTGTGTATCCAAACTATGTGCCGCCGGACAGGCAGATTGCGCGCAAGGCGTCCTAACGCGCGACCAGGTGTAAGCACGTAACTCTGCAAGGAACTAACTGCGGGCCTCGTCCAGGAGGTGGACGGGGCCTCTTTTTGTCTGCGGAAATTTTCGGCGGCGCGGGCCGTTTTGCGATAGGCTCAAGCTCTGATGCCTACCGCTGTGAGCCGTCGCGGGCCCCGTCGAGCCGGGCGCGGCATGCGCCTGATTCCGCTGGTTGCGGCGACCTATTTTATGGTCGCGGGCGGCCCCTATGGCATTGAGGACATTTTGGGCGGCGCGGGATACATCAAGGCGCTGGCGATCCTGCTGGTGGTGCCGCTGCTGTGGAGTTTTCCTACGGCGCTGATGATTGGTGAGCTGGCGAGCGCGCTGCCGGAAGAAGGCGGATTCTACGTCTGGGTGCGGCGGGCGATGGGGCCTTTCTGGGGCTACCAGGAGGCATGGCTGTCGCTGTCGGCCAGTATCTTCGACATGGCGATCTACCCTACGCTGTTTGTGCTGTACCTGGAGCGGGCGTTTCCGGCATGGACGGCTGGATGGCGGGGCACGGCTTGGGAGCTGGCGCTAATCGCGGTATGTTGCCTGTGGAACCTGCGCGGGGCTCCGGCGGTGGGCGACGGGTCGGTAGGCCTGTTTGCACTCTTGCTGTCGCCCTTTGCGGTTCTCATGGTCGCGGCGGCGTGGCACGGCATGCATCTGCAGCACAACACGGCGTGGCAGTCGGGGGCGGCGGGCGGCGCGGGGCTTTCGACGGCAATTGTGGTGGGGCTGTGGAACTATATGGGCTGGGACAACGCATCAACGGTAGCTCAGGAGGTGGAAGACCCGCAACGGAATTATCCGCGGGCGATGCTGTGGAGCACGGCGGTGGTTGCGCTGACGTATGTTCTTCCGCTGGCGGCAATTGCGTTTGCGGGGATGGATGCGGCGCGGTTCAGCACGGGGTCGTGGGCAGACGCAGCAAGGACGCTGGCAGGGCCCTGGCTGGAGCTGGCCGTGGTGCTGGGCGGCACACTAACCGGGCTGGGCATGTTCAACGCGCTAATGATGTCGTATGCGCGGTTGCCGATGGTGCTGGCGGAAGACGGCATGTTGCCCCGTGTGGTTGCGAAGCGCAATCGCTATGGAGTGCCGTGGGTGGCCGTGCTGCTGTGCGCGCTGGCATGGGGGCTGGCGCTGCAGCTCAGCTTTGAGCGGCTGATCTCGCTTGACCTGATTCTGTATGGCGCGAGCCTGGTTCTGGAGTTTCTGGCGCTGGTGGTGCTGCGCTTCCGCGAGCCTGAGTTGAAGCGGCCATTCTGCGCGGGGAGCCTGGCAACGGCGATTGGGCTGGGCGTGGTTCCGACGGGGCTGATTGTCTACGCGGCGTATGTTTCACGCCAGGAGCGCATGGCGCATATGCCGGCGCTGCTGTTTGGGTTATTGATTGCGGCGCTGGGGCCGGTGTTTTACTGGATTTCGCGCGCGGCGCGGACACGCAGCGCGGTGGAAGAGGCATAAGGCACGCGGGCGCGTGCCCCGCGCCTATTTGGGAGCCTTGAAGTTTTTTGCGGCCACCAGTACGCGTTCGCGGGCGTGCGCTGCATCGCGCCAACCGATGATTTCGACGCGCTTGCCCTCGAGGTCCTTGTAAATGGAGAAGAAGTGGGTGATCTCCTTGAGCATGTGCGGGTAGATCTCGGAATAGTTCCACACGTCGGAGTAACGAGGATTGTTTTTGCCGACGGCGAGGATTTTTTCGTCGAGGATACCCTGATCGAGCATTTCAAGCACACCGATGGGTCTGACGGTCATCACGCAGCCGGAAAAGCTGGGGGCGTCGACGAGGACGAGCACGTCGAGTGGGTCGCCGTCGTCGCTGAGAGTTGAGGGAATGAAGCCGTAGTCGCCGGGATAGTGGACGGGCGAGTGCAAATTGCGATCAAGCCGGAAAACATTGAGCTTCTTGTCGTATTCGTATTTGTTGGTTGACTCGCCGGGGATCTCGATGACGGCGTTCACGGCTTCAGGGGAGTTATCGCCAATCGGAAGGGTCAAATAATTGGTCATGCTTGTCCTGTGGTCTGGGAGTTGGGAGCCGATGACTCCGGTGCTTTCGGTGAGGCCGCACCGTTTATAATCAGGCAAAATGAAGGCTCATGTCTATGTCACGCTCAAGCAAACGGTTCTGGATCCGCAGGGCCAGGCCATTCACGGCGCTTTAAGGAAGATGCAGTATCACGGCATTGAGGACGTGCGGCAGGGAAAATATTTTGTGATTCGGCTGGCTGATTCGCTCGATGCGGCCGCTGCGCACGCCGAGGTGGAGCGCATTGCACGTGAGGTGCTTACCAATCCGGTGATCGAAGAATTCCGCTTCCATCTGGAAGAAGATAATTAGACCTGCCCCCCCGCTGGATTTCTGTTGCGGGCAGTCTGCTTTGCATCCCCTAATGGCATCAGAGGAACACTATGTGCGGGATTGTCGGCTATGTAGGCGGCAGTAAGAAAGTTGTTCCCCTAATTATTGAGGGGCTGCGGCGGCTCGAGTATCGCGGGTACGATTCGGCAGGCATCGCGGTGGGCGGGCATGGCGACAAGTTCGAGTTGCGACGCGCGCCTGGCAAACTGAAAAATCTGGAAGAGTTCATACTTCAGCTGCTACTGTTGCTATTATGCCTGAAGCTGAAGAAACAGATATAAAGATAGATCAAAAAGATCTTTGTTTTTTTATCGACTTTACCGAAGTTTGTAAAAATCAGAATAAAAATCAGGAATATATCTGTCAAAAATGCATCCGCAAACTGCAATCCACATATCTTCTTTTTTATTTGTAATTTGATAGCATAAATAAGTAACAGGTTCATTCTT
>JAJXZK010000246.1 GCA_021780095.1 Acidobacteriota bacterium | reverse complement strand
GCTCAAGTTTCTAAGCTTGCTGAATTCTCTGCGCCGCGCGTGGACCTTCTGGCTCTATGGAGTGGTCGGCATCATCGCATGGATTTTCGTCTATCGCCTGGTACCGGAGACAAAAGGCTGCACGCTGGAAGAAATCGACGCGCGCTGGCACAACTTCGGACGAAGCGGAAAATAGCGGTTGCTCGCCTACGCGGGGCCGACCTTCGGCATCAATAGTGGCGGCCCCAGCCGGACGCGATGTGCTGTGACGCGGGGATCTTGCGATTCTCTTCCCCATCGCCGTAAGATCAGATCACTCGTTTGCCCGGAGTTGATCATGAACCGTCAGACCGCCGAAAATCCGCTCAAGAAACTCGATGATTGGGACGACTATGTTGCGTCTCGATACAAGGAAAATAAAAACCGGGAAGAGTTCCGCAATTACGATCCCGATGTAAATCCAGGTGTCGCGGAGTTCTATCGCCTGAATCATTCTCTGCAAACATTCGACTTCGTCAAGGAAAAGGAACGGGAATATCTGCCGGCGCGGAAAGAGCAGAAGAGCATCTGGGAAGCGGCCGAGTTTCTCAACAACCTGGTCGACGACAGCGATCCGGATACCGACCTGACACAAATCGAACACCTGCTGCAGACTTCAGAGGCCATTCGTAACGATGGCCATCCGCGCTGGTTCGTTCTTACCGGATTCATCCATGACTTAGGTAAGGTACTTTGCCTCTATGGAGAACCGCAGTGGGCTGTAGTCGGCGATACTTTCCCCGTCGGATGTGCTTACTCGGATGAGATTGTCTACTCCGAATATTTCCGCGCGAATCCGGATTCGCAGAATCCCGTGTATCTGGACTTATATGGCATCTATGAACCTCACTGTGGATTAGAGAATGTTCATATGTCCTGGGGCCATGACGAATACATCTACCAGGTGACGAAAAATTACTTGCCGGAACCGGCACACTATATGCTTCGGTATCATTCCTTCTACTCCGCCCATAAGCATGGCGCTTATCGCCACTTGATGTCGCCGCATGATGAGGAAATGTTTCAATGGGTTCGAACGTTCAACCCATACGATCTTTACTCTAAGGGTTCGGCAAAACCGAACCTGCCGGACATTCTTCCGTATTATCAGGACCTGATCGCGGAATACTTTCCCGACAAGATTCTCTGGTAGCTATCGGGCGCTCCAAGCAACCGGGTTGGAAGCGATCATCTCGAAGTGAAGACGACCTCATCTTACAAGTGATCTTATAGGTGCCCTGCGGTATACGCGCTTGAGGGTGCAAGATGATATTCAGTACACAGAAGGCGAGTCGGCGCTTCATCTTCTACCACTGCGGGATATCGCGGAAGTTTGTCGAGGAAGAAATTATCCGTATCGTCATCATTCAAGGAAGAGACTTCGCCGATCAGCGCATCGCCATCGACGGCATAGAACATGTGATATAAAAACGGCGGCAGTGTAACCGACTGGCCTGGACCCAGCGTGAGCGTCCCACCCGCCTCAATACGCCGTCGAATTCCATCGCAGGAAACAAAGACCGGCGTCTCTGCGAGTCCTCCATCTTTCGTCGAGTTGTGGAGATGAACGATCAGGGAGCCTGCGCCCTTGCCGCCCCGGTTGATGATGTCTTCCATCTTTTGTTCGTGGTAGTGGAAGGGCGTGACCTGACCTTGCCTAACAAACATGATTTTCTCTGCATAGACTTTGGCGGGCTTGCCGTCAGCAGACAATCCATTTCGCAGCGTGAAGACCGTCAGACCGCTCTTTGGGAAATCTCCCGAGGCAAAATCGGTTATATCCCAGCCCAGCCGCTGGGTGCGAAGGTCGTTGGCCTCTGCGCCCTGCCTTTCCCAATCTGCAGGAGTCCACTGCGCGAACGGAGGCAGCACAAAGTGGTTTTGCGTAAAAAATGTGTTCGCTTCTGCAATGTAGCGGTTCAATTCAGAACGTTTCACTTCAATTCCCTCACTGGCACCGCAGTGCTTCCTTGTAGAGCCGCAGATTCCTCGGAGCCCACGTCTCGATCTTAGTGAAGTTATCGGCTGAAGCGGCCCTGATAGGCCCAGAGCCCCAGTGCCGGATTCGAGATGAAGAAGATTTGTTCGCCACCAACGGTGTTCCATCCATCGGCAAGCGTGATTGGATTATATTTTGCGCTGTATTCGCGCAAGTCGCCATAGGCGTAGTGTGCAGATTCGATTTCCTCGCGAGTCAGATGACCGGGACAGTAGCGTATGGTGAACCGCCCTTCACTGGAGCCGTGGATGAGGTGGGCCGCGGCGGACAGATTATTCGCCAGGGCCGGGTCATTCTTGACTGCCTCGAGAGTTGCCGGCGTGCCGCAGTAGCCATACTTCCGGATGAGAGCATCGATGGCAGCATCTTCACCGAAAGCGTGCACACCCGGAGCGACAACGATCAGTTCCGCGCCATCAGCCAGCGCCATGCGTGTGCGGTAAACGCTTTTGTTGCCGAGCCATGTGGATTTGAATTCGTGCGGATCCAGGAAAACGACCGCTTTGCGAATCTCACGATCCATCATGAAAAAATTGACTTTGAGGCTCAGTTCGGCTGCGCGTTCAAAACATTCAAAGTCGTCGCCGATAAAAAGGCCTTTCATCACCAGTTTTCCGGATGCATTCTTACTGACGACAGTGAGTACGTAAACAATGGGCAGGTCCTGCGCGAAGTGGTGGCTGGCATAGTTAAGAATTCGCCGGACAGGCGTATCCGCGCGGCCCATCATGCGCTCCATGCCGTAGACGGCACCCAGGAAATGCGTGCGATGAATGCCCAGAACTCCGCCAGTTCCAACGAAAATGTTTTTATTAAAGTTGGCCATGCCGACGACCTCATGCGGCACCACCTGGCCGATGGACAGGATAAGATCATGGCCGCCGTCTCGCAGCAGTTTGTTCACCTGGACGGGCACAGGAAACTCGAGTTTGCCTTCGCTGACTTCGTGGATAAACTCGGGTGGAACTTCTCCCAGAGTGACAACGTCGTTGCGCCAGTCGTGCACGCGAAATAAATTGCGGGGCACGGGCCCGAACATGGTCTGAATTTCATTGTCGGTCATGGGGCTGTGCGTCCCAAGAGCTGGCAGCACATCCGTGAGGGCAGCTCCGTAATAATTCCAGGCGTGCTCGGTCAGGGTGCCGCTCATGGAGTGCATGCGCGTAAAGTCCGGCGGCAATGCCAGCACCTTCTTGCGAGGACCGAGCTTCTTGAGGGCAGCGAAAAGATTCGCTTTCACCTCGCCAGGTGAGAATTCCGTCGTCGGTGATCCGGCAGCGAAGAATAGGCTCATCAGCTGCTATGGTATTCCTACTCAGGTAGCCGGTGAAAGCCACTCGAAGACGAGCGGCTAGTGAGGCGGCGGAGCAGCTGGAGAAGAATTGCTTGCGGGTGAGGAATGCTGCTTGTCTTTCGCAACCATTGCATCGAACTCGCCGCGCGGCATCTTCAACATTTTCGGGTGAGCATCGATCCATTTTACGAAGGCGTCGTATTTCTGCGAAGTCCACCCTCCCTCAAATTGGCCACCGTTCTTGCCTTCGCGATTCAATTCGAAATTGAATGCATCTTGCAGAGCGGTAAATTCAGCGGAACTGATGGCAGCTTCAGCCAGGATTGCGGGGATAAAGATCACTCCCTCCGGCTTCGCCAAAACCAGATCTCCCGGCAATACAACGGCTCGCCCAATTCGGATAGGAGCATTGATCGACGTCAGCTCCATTTGGCTCCAGGCCGATGGATCATAGCCACGGTAGAAGCCGTTGAAGTCAGGAACCTCGCGGTTTTCCTCCTGATCCCGAATCCCGGCGTTGAACACAAAGCCCGTGTGACTTCGCGCGGCGATTCCGTTGCCCAGATTCGACCCGATGAGCGTTCCATCGATGACCTTTCCAAATCCATCCGCCACATATACGTCGCCGGACTGCAGTTCCGCGATGGGCCACGAATTGGTGTCACCGACGCGATGCTCCTCCTTACCCTCGGCAGCAATGGATGCAGCCATATCCGGACGCAGGGGCATGTACTGGGCGGTCAACGCTCTACCGGCAAACGATTTCTCAGGATGAAGGGCCTGCCACCCGCCTTCGAATTGATTATCGTAACCGTGAGCACGCAGGAAATCCCAGACGTCTTCAATCGTCATATTCGCGGCGCGCTTCAATAAGTCATCCGGCAATTTCGGACGTCCATCCGGGAAACGGTCACCCTTCCAACCCGACGTATAGAAGAAAATCTGTTGCCGCGTCATTTTCACTTGGCCGAAAACAGGCGCTGTCCACCATGCCATGCATGCCAGAATAGCGGTCCACATCATCTTCTTCACGCGACTCTCCTTTGTAGTGCAGATTCGGCCAGAGAAATTGAGCCGTCCCATCGCACTCGATTCTTGTCCGTCTTTGGCGCCACTCCAATTTCAAGTGGTTCGAGTTCCGGAAGCCTTCATCAGAATCTGCTTCAGACGTTTGGCGACGATCAAATCCTGACCTGCCTGCAGCATCCAAACGCCCACTACAATTGTGTTTGCGTCGGATGGCAGCCCAGGCTCCGGTGACCCTGTAGCCGGATGCAACTCGATACTCGGCGAGCCATGACGGCACATGTCAGCTACTTCCAAAGGCGCGATCTTCACTTTCTGCTGGTCGTACCGCAATAGAAGAGTGGGAACATGATTCGCCACTTCAGGAACATAGATCTGTGAAGTCAGCGTGGGTACGCTGGAAAGATAGTCGGCGACTCTCTGGGCGCGCCCACGAAACTCCTTTTCCATCTCTTCGTCCGTTTGGCTCAGGAGCCAGTCCACGGCGGCTACCATTCCGACAATTTGTTCCTTAGCGACCTTTTGCCCGCGGCCAACCACGTTATCAATGGGGTTATTGTTCCGTGCTGCGGCCGAGATCAGTTCTTTCTTGCCGAGTAATAGGCCAGCATTCTGCGGACCCCGAATTCCCTTCCCTCCGGAGAAACAAACCAGGTCAAATCCCATTTGCGTATATTTCCACAGGTTCGATATAGGAGGCATATCTGCGGCAGCATCGTTCATGCTGGGGACGTTGTGTTCGTGAGAAACTCGAATCCAATCCTCGCGACTGATCGTTCCACTAGTAGCCGCGTTGAAGAAATGTGTCATGACCGTTTTTGGGGTAAAAGCTGCGCGATATTCATCCAGAGTTTCCACTTCTACAATGCGAACGCCACAGCTCAACAGTGCGTGGTCATATCCGTAGCGATGCCCTTTCTGCATGATGACCTCATCCTTCAATGAGTCCATTCCCTGTGGGATAAGGGGTGGGATCTGCTCGCCGCGTTGACCATTCGCCACCGTCACACATGCGGCGGTTCCCAGCGTCAGCGCGGACGCTGCACCGGCAGACACTAAAGCCGATTCGCAGTGCAATCGTTTCGCCAGATAGGCTCCCGCAGCCAGCTGCAACTGTTCCAGCCGCACAGGATGCTTGGCAGCCCTGGCAACAGCCAACTGGACGCTTTCCGGCATGACGGCTGCCGTGAGAAATGTATAGGTGCCGGCCGCATTGATGATCTGCTGCACACCTAGCTTCGCGTAGTAGTCAACGCCATCATCTTTAGGAGGGGGAATCTCCACCCCAAACGAGCGTATCGGTGTCATCAAGCTTGTGAATCCAATGGAGGCTAACGCGGTGCGAGCGTGAGCGAAGAAGGACCTGCGCGAATAGCGAATCGTCATATATTCCTCTCGAATGCTTGCTTACCGTTGACACGATCTGGCTAGTTCCGGTCCTACTGCACCGGTCGAACAGGTATTGCCGGATTTGGGCAATACCTGACTCCTCGGATATCTCCGGGTTCCAATCTCCGCTGTCAAACCTGGTGCTGGCGCAAGACCTTCGACAGAGCACCGGCAATGATTCGATCCTGCCCCGGCTGCAGCACGATCGCGGTGATGCCGATGGAGCCGTTCCCAGGATGTCCGCCGCCACCGAGAACTATAGAGGGCTTCATGCTCGCAAGTTCTCGATTCACCTGGCCTGCGTCAATGGAAAACTTGCTGGGATCCAGGTGGATCTGGATGGTCGGAAAATTATTTGCGATCTCCGGAACATTTCGAGTCACTGTAACTCCCGCGATTTTGGTGACCTGATTCGCAATCGTATTCAGCTGTCTCCATTGCTCTTTTGCAAGCGCTTGTTCGTCTTCGGCCAAATATATTTCCAGAGTCTTCAGCATCCCAACGATTTCTTCTTTGCCAACTTTCGTTGGGCGGCCCAGTGTATCCTCGTTGGGGCTCATATTCAGAAGAGCATTGGTGATCATTTCCTGGCGGCCAATCAGCAAACCCGTGCACTGTGGCCCACGCATCGCTTTGCCTCCGCTAAAGGAGATCAGATCGTATCCCATATTTGCGTAATCCCACAGATGCGATTTTGGAGGCGTATCCGCTGCCGCATCAATAAACGCCGGAAGGTTTGCCGCGTGAGCCAATTTCAGCCACTCTTCCCTCTTGATCTGTCCATCCGGATCGGCCAAATTTAAAAAGTGCATGGCGGCGGTCCGCTCACTAATGGCGTTATGCACGTCGTCGGCCGTCTCTACCTCAACAATTTTGACTCCCGTGGCGCGAATCTGATGATTCCAGGGACTACGATGCGCTTTCTGGATGATGACCTCCGACTTGAGTCCCGTGAGGTCTGGAATCTGTTTAATGTAGGTTTCATTGCTTCCGGTCAGAATTCCGGAATAGCCATTTTGAATCGCGGATGCGGCTCCGGAAGTCACCATCGCACTATAGCCCTGCGGGAGCTTGAGCATCTCGGCAATGCGTTTGCCGACCGCGACTTCTAAGTCGTTAATATTGACGAAGTGCAAAGAGGCGAGCTTCATGACCGCTTCCGCCTCCGGCCGCATCAACGACCCTCCCAAGTAGGTCATGGTCCCTTGACCGTTGATCACCGTGGTTAATCCGAGCTCTTCGTATACATTCCCACTCTCGCCCAGGCCCTTGATCTTTCCACTCCACGAAGGATGCCCGTCCGACGCAGAAGAGGCCATAGCCTTGCGGCCAACCGTTGACGCTGACAGCACTGCCAACGCATGTAAGAAAGCCCGACGATTGATCTTGTGTCGCATGAAATTACCTCCGATGGATCCGAATGGGTTGGGGCGGGATGCGTGCTTCTCGTCCACGCAGGCGCATATGATGACTATTCATTGAGAGGCTAAATCAATCCTGATCAAAAATTATTACAACATGCTGGTTGCCCTGTACAGCGTAACTCAGCGGGGATGCGTGCGACGAATGACTCTATCGTGATGCCGGGGCCTCTTGGAGGTCTTCGGCTCAACCGCCTCCAATGCTACGGCCGAAATGTGGTCTGAACTTGCGTGGCAGTGGGCCAAGAGAGATGCGATCATGCGGATGCACTGACGACTACGAGCTACATATGTGGTGACGCAGACGATGTGCGGATCGCTGGAGAGCTTGGAGCACCTCCGTCCAACGGGTTCTTTGCCTATGATCTGCCCAAGTTTACACAAAACACAAAGACGGCCTCCGAATCGAATTCGGAAGCCGTTTAGAATCTCCAGCTGCATGTTGCTGAATCTCAATTCTCCTATCGGTGCGGCGGGTACATCCCTTCCGTTATAGGAAAAACGCCTGCTTCGACTCACTGATCATCTGGATGAAGCTGCCGGCTCCGACAAAATCGAGATTGGGATAGTCGATCATCTCCTCCGCCTTGAAGCCCATCAGATCCATTGACATTTCGCAGATGTGAATTTGGACGCCATATTCTCCGGCCTCCTGTATCAGTTGCTCCAGAGATTTGACCCCGTGCTGCTTCATAATCGAACGAATCATCTTTGGGCCAATACCGCCCATCTGCATCTTGGAGAGGGGGAGCGCCCTGGAGCCGCGCGGCAGCATCCATCCAAACATCTTCTCCATCAATTTCTTTGGAGGTGCCTTCTTCGGATCGCGCAACGCAGCCACGGCCCAGAAGGTAAAGAACATGTCCACCTTGATGTCATAGGCGGTCGCAGCCAGGGCAATAATAAAGTCAGCAATGGTGGTGTCCAGATTTCCCGTCATCACCCCGATCGAGAGGTGATCGTTGCCCGCTGATTGTTCTATTGCGTCCACGCGGGCGGTGAGTGTATCCAATGCTTCCTTGAAATCGCCTTCAGTCAGTGTGTCGGGCATGATTTGTCTTTCCTTTGCGGGTACGGAGTTAGGCGTTGCCGACGGCAACTTTAGATTTCAGTGGAGCAGGCGCCAAAGCCCACTGATGCAGGGCCAGGGCCAGCGTCCGGTAGACGACGTGCGCGAATTTTGTCAGCGGCATCAGGATCAGGATGTCCATGGCCAAAACGATGTGAGTGAGGAAGGTTGCGTATCCGAAGATCGTGGGATGCGGCATGTAGACGACAATCTCGGTCAGCAGTCCAGTA
>JAJXZK010000388.1 GCA_021780095.1 Acidobacteriota bacterium | reverse complement strand
TGCCATTGAGTCTCTTCGCCTAAAACACCCGCACGCTGCCCTGGATCCGCTGACGAATGAGGATGTTGCTGGCGAGGACATCGATATCTACGACACCCTTTCCGGGGCGCGGATCGCGACCTTTCAGACCTCTCCCGCCTACACCGGTGGCCGGAACGTTGATTTTTCCCCGGATGGCACGCGCATGGCTGTTTTGCATGACGGAGCCATCGAGATTTATTCGCTGAGCGACCTGGCCAAGGCACTCCCGGGGACGACGCATTAGGATCGGGCTGCCCGACCAGACCGTAAGAATCGATTTTTTTCTTCGATCCAAGGCCTGAGCTGTGCTACGCTGCGCCCACAGACAAAAACCATGAGCGAGCCAGCGATTCTTCCGAACCCTTCTCAGCCCAACTTCTACGGCCCCATCACAGCCGGGCAGATGTTCCAGCGGACCTTCACTGTTCTCCGTGAGAATTTCAAACTTTTCTTCGGAATTGTTCTGATCCTGATCGGCGTCCACATCGTCGCCATGGGAATCTTCGGCGGCAGCGAATTCTGGATGCTTCGATCGAATGGCGGCCTACCCTCGGTGGGTAGCGTGTTTTTCATGTTGCCGATATTTTTCATCGGCGGAGTTCTTTTTTTCATTTTTATTCTGATCATTCAGGGTGCATTTTTTATTGCAACGCGAGCGAGGCTTTCGGGCGCTCCGATGACAGTAGGAGAAGCCTGTAAACTCGCGGCAGACAAGGCCGGCAGGCTCACTGGAATTGCGCTGCTTATCATCGTGCGGAGCATCGGCTATTTTCTGTTATTTTATGTCGCGTCGCTCCTCGTGTTCTTGATGATTGCCCTGATTTTTGGTGGGCTTCACCACGCGAGTGGAGCCGTCCCATTCTCCGTAGGCCATGGTGCATCGCTCGGATTCATTGCGATGGCTGGAGCGCTCGGGTTGTTATGGCTTTTGCTATATGCGGTATTCGGGCTTTGGCTCTACGCGCGATACGCACTATCGGTACCCGTAGCTCTCGCGGAGAATCTGTCGGTTACAGAATCTGTTCGGCGCTCCGTTCAGTTGAGCCGAGGCAGCAAGGGTAGGCTCTACGCGATGCTGCTCTCCATTGTGGGTGCATACCTGGCTCTCGACGCGCTGCTCCTCCCTGTCGAGCTGATGGCTTTTAATCCATTCCATCCCCATCCCGCGGGGATTGTTGCGATGGGTCCGGGGATGGTGCTATTGTCCGCGGTGTTCGGCATCGTCAGCATCGCCATGTCAGCATTGGTGATGGTGTTCCTAGGCATCGCGACCGCGCTGTGCTACTACGATCTGCGGGTGCGGAAGGAAGGATTTGGCATTGTGACGCCGCCACCGGCAGTGCCGATCGCTCCGGCCGACACGTGGCCACTGCAGCCAAACGAGCCGACCGGAGACGTTCCGATTTCTTAATCGTCGACTCTGCGAATCGAGAGAGGCCTTGCAGCTTCGCGCGACTCAGGCCTTCATCAGGCCTGTGTAGATTGCCATTCCCGCAACTGCGTCGATGTGCTCGGCGTCCAGTTCGTCAATTTCGCTTTGCGCTCGGATGCCGCCTGCAACAATCAGCTGACGCAGTGTCTGCCGGCGTAGACTGCGGGCGATGTCCATGGGGAATCCAGAAAGTGTGCCCTCTGTATCCACATGGGTATAGAGGAAAGCACCACAATACGGTTCGAGCTGTTGCATTGCATCCTGCGGTCGAAGTTCAACCTTCTCCCTCCATCCGCGAATGGCAACTTTGCTGTCTTTGGTGTCGACACTGAAGACCAGTTGCTCCACCCCCAGGGAAAATGCGAGCTCTTCGGCGAATTGTGTGCGCACCAGATTGGTGACCGCGGCAGAACTTTCGCGATCCATCGGCTCAGAAGCTGCGCGGCCATTGAACAGGGAAGAGCCGAAAATGACGCGCTGCGCGCCCATATCCAGCAGGATCTGCGCTTCCGCGCTGCTGCGAATCCCTCCGCCAACCTGACACGGCAGGCGGCGGACAATGGTCTCAATCAGGCGCCGATTATCGCCTTGTCGCTTGGCCGCATCCAGGTCGATCAATTGCACTAACGGGTAGTCTGAAAAGCGGTCAATCCAATATCCCAGGTCATCGAATCCGAGCGCGAGATCTTCTCCGTGAACCAATTGCACGACGCGGCCTCCCATCAGATCGATTGACGGGATCAGCATGACGACCTCAAGTCCATTTTCATCCTTCTAGTGTATGGGAAATGATCAACAAGGTAGACGCATTGGCAGTCCAAGCGCAGCCAATTCTTTTTTCATGGTGCGGGCGTCGGAAATTCCAAAGTGGAAAATGCTGGCTGCCAGTGCCGCATCTGCAGCACCGCGGGTAAACACGTCGGCGAAATGCTGGACGTTTCCCGCGCCGCCAGAGGCAATCACTGGAATTTGAATCGTTGCGCTGACGGCGGCTGTTAGCTCGCAATCAAAACCATTGCGTGTTCCATCTGAGTCCATGGAGGTGAGGAGGATTTCTCCTGCGCCGCGACCCTCGGCCTGTCGTGCCCACTCCAATACGCCCAATCCTGTGGCTTTTCTGCCGCCTCGGACGTAGACCTCCGCGCTTTCTGGGCTGCCGGAATTTCGGCGCCCATCGATGGCCACCACGACAGCCTGCTCACCGAAACGAGAGCCAATCTCCGTAATCAGCTCCGGCCGCGATAGCGCCGCAGAGTTGACGCTGACCTTGTCCGCTCCGGCATCGAATACCAGCATCGCGTCTTCCAGCGTTCGGATACCTCCGCCCACCGTGAGCGGAATAAATATCTGATCCGCGGCGCGTCGCACCGCGTCCAGAAGCAGCGCTCGTTTTTCGTGGGTCGCGGTGATGTCGAGAAACACAATTTCGTCTGCACCGCCGGCGGCGTGGCGCATTGCCAGCTCTGCGGGATCTCCCGCGTCGACCAGATCGACGAACTGGATGCCCTTGACTACGCGTCCCGCAGAAACGTCGAGGCAGGCTATGATTCGGCGTGTCAGCATCCGGGCACCGTCATGAAATTCTCGAGAATCTTCAGGCCAATGGCCCCGGATTTCTCCGGGTGAAATTGGACAGCCATCCAATTATCTTTCTCGACGACAGCGGAAAATGCGCCTCCATAGGTTGTAACCGCGGCAGTTGCATCCACAACTGGGGCCCGATAGGAGTGCGTGAAGTAGACATACGGAGAGGAAGGCAATTCGCGTAATAGCCGCGATTCGCCCATCAGGTCGAGGGAATTCCAGCCAACATGCGGCGATTTTATGCCGGCAGGGAAATGCTCACAAACCTCGGGAAATATGCCGAGCCCGCGCGTTTCGGGAGCTTCGGTGCTGCCCGCAAACAGCCATTGCAGCCCGACACAGATGCCAAGAAATGGAACGCCTTCGGCCACTCGTTTGCGCAGAGCATCTCCGATCCCGGTGGTCATCAGGCGCTCTGTCGACGCGAAATGTCCCACGCCTGGCAATACGATTCGGGCTGCGTTCTTCAAATCCTCGGGCCGTTGAGTCACCAGCAAATCCGCCCCGACTGCGCGCAGGGATTTGCAGGCAGAATTCAGGTTCCCGGTCTGGTAATCGATTACGACTGTCTTCCCCATACTCATGCCAAACACTCCACTACAGCAGCCCCTTGGTGCTGGGCAGCATAGACTTCATCCGCAGGTCGCGCGAGCAGGCAAAGCGCAGGGCGCGAGCGAAGGCCTTAAAAAGCGCTTCAATCTTATGATGATTGGAGCGTCCGTAGAGAACCTTTAGATGAACGTTGGCGCGAATACCTCGGGCAAATCCTTCAAAGAAATCCGGCAGCAATTCAGTTTGCAGATCCCCCACAATCCGCGCGCGAACTTTTGTATCGATCACGTAGGAGGAGCGTCCGCTCAAGTCAATGGCAGCGGCGGCAAGGGTCTCATCCATCGGCATTAGAAAATATCCGGCGCGAAGAATTCCTTTTTTGTCGCCAAGAGCCTGCGAAAATGCTTCTCCCAGGGCGATGCCGATGTCCTCGACGGTGTGGTGCTGATCCACATCCAGATCGCCCTTGCAGATAAGATCCAGATCGAATCCGCCGTGGCGTGCAAACAACTCCAGCATGTGATCGAGAAACCGTATGCCAGTATCGATTTTGTAGCGACCTTGGCCGTCGATCGTCAGCTTCAAGTCAATCTGCGTTTCTGTTGTATGCCGCCGCAGTGTTGCATTGCGTCCGGCTAGCTTTCGGGTTGCCATTGAATCTCCTTCAAAGCGCTCTGCAATGCCACTAACCCGCGTTCTGTATGTTGGATCATTCCTAAAGTGATGCGGACGCAGCCGTCGCAGCCTGGATCACTGCTGCGATCTCGCACCAGGACGCCCTGCCGCCGCATGGCGTCGACAAATGCTTTATGTTTGCTCCCAATATTCATCAAGACGAAGTTGGCGTGACTCGGCCAATATGGAACACTTAGTTGCGTTAAGGCGCGTTCGGTGGCGGCACGGCTCTGCAACACCTGATCGGCGTACCACGCAATATAAGCTTCGTCCGCCAGTGCCTCTGGCAGGCATTCAAGCGCAATGGAATTGACGTTGTACGGCGAACTCACCTTGCGCACGAACCGCATGGCTTCGGGATTGCCGACTAAAAGCCCAATCCGAAGTCCCGCCAGACCGTAGGCCTTGGAGAAAGTACGTGCCACGAAGATATTTGGCACAGTGGCAGTTACAGACAGCACCGACTCGCCATGGAAATGGTAGTAGGCCTCATCCACCAGCAGCGCTGCCTCCGGAGCGGCCGCCGCAAGTTCCAGTAAAAAAGAAGTTTCTACCACCGAACCGGTCGGATTGTTGGGCGATGCCAGCATGATGACCCGGGTGGAGGGACCGATGGCCTCTCGCACCCGCTGATAAGGAAACTGCAATGTACTGTCCGACTGGACCTCGCAAACTCGCGCGCCGGTGGCCTCCGCGTACAAGGCATACATGGAAAATGTCGGGGTCACGATGACAACTTCATCCTGCGGCTCGAGATAGGTCTCGCACATCAGGTGAATCGCTTCATCCACTCCGTTGGTCAGCAGCACAGCATCTTCAGCTAAGTCAAAGTGCTGCGCGACGACCTGTTCGACGTGATGACGCTCCGGATATTTGGTCAGCGTTTCCGCTGCAATCCGCTGCAACACCGCCTGGACGCGCGGCGAAGGCGCGAATGTGTTCTCGTTGAAATCGAGTCGCAATCCATCTCGCCCAGCCAGTGGCGGGTGATATTCGTGCATGCGCTCTACCGCCTCCCGGGGGCGAAGTTTTCGCAGAACGGACGTCGCCGGATCGAGGCTCATCGAGCTGTTCTCCTGGTCGTGCGATTGGCCTCGCGAACGGCCACAGACGCCGCGTGTCCCAGCAGTCCCTCCGCGGTGGCCAGCCGCTCGGCATGAGGACCATGTTCTGCGAGCCCTGCCGCCGTATATTCCTGCGTCGTCACCAGGCGGAGGAAGTCGTAGACACTCAATCCGCCGCGCACACGTGCCAAGCGCCCTGTTGGAAGAACATGATTCGGACCCGAAATGTAGTCGCCCATACTCTGCGGGGTATTCGCTCCGATAAAAATCGACCCAGCATGACGCACCCAATGCAGATCGCTCTGCTTGTCGATTGTCAAATGTTCCGGTGCCAACCGATTTGTCACAGTTTCAGTTTCATTCTTGGTTTTTGCCAGGAAGATGTAACCATTCCTTGCGATCGCCTCGCTAGCGATCTTGTTTGAAGGAGTCTGGATATTCACTTCTTTCAAGGTTTCCCGAGCCAAGTCCGAGTTGCTGGTCACAAAAACTGCCAGAGCCTCGGGGTCATGCTCGGCCTGGGCCACCATGTCTGCGGCGATCCACTTCGGGTTCCCATCCTCGCTGGCGACAACAATTTCTGTTGGACCAGCCAGCATATCGATACCGCATTCAAACGCGACCATCTTTTTCGCCGTGGTGACATATAGATTTCCGGGTCCGACGATTTTGTCGACGCTCGGCACGCCGGGTGTACCGTAGGCAAGCGCTGCAATCGCCTGCGCGCCGCCTATGCGATAGAACTCCTCGACGCCCGCCAGATGCGCCGCAGCGAGTGTCTCCCGCGCCGGACGCGGAGAAACGACGACGATTCGTTTCACTCCGGCGACTTGCGCGGGAATCACCGTCATCAGCAGTGTTGAGGGCAGGGGATAGCGACCGCCGGGAACGTAGCATCCGACCGACTCGAGCGGCAGAGCTCGCTGTCCAAGCTGCACACCCGGCAATTTTCGCGTCCATTCTTTCGGCATCTGCCAGCGCGCAAAGCGCCGGATATTTGCCGCTGCCGCCTGCAACGATTTGCGCAATTCTTTGGGTGTTTGATCCCATGCGGCCGCCATTTCTTCCTGCGTCACCCGCAGGTCTGCCGAAGGTGCGAGTCCATCCAGCCGTTCCGCATACCGTCGCAAGGCATCGTCACCCTTGCGACGAATGTCGGCCAGGATGCGCTTCACGGCAGGTTCTAAGCGCCCTGTCGCCGCGCCCGATCGCTCTTCAATCTGGCGCAGCGTGGTTTCCGCTTGACCGGCAGTTTTTCCGTAGGTGCGTATCAGTTTCATCGCTCTTGAAAACGCTTCCTAGAAAACAATTTTGTTCAGCGGATATTCGACGATTCCAGTTGCTCCGGCGGCTTTCAGCCTCGGAATCACGTCGCGCACCGTGCGCTCGTCCAAAATGGTGTTGACAGCGACCCACTCCGCATCGCTGAGTGTAGAGACGGTCGGCGAATTCAGTGCCGGCAGAACGCCTAATACGGCACCTAGCGCGGCGGCGCGCACGTTCATCATCAATCCAACCTGGCCCTGTGCGGCGATGGCGCCTTGCAGCATGAGCGCGATCTTGTCGATCTTGTCCTTCTTCCAGGGATCCTTATATGCTGTCGTATTCGCAATCAGTTGGGTTTCACTTTCAAGCACGGTTTCGAGAATGCGAAGTCGATTCGCGCGCAAAGAACTTCCCGTTTCCGTCACTTCAACGATGGCATCGGCCAGCACGGGAGGTTTCACCTCCGTGGCGCCCCAGCTGAAGTCCACCTGCACCGGAACGTCCTTGCCGGCGAAGTATTTCTTGGTGGCTTCGACAAGTTCCGTCGCGATGATTTTATTTGCGAGATCCTCCGCACGTTGATATGTCGAATCCTCCGGCACAGCGAGCACCCAGCGCACCTTCTGCCGGCTTTGTTTGGAGTAGGTGAGGCTGGCGATGGATTCCACAGTCAACCCACTTTCGGCAACCCAGTCGCTGCCGGTCAGCCCAGCATCCAGCGCGCCGTGGTTGACGTATCGAGCCATTTCCTGGGCGCGAATCAGCATGCACTCAATTTCTGGATCATCGATGCCAGGGAAATACGAGCGACCGTTGGCAAAAATGCGCCAGCCGGCGCGCTCAAACAGCGCGATGGTGGCGTCCTGCAGGCTACCCTTCGGAATTCCAAGCCGCAGTTTCTGGCTCATGCTCTAATCTCGCTTTCTTTGGCAGTCGTGGCAAAAGCGGGCATCGCAATCGGCTTGGTGAAGCAGCTGACGGTTCCTTCATGGCAGACGAGGCCGTCGCCTTCCACCACGACGCGAAACAGCAGCGTGTCATTGTCGCAATCGGTGGCCGTCTCGGTGATGCGCAGGCGATTGCCGCTGGTTTCGCCTTTCATCCAAAGTTTGCGACGGGTACGGCTCCAGAACGTGACAAAGCCGCTGTCGAGGGTTTTACGATAACTCTCTTCATTTAAGAAACCGACCATCAACACTTGCCCGGTCGTGGCTTCCTGCACGATACCGGGGACAAGTCCGTCCAGTTTCGTAAAGTCAATTGCGGGGTTCGATGTGACTGCTTCGCTCATCGTGGATCGTCCTTCTTCCGTATCGAAATCTTGTGGGTGAAAACAAAAAACCCGCGGATGCGGTTCGCATCAGCGGGACTGTGACTTTCTGAAGTTGCTCAGGATCTTAGGAGACCTGCTCAGAATGTTCCGCTGACACGTTCGCCACGTGGTGATGATGGACTGGATGGCGATGGAGCGGACTCATCTGCATAACTTGAGGATAAAAAGAAGGTGCTGCCGTGTCAAGCGCGCCAGGCCGCGACAGCGGAAACAAAGAAGAAGGCCTGTGGGGGCAGGCCTTCTTCGTTCTGAGCTGCGGGGTGTGAGTATCACCTGCCAGGGCAAACTGATCACCGTCGCAATGGGGGAAGCTCAGGGCATGTACCGCGTGTAGACGCCTGCCCAGCTTTCGCTGGTGGTCGCATTGAGCATGCTGGCGGTGATGGCAAGCCAGCCGGACCGGAGCCCTTCGCGCTCCACTCCGAGAGAAACGACGGTGGAACCGGCGGGAGCTTTGGGATCGACAGCCTGCCCGGACATCGTCGTGTCTAGAAGAGTTGTGATCTTCGAAATGGTTGCACCGTTGACATGATAGATGCCATCTACGGTGTT
>JAJXZK010000101.1 GCA_021780095.1 Acidobacteriota bacterium | reverse complement strand
GGCTATCCTCCTGCTCCACCCGAACCTCTCAGCACGTGAAGCTGCGATTTGGCCAGCATGGTTTGTCCGCCGCCTGGATTCACAAGCGTCGGTAACCAGATTGAGACGATGGTCCCGAAGCCCTCTCTGGAGCGAATCCGAATCGTGCCACCCTGCTTTTCAATGATCTGTCGAATGATCCACAAACCAAGGCCGGTGCCGTTCGGACCCTTGGTCGTAAAAAACGGAGTGAATAGTTGGGGTATTACGGATCGAGGAATTCCGTGGCCCGAGTCCGCCACGCGCACGACGAACCCTGGCCGGCGCGAGGGTAGTTGCGGGCTGGGGCGAACGGAAATATGCAATCGGCCCCCAGGTGACAGCGCGGCCAAAGAATTCTCAATTAGGTTGATCAGGATTTGTCGCATCTCTCCAGGGTGAGCGGTAATGATTGGATCCTGTCCGACGAATTTTGTGGTGACGGTGACTTTCCCGGAATTGATATGCCCTCGCTCGAGACTCAGAACGTCTTCCGCGATTTGCTGCAAGTTCACCTTTTCTGGCTGAGCGGATTCGCGATAGTACGTCAGGGTGTGATTAGCGATGCGAGCCACGCGTCTGAGTTCCTCTTCCGCGAGAGTCACGGAAGGTTGGAGATCGGCAGGCAATTCCGGATGGGTTCCAATCAGATACATCAGGTTCATGACGGATTCGAGCGGATTATTGATTTCGTGGCTAATGCTTGCGGAAAGCCTGCCAACGGCAGCGAGTCGTTCGGATGCAACCAGGGCTTCACGACTGGTGTGCATTTCCTGCAAATACTGGTTGATCTCTTTGGAAAGGAGAGGCACCTTCCTTTGGAAGACGATCGCGGTAGGCACGGAGGCGAGTGCGCACATTATTTTGACGGATGTGGAAAGCGGGTAGAGAGGCCACCAGATGGTGACGACTTCCATGAAATGGGTGAGGCCGCAGGTGAGGATGAAGAGGCCGAAGGCGAGGAAAATCCACAAATACGGGCGGAGCTGACTGCGTACCAACCATGCCAGCAGAAACAAAGACTCAAACAAAACTGTGTAGGAAAGGAAAATCGCCATGTCCGCGGGGGCGTTGGTCCAGATGAGCCACGGCTGCGCAAGATAGCAAAAACGATGCGGCAGGTATCGCTCGGAGAGCAGCACCGGGCCGAATCGAATGATGGAAATGACGCCGATACTGAGAAGGAGAACGCCGAGGGCAATGCCAATTCGGAGACGGGACTTCATTCGCAGCTGCTCACTTTCCGACAGGAACCGGGCATGATGTTTCGGATGCTACTTTTTAGAGCCAGGTACACAGCGGCGAACGAGATCGGGGGGAGTGGTTGAAGCGATCATTCGCGATGGGTTCGGGATCACTCCGCGGAAAATTATACGTGTGCCGGGCGAAAACCAACGATTGGCTTGCCATCCAACTGGGGATAGCGTGCTCGCATCTACCTCAACTGTGCCCGGAAGGCACGTTCCTGGATGGTGAAGGTCTTTCTCGCGATTGCCGTCGTTCTGCTGTGCGGGAATTCGTGTCTCGCGCACGCACAAGAACACGTCGAAGCCGGTTTGTTATTGGATTATCTAAGGCTCTCCCAGACACAAACCAACAATTTCGGCGTGGGAGGACGGCTTGGATTTGCTGTACACCACACCGTGATGGCGGAAGGAGAGTTCGCCTACGACTACGGGGTTAATTTCCACGAGGCATACCGCAACATCGAGAGCGGCAATCTAACTGCGATTCAACAAACTTCGATAGGAGTCACCCAAGTTCTCTTCGGACCCAAGTTCCAGCCAGTCCATGGTCACCTTCGTCCATTCGGCACGCTGAAAGGAGGGTTCATCGACTTCCGACTTAGCCCCGATCTGATTCCCTACAGCAGTGTAGCGAGCGCGGCGCTTGGCATCCGTGACTCCAATCTGAACGCGGCACTCTATCCGGGTGGTGGTGCGACGGCAACACTGGGCCCGATCGGATTGCGGCTGGAGCTCGGCGACCTGATTTACTTCAATGAAGGTGCGCACAACAACCTGCGAATCACCTTCGGGCCAATCTTGCGATTTTGAGATTTGCCAGGTTCCGGTCGGATGGTCGTCAGTCCCGGGAAAAATTAGCCCGGGAACAGCGCTGTCCTTCCGGCAGAACTAGCATAGGGCGGCATTGCGAGCATTCCGCAGCTCTCCGCGCAAAGATTATGCCTGTCAGCAAGAACTTCGATCAGATTGGAAGTTGAGATGAAGAGGGCCGGAGAATTTAGGGTCGAAATACATGTTCTACGTGGACTCGGCAGGCTTTTAGAATGGCGACAGGCAGGAAGTCCTGTGCAAGCCTCTCAGGTTCGCTATACTGAATGGGCGCGGAGAGATGGCCGAGAGGCTGAAGGCGGCGGTTTGCTAAACCGTTATAGGGCCAAAAGCTCTATCGAGGGTTCGAATCCCTCTCTCTCCGCCAGTCCCTCATTCGCCGACATCCAAGAAAATCCAGTGAGTCCGATAGAACCCCAGTGATTGCTGGGGTTTTCGTCTGTCTGCGCCCAATGGCGTCCAGTCGAAGCCACGCTTTGCAGTGGGTACTTCTGGGGTATTCTAGCTTCGCGGTGGGGGGGTATTTTCCCTCCGAGGACGATTTGTGGCACTCTCCGACACGTAAATCAAGCGGGCCAAGGCAAAGCAAAAGGCCTATAGCATTCGCGATAGCGGCGGTCTCTATATCTGTATGCCCAGCGCCATGATTTTCCGCCAGCGGGTGTGATCCAGAGATATGACATGCAGCAGAGTGGACGCCAGCCCGCGAAAACCGTGTCCGTTCATGGTCCCTTTGTAACCCATCCGTTCCAATGCCTTGAGAAGAGTGTTGTTGCTCATCGGCTTCTCCGAGCTATGATAGCCCGGCAACAACCATTCGCTGGCCCCAGCCAGATCCCGCAGCATGTCAAGCACTGATCCACCCCGGTAATTTTGAGCCACTCTGAAAGTTAGTCATTCGGCAAAATCGAAAGAGGAGATTTTGCCATGAAGAAGTTTTCCGTGGAGCAGATTATTGGGGTATTGAAACAGCCCGAGATTGGTGTGACTGTGTGCACAGGTATGTGGCCAGCAGAGTGTAGAAGAGCCGTATGGATATTCCCGCCAGTTGTGGTCTCCTTCGGAGTGAAATGCGGCTGCCAGAACTGCCCTCCAAGCATTTTCAGCTCGTTCATCTGAATCCACCGAGGTATGTCGATCGTTAGGTAGTTCCAGGTCCATCCACTAGGTCAAGATAGACCGTTTGTATATCAGCTTTGTGCCCGCTCTAATATCGCCACCATGAACACCTAGGAAAACAGCCGCCATCACGACTCCGCACACTATCTGTACGTATTCATGCATCTTGCCCCAGAAAATCCAGTTATGTCTCAATAAGTCGCACGTCCACCGCTGACGTCATAGCATTGGGCGGTAACAAACGAACAGTCGGGACTGGCGAGAAAATGTACCACCGCCGCGATCTCGTCCGGTTTCCCGGTGCGTCGCATGGGAATGCGTTCTGTCATGTAATTCACCTGCTCCGGGGTCAGTTGGTTCAGCAGCTTGGTCTGTACCACGGCCGGACTGACAGCATTCACGCAGATTCCCTCGGTGGCGACTTCCTTCCCCAACGACTTCGTCAAACCAATGACGCCGGCTTTGGTGGCCGAATACGGTACCATGCGGGGATTGCCTTCCTTACCGGCAATTGAGGCGATATTTACGATCCGGCCATAGCCGCGCTCGCGCATATGGGGCACCACCGCGCGACAGAAATAGAAAACTCCGCTCAGATTGACCGCGATCGCTTTCTCCCAGTCCTCATTCGTCTGCTCCCACAAGGGTGCGGCGGTCCCGGCGATGCCGGCGTTATTAACCAGGACATCGATCTGGCCCGTACGGCTGACAATCTCCGCCACAGTCTTTGCGATTGATTCAGGATCGGTAACGTCGGTCCGCACCGCGAACGCATTTCGTCCGAGACGCATAGCCACGGCTCTCGCTGCTTCAACATCCAGATCTGCTACAACGACCGTCGCGCCCGCGCGACTCAAGCGCTCCGCGATGGCCTCTCCGATCCCCTGCGCCGCTCCTGTTACGATCGCGGTTTGTCCTGTCAAATCAAACATGTGCATAGCTCCATTCTTTTCTTCACCAAGAAGAATTCGTAGTCGTTACTGTCGTCCTCGACCTGCTGCGAAGCTAGATCGTGAACGGCCAATTAGGTTCCGCCAAACAGGTCGAATGCGCTGGCCAAAAAACTACACTGGACTACTCCTTGAACAGTCCGGCTTCCGCGATTCCGCCGACGGAACGTAAGCCCTCCTGCGCAAGGAACTTCACTGTCGTTTGAAAAACAGCGCCCGGCGCCAGAGTGTCGGCCCGTCCGTGGTGGATCGCGTCCTCAAGTTGTTGCGGGTAGCCTGTGCATGGCTCGATCAGCACCATATGGTAGCCTCGCCAGCCGCCATATGAGGCAAATACCCAGCATGATCGAAAGACTTCCGGAGAAAAAGTAAAACCAGCAGAGAACTGTTCTTTTGGATCGGTGATCGCGACCCATCCTTCCTGATGGCCGTGTCCGTACAGGAAGTAGACCGTTTTGGATGAAACTGGTTGAATTACGCGCAGGTCTATTTCGTCGTGCTTTCCTTGTACTAAGGGCCATCGAATTGGCGTGTCGGTATCGGACAAAGTACCGGGATACGAAGGATCCACGTCCAGCAGCATGTCCGGAAAGTCGATCCTGTCACCCGCTGAAACGGCCATTGCGGGATGCAGCGCGAAGAGAAAGGGAAGTTCCTCCGGGCCAGGATTCTCAATTCTGTAGCTCAATTCGAAAGATGACTCGTCGCCGTGGAGCGTTAGGAACTTTTCGGCTGCGACGCCGCTGATAGGCGTCTGGCAGTTCAGCCGCAGAGTTACCGAGTCTGTTCCACGTTCGGTCTGCGGCGTCCATGCTAGATTCCAAAGCTCTCCGTGGTCGGGAAACATTTCCCCATGAATCGTGGAAGGAGCTGCCGTGGGAAACATTTCCTCCCAGCCGCCGCACCAGGAGTTATCGAATACGGCTCCGAACTGGACCCTTTGCGGAACGATGCGCGGATTCTGCCAGATCACTTCTCGATCGAGCGGTTTGTAGACGATGCTCCAGATTCGACCTCCAAGCTCGGGAAGAACGACGATTCGAAGTTTCCGATTCTCGACGATTACAGCTTTGTGAGAAAGGAGGGTCCAGCGGTCGTCAATGAATGGCATTTGTCTCATAATCTCTGTACCCGTGATCGAAGACTAGGTATGGGTGGTTTGTCACCAACTTCGGCTACGTTGCGGCCGGCTCAAGGGTTGTGATCAGGATCGTCCCCGCCAAGGTTATACCGCCGCCGATAACCGTACTCAAGCCAATGTTCTCGTGCAAGGTAATTGCCGAGACGATGACGCCAAAAAATGGCAACAGATAGATTGAAACAGAGGCCTGGCTCACATCCAGGCGCTTCAACAGAAACATCCACAAGACCATGGCCAGCCCCCAACTGAATACACTCAAGACCAGAAGAGCGACCCATGTGCTTGCGGAGTAGGCGCGAAGGGATGACCATGAAAGCGGTTCCGCCCAATACATCAAAAGCAAACTAAAAACGAAGGCGAGCAGGTACCCGTAGGTGAGGACCTCCATAGGCGTGAAGCACTTTAGAAGTTCCTTGCAATAGACGTTGTAAATAGAACTCCCCACGCACGCCAGAAGAACGAGGACGTTCCCCATCAGAAACTGGCCCTTGGAAAGACTCATCTGCCGCAGGTTCGGAGTCGAAAGAATCAGTACCCCAACCAGAGCGATGCCAAGACTGGCCCAGCGCAACCGGGTCATCCGCTCCCCCAGGACCACTGATGCAAGGACCGCCGTGATCACGGGAAGGGTAAGGTAGATGATGGCCGCGTTGGACGCGGTGGAGCGATTGACTCCCCAGGCCAGAAGCGCCGAGCCTGGGACGAGTCCGAAGAGGCTGACCATCAAGAAGGCAACCATGTTCTTTCTGGTCCAGATCGATGATCGTCGGTTCGTTTCGAGAGAGGCAGATGACATAGAAAGAGGGAGTTTCGAGTGAAAGCGATGACGTTCCATTGCGAGGAATGGGAACAGGACGATGGACGCCATGAGCAGCGTCCACGCGCTGACTGTGAGCGGGCCCATTTTCTCTGTGGCGATTTTGAAGGCAGCATATTGCGCCGCCCACAGCATATTCACCAGCACCAGCAAACTGATGTCCACCATCGTTGCTTTGGTAACTCTCATCGGCCGCCCCCGACGCCTTTTCTTCAGGCCCGTGTCAAAATGGCCTGGTTGTACAGCGTGTGATCGCACTTATTCCAGGACGGTGATGGGCTTGTACAAGCACTGCGCCACGGTAGCCGCATCCAGATCGACTCCAATTCCCGGTTCCGTCGGGAGGGCCCATTTGCCGTCCTTGAGCTCGATTTCAGGCTTTACCAGATGCGACCTCAAGTGGGAAGGGAAAAGATCCTGATGAAACAGTTCCGTATAAGGACAATTCTGGACCGCAGCGGCGAAATGACGGGTGGCTGCGGCGGTCAAACCTGTTTTCCAGGCATGCGGGATGCAGTAGAGTCCGCGTTCTTCTGCCATTCGCGCACAGCGAATGGCCTCCGTCAAGCCTCCTACTCTTCCCAGATCCGGTTGAATCACATCGCAGTGCCCTCGATCCATGAGCTCCTTAAATTCATGACGGGACTGAAGGAACTCTCCAACCGCGACCGGCGTTGTGGTGGCGTCGGCCAAACGGGCCAGTCCGTCTAGATCGTCGGTATGCAACGGGGTTTCAATAAAGAACAACTTCGCGTCTTCAACACTTCGTAGCACCCACAACGCATCGTTGAAATTCTTCCAACGGTATCCCACATCGACCATAAAGTCGCGTTCCTGGCCGACGCGTTTGCGGCACTCGTGGGTGAACCTGACTAATTCCCGATCACCCACCAGATCGTAGAACAGCATTTCCATCTTCATGGCGCGGAAGCCAAGCGCGAGGGCCTGATCAATCAAATCAAAACAGAGGGTCTGCATTTCTGCCCAGGAGCGACCCAAAGGCATACTCGGGAACAGCGTGGCATAGGGTGTGACTTCCGCGCGGGCGGACCCTCCCAAAAGTTGATACGCGGGAACGCCAAGCAATTTGCCGCGAAGATCGTGAAGAGCGATATCGATCGCCGACATCAGCATGATGCCGAGCCCCCGCCGGGCATGATAGATGGTCCCTTCGTAAAGTTTGTTCCACAGTGCCTCAACCTCCAACGGGTTCTGCCCAAGCAGCATTTCGCTGACGCTGCGGCTCCAGATGTGGGCGGTCGGCGTTTCCAGCAGCGCCGCCATCACATTCGGCGGCGCGTCCGTCTCTCCCAACCCGTACACGCCGTTATCGGCAGTGATGCGGATGACGGCCGTGTCCACCGCGCCATCGCAATCATCCGGGCTGGCGTGCGGGGAACGAAGCTGAAGACATTCAATTTTCTGGATTTTCATTTGACCTTTCCTTCTTTGCACTAACAAGATGGATGGAACGTCGAGCTTTAGCGAGGTTATTGCTCAAAATCAAGATGCGATTGCCTATCTTGAACTGGAGTGGACGAAAGAGATGCTTTCTTTGCAGGCCACTCCTGAACCGCATGATTCTGGTCGGATCTGTTCGGCCGAGTGCAAGTCGTCCAGCGAGGTCAAACATTCATGGCCTCTGGCGAATCGACGTTAAATCTGCTTAGGTGTTCTCGAAGCAGAAGGGTTTCTGAGACATTGTCAGTCCGGTTGCAGTCTTGCCAGTCCGTCCAGACATATTCAAGGGCGAGAAATCCGCGATAACTTCGATTTGCCAATCTTTCTAGGATCCCTTCAAAATCAATCTGGTTCTCTTTAACCGAGGTTTGCAGGTGTGACTCGGCTCCTCCCCGCACGTGGACATGAGATGCAAAAGGAACCAACGAATGGACCGTTTCCAACAATTGCCCAGCAGCTATAAAGTGACCGTAGTCTAATGTCAGAGTGAGACGCGGGACAGCCTTCAAAAATGTCAACGTCGAGTCAACATCCGGGCAAATAGAACCGATGTGGGGTTCGATGGAATATTGCAGTCCGGCTAGTGAGGACGTCTCCAGGCGCCACGCTGTTTCTGCTACTGCGCAGTCATCGTCACGAGTTTTCTCGATTTCCGGATGACGCACGCCGGGAAGGCCCGAGAGACGCCTGCATCCAAGGTTTGCACATAGATCCAAGGCATACTGAAAGACTGTACGGTTCCGCTCGCGCACTAGCGAGCTAGGGTCATTCACGGCAAACTCTGCGGGAGTCTCACCTATTTGAAGAAAGATATCCGAAACGGATAACTCAGCGTTATCCAGATCGTGTCTCAAATGCTTTGTAAAATCGGATGGCGATGCCATGAGCATTTTCGGAGACAGTTGTGAGTCCCGTGCAAACAATCCGAGGTCGACATATTGAAAGCCAAG
>JAJXZK010000241.1 GCA_021780095.1 Acidobacteriota bacterium | reverse complement strand
GTCGATGGGAGATCCATCGTCGACCAAGTTGCCGGAAGTGCTGCAGAAGACCACGATTCACCAGAATCTCGATCAGCAGCTTCCGTTGAATGCCGAGTTTCGCGATGAAACCGATCGCACGGTTCATCTGGGAGATTATTTTGGCAAGCGCCCCGCTATTCTGGCGCTGGTGTACTACCGCTGCAGCATGCTTTGTCCTGAGGAGATGAACGGCCTCGTCGGCGCGTTGGAAATGTTGAAGTTCACGCCAGGAAAGGACTTTGACGTCATAGTGGTCAGCTTCGATCCCAGTGATACGCCGGCAGAAGCGCGGGCGCAGAAAGCGCTGTACGTCAAACGATATGGTCGGCCGGATACGGCGAACGGCTGGCATTTCCTCACCGGTTCGGAAGCGTCCATTGCTGCGGTCACCAAGGCGGTTGGTTTCGGATATGTCAGCGTTCCCGGACCGGATGGAAAAATCAATCAGTTTGCCCACCCCAGTTCGATTGAGTTGATTACGACCGAGGGCAGGATTTCGCAATACTACCTGGGTGTCGAGTACTCCGCTCGCGATATGCGCGCCGGGCTGGTGGAAGCCTCGCATGGCCAGATCGGAACTCCAGTAGATTTGATCTATACCTACTGCTACCACTACGACCCACACATGGCGAAGAACAGCATGATTGTGGTGCGCATTGTGCAATTGGGCTGCATGCTGACGGTGCTTGCACTAGGAGCATTTATTTTGATCTCGCTGCGGCAGGAAGCTATGCAGGGTAGCAACGTGGCAGCTACGAAAAAGGCGAACGGGTAAAACATACATGTCGCACATCAGTCCTGTACTTTGGCAGTTTTTAGTCAATTGGCTTAAGAACTCTGCTATTTTTCCGCCGGAGGCCTCCACCATCGCTCCGTACGCGGATGCGTTGTACTTCGCGTTGGTGGGGATGACCATCACAGGCCTGATCCTGGTCATGACCATGGTGCTGTTCTTCTCGCTACGCTATCGCAAAGAGCGGCATCCGGAAGCGGTCCAGATTGAGGGTTCGACACTGCTGGAAGCGACCTGGACGCTGATTCCGCTGGGAATTTTTCTGGTGTTTTTTGTGTGGGGCGCACTGCTCTATTTTCGCGTGTTCAATCCTCCGCCAAACTCCCTGAATATCTACGTCGTCGGCAAACAGTGGATGTGGAAGGTCGAGCATCCTGGCGGTCAACACGAAATTGATGCGCTGCATATCCCGGAAGGCGTGCCCATCCAGGTGACGTTGATTTCGCAGGATGTGTTCCACAGCTTCTCCATCCCGGCGTTTCGAGTGAAGAGAGAAGCCATCCCGGGCCGCTACACAACGGTGTACTTTGAAGCTACTAAGCCGGGGAAATACCATCTATTCTGCACGCAATATTGCGGTACCGACCATTCGGCCATGATCGGATGGGTGTACGTCATGACTCCGTCAGACTATAGCAAGTGGAAAGCCAGCAACACCAGCGGCGCTTCGTTAGCGCAAAACGGCGAGCGGCTATTTGCAGTGATGGGCTGCAATGCCTGCCACACGGGCACGTCGCAGGCGCGCGGGCCCAATCTTTACGACCTTTACAACACTCGCATCCGCATGAATGACGGTTCGACCATGATTGCGAACGATGCATACCTGCGGGAGAAGATACTGAATCCCTCATTGCATGTTCCCGCGGGGTTCGTGCCCATTATGCCCACCTTCCAGGGACAAATCAGCGAAGACGCCCTGATCGACCTCATAGAATATATTAAGAGCCTGAGTTCCAATTACCGCCTGCAACAAATGATGAATAAGTCGGACTTGGATTCAGCCCAACCAGCCCCGATCGGGCCGGCTAATCAGGGCGCCGGAGCGGCCCCGCTGCAAAACGCACCAACGCCAGGAGCATCCAAACCATGAGCACCATCGTATCGCTACCAGACCAGTCGACAGCGAAGCTGCCAGCGAAAAGCTATCTCAATCAGGAATATGGATTGAAGAGCTGGCTTCTGACAGGTGACCATAAACGGATCGCGATGCTGTACCTGTTTTCGATCACCTTCTTCTTCGTGATTGGCGGTGTGCTCGCCGGTTTGATTCGGTTGGAGTTGCTTACGCCGCCCAGCGATTTAATGGCGACTGACACCTATAACAAAGTATTCAGCATGCACGGCATCATTATGATTTTCCTATTCCTGGTGCCGTCCGTTCCAGCCACGATTGGAAATTTCCTGATTCCGCTGATGGTTGGCGCCAGAGACCTGGCCTTCCCCAAGATCAATCTGCTCAGTTGGTACCTGTATATGGCGGGCGGCTTGTTTGTGCTGGCGGCGATGGTGTTGGGTGGAGTGGATACCGGATGGACCTTTACCACTCCGCTCTCCACGCATTATTTGAACACGCATGTCGTCACCGCCGCGATGGGCATCTTTCTGGCGGGTTTCTCATCCATCTTTACCGGGCTTAACTTTATCGTCACGATTCACCGCATGCGTTGCCCGGGCATGACCTGGTTCCGCTTGCCGCTGTTTGTCTGGGGTCATTACGCAACCTCCATCATCATGATTCTTGGCACCCCGGTCCTCGCCATCACCCTGGTATTGGTTGCGCTGGAACGCACCATGAACATCGGCGTCTTCGATCCTACCAAGGGCGGTGATCCGCTGCTGTTTCAACATTTGTTCTGGTTCTATTCTCATCCGGCGGTCTACATCATGATCTTGCCTGGGATGGCTGTCATCTCGGAAGTGATCAGTACGTTTTCTCGAAAACGAGTCTTTGGCTATACCGCGGTTGCGTTCTCATCTGTCGCCATTGCCGTGTTCGGCTTTCTGGTGTGGGAACATCACATGTTCATCATGGGCGTCAGCCAGTATTCCGCGCTGGTCTTCTCGCTGCTGACCATGCTGGTTGCCGTACCCTCGGCCATCAAGATCTTCAACTGGTCGATGACACTCTACAAAGGCTCCATCACCTTTGAAACTCCGATGCTGTATGCTTTCGGGTTTATGGGGCTGTTTACCATTGGCGGTCTCACCGGCATCTTTCTGGCAACGCTGGGCATGGACATTCACCTCACCGAGACCTACTTCATCGTGGCCCATTTCCACTTTGTCATGGTGGGCGGAATGCTGATGGCCTACCTGGCCGGAGTGCATTTCTGGTGGCCGAAGATGACCGGGCGCATGTATCCAGAAGGTGTTTCCAAGACGGCCGCCGTCATCACCTTCATTGGATTTATTGTCACGTTCTTTCCGCAATTTATTCTCGGCTACCTTGGCATGCCGCGTCGCTACGCGTCGTACCCGGCAGATTTCCAGGTGCTGAATGTCTTCTCGACCGCTGGCGCCTCGATCCTGGGCATTGGCTACCTGCTGCCCATGCTCTATCTGCCGTGGTCGCTGAAATATGGAAAGATTGCCGGCAGCAATCCGTGGCAGGCAACTGGATTGGAGTGGCAGATTCAGTCGCCGCCTTTGACAGAGAATTTCCCCGAGATTCCCATCATGGACCACGAAGCCTACGACTACGAATGGCTGGCAAACAAGACTCACCACGAGGTACAGACCGTTGGATAGCCAATCGATTGCGACGACGCCACAGGAGCTGGAGAGTTCCGGACTGCCGCACGCGCACGACCACCCCGTGTTTATGCGGCACCACTTTGAAGATATCGGCCAGCAGCGCGAGGCGGCCAGCTTTGGTATGTGGGTATTCCTGCTGACGGAGGTTATGTTTTTCGGCGGCCTTTTCTGCGCCTACCTCATCTTCCGGAACTGGTACCATCCTGCGTTCGTGGCCGGCAGCAACACGCTCGACATCACCCTGGGCACCACGAATACAGCCGTCCTGATCGGCTCCAGCTTCACAATGGCCATGGCCGTCTACAGTGCGGAAATGCGCCGCAAAGCCCAGTTGGTTCTGTTTCTGTTCCTGACGATTATTTTGGGCAGCGTGTTCCTTGGGATCAAGGCCGTCGAGTATCACCAGAAGTATGTGGATCATCACATTCCAGGAATGAATTTTTCCATCCAGGAATTTGTCCATCCCACCAATCCAAAGGCGGTCGCCCTGGCCCCCGATATGGCTGAGAAAACGCAGCTCTATTTCTTCCTGTATTTCGCTATGACTGGAATGCACGCCCTGCACATGATTATCGGCATTGGAATGCTGTTCTACCTGGTAGCGCGAGCCTCGAAGGGCGCCTTTACTGAAGGGCATGTGATGCCGATCGAAAACTTCGGTTTGTATTGGCACTTTGTCGACATTATCTGGATATTTTTGTTCCCGTTGCTCTACCTGATCAGTCGCTATCGCTAGCGGACGACGTGACGCGCAAAAGAAATTGGACACATCCGCAACTGCGGGACATATGGAGCACTGGGCATGACCGAGAAGACCAAGCAAACGCATCAGGATTCTGAAGTTCACATCGTCCGGCCACCCGTTTATCTCGCCATCTTTGCAGCACTCATGGTCTTGACGGCGTTGACCACCGGCATCTCGTTCATTGACCTGGGCGTTTTCAATGCCGTGATCGCCCTGGCCATAGCGTGCGTGAAAGCGTCACTGGTGGTGCTGTTTTTTATGCACATTCACTACAGCTCTCGACTGCTAAAGCTGACGGTGGCTGCGGGGCTGTTTACCTTCATGCTGCTCATCAGCCTTACCATGACGGACTACATCAGCCGCGCGTGGGGAATGTTCTAAACAAGCCCCGACGCGCGTCAGACTTTGAATCGAATCCATGAAAGATACGGATCAACAGGTCCGGCTGCGTCGCTTTTGGGGAGCGGCGATCTTCTCGCTCGGCACCCTTTGGGGCATCGCCAATTGCTTCTATTTCCCAGTCGCAGCGCTGACAAGTATCGTTGGTAGCTCCTGGCTTGAAGTTTTTATCATTTTCTCTGGCGGTGTACTCACATTCATTGCTTCCATCGCCGCTTTTTATCAGCGACGCATCGCATCGCGATTTCTTCTGGCGGGCGGCGTTGTTCTGCTGGCCTTCGCGGTCGGCGGACAATTCGTTCTACCGCTCAATACGCGTGGAGTTCCGAACCTGCTGCTGCTTTTTCTTTCTGGAGCGGTTGCCATTTCGCTGGGATTATTTGGAGCGATCACCGATCGAAGGGGCTGGCCTGTCCTGCGCGACCTGCCCTAAACTTCCTGGGGCTTCCTCTTCATTTCCGCCGACATCGATAACCGATTAGGATGGAACCGTTGGAAACTTTTCAGCACAATGGAGTTTGCATCATGACCGCCAAGATCGCCGCGCGCCCTCAACTGGCATATTTAACCGCCCAGTTGGATGAGTTGAAGCAAAAAGGAACCTATTTCCACTTGCGCGTCCTTGAAGACCAGCAGGAGCCGGTTTGCACCTACGACGGAAAGCGTGTCATCAACCTTGCATCCAACAATTATCTGGGTCTGACCGCGCATCCAAAGCTTCGCGAAGCGGCGATTGAAGCCACGCTCAAATATGGTGTTGGTTCGGGCGCAGTGCGTACCATCGCCGGAACCATGCGCATCCACATGGAGTTGGAAGAAAAAATCGCGCGCTTCAAGAATGTCGAAGCCTGCGTCGTGTTCCAGTCCGGCTTTACGGCGAACGCCGGAACGGTCTCTGCGATTCTCGGCAAAGACGACTTCATCATCTCCGACGAATTGAACCACGCCAGCATTATCGATGGCGCTCGTCTCTCCCGCGCCAAGGTAAAAGTCTTTCGTCATCGCGACACCTCGCACGCCGAGGAACTCTTGCAGGAAGTTCAAAAAGAGCCGGGACACAAACTACTGATCACGGATGGCGTGTTTTCCATGGACGGCGACATCGGCCCGGTCGACAAGCTGTGCGACCTCGCAGACAAATACGGCGCCATCATGATGGTCGATGATGCGCACGCCTCCGGTGTTCTTGGTCGCAAGGGACGGGGAAGTGTGGACCATTTCAACTGCCATGGAAGAGTGGACGTCCAGGTTGGAACGCTGTCAAAAGCCATTGGCGCATTAGGCGGATATGTTTGCGGCTCGCGCGACCTGATCGATTACTTGTATCACCGCGCGCGCCCATTTCTGTTTTCCACGTCGCACCCGCCGTCGGTCGCGGCCACATGCATCGCGGCGTTCGACATCCTGGAGAACGAGCCGGAGCGGATCGAGCGCCTCTGGGACAACACGCGGTACTTCAAAAAGCAACTGGCGGATGCAGGCTTCAATATTGGTGGCGTCAATACGCCGGCCAGCGAGACGCCCATCACTCCCATCATCCTGGGCGAAGGTCGAGTTGCGATGGAATTTTCCCGCAAGCTATTCGATGCTGGCGTGATGGCGACAGGCATCGCCTTCCCAACAGTTCCGGAAGGCAAGGCGCGAATTCGCACCATCATGACCAGCGAGCACACCCATCCACAGTTGGACCAGGCGCTTGAGACCATGGCCCGCATCGGAAAGCAGATGGCTATCCTGCCTTGATTCAGGAATATGTAACTGTAGTGGTTACTAAAAGGGAAGTCGTGCTGTAAAAATGAGTGCCTGATTGTAGGCGTGGTAGCGCGTAGTCGCGATCTGCATGCCTGCTCCCAGCGTGAGACCTACCCTGTTGTGGAGGGGGAACCGTCCGGCCACCAATCCCGGCGTCAGGAAAGTTTGGTACTTACCATCGTTGCTGCCTCCGATGGTGAAAGTTGAATTCACTTCCAGTTCCGGCCAGAGAAAACGGCCGACGTGCTCCTGCGCGACCGAGTTCCACACGACCGTGCGGCCGAGCTTGGCGGTGCTGTCGACTGGAAGTGTAGCGCCTAGTGTGGACTCAGCATCGAAGCGCCCCCAGCCTTTTCCGCCCGCCATGGTTGGGGTCACGATGGAGCTAATGGAGCCATTCTTGTATGTTCCAGTCGGCATCGTACCGCCAAGGAAGGCTGTCAGAATGTAGTTCCCATGTTGCTCGTTGGCTGTCAGGATGCGGTATTTCATCGTAAAGCTGACGTCGCCGATGCCATCCGGAGTCCTGGGCGCGCTGTGTTGAATGTAGGGCGGTGCGTTGATCAGAATTTCAATATGCGACTGCGGGATCAGCTCGAGTCCCTTGCCGTTGTCGTAGTTCCAGCTTTGCTGGTTGTTTGACAGCAATTCCCGAACGAAGTCAGCGCGAAATTCCTGCTCTAATCGAGGCGTTACCAGCACCAAAGGAGTGATCCAATGGGGCTGCTTGCTTTGCGTTTCGGTGACATTCGCAAGCCAACGTGCGGTCCAGGAAGTCTGTGCATGGGCGTTTCCATTGCACAGAACTGTGCTGACCACGATCAGAACAAGAAAAGATTGCCGCGTGCTCAAACTCATACGATAACGAATCGTACCCGACACTATACAGTTTATTCAAGTCACGATATACGACTCAATACGACTTATTTGGATAAATGCTGCTTTTGGACCGGCGAGTGTTGTCGCTGAATCAGCAACGTGTCGAGGCGGCAGAGTCGGGGGTACTAACGGGCAGGAACTCGAGCGTCGTGGACGATGCGGCCTTCGCTGATCGTCATGTGGATGCGCCCCGGCAATTTCGATCCGTCGAAGGGAGAGTTTCTGGACTTCGACTTCGATTCGCTCACGTGGAATTGCCAGTCGTCGTTTGGCCGGAAAAGAACCAGGTCCGCAAACGAACCTACGGCCAGCGAGCCACGGTGTTTCAAATGCAACACCTGCGCCGGCTGGCTGCTCAGCAGCGCCAATACGCGCGTCAGCGGCATGCGATGCTGACGATGCAGCACCAGCAACGACAAGCCCAGCGCCGTTTCCAGTCCGATAATTCCGTTGGGAGCGCGCTCAAATTCCTGTTCTTTTTCATGCAGCGCGTGGGGAGCATGATCGGTTGCAATCGCGTCTACGGTTCCGTCCAGGATACCGCGGATCAGCGCCGCGCGATCTTCTTCGCTGCGCAGCGGGGGATTCATTTTTGCGTCGGTGTTGTAGTCGCCGATCGCCGCCTGCGTTAGAGCGAAATGGTGCGGCGCCACTTCGCAAGTTACGTGCAGCCCGCTGCGTTTGGCGCGGCGTACCGCCTCCAGCGCTTTTGCCGTGGAGAGATGCGCCACGTGCAAATGCGCACGGCTGGAAGGATCGCCTTTGCGCAGCCTAGACAGCAATTCAATGTCGCGTTCGACAATCCCGCTCTCGGCGTCGGCCGACATGCCGCGCAGTCCCAGTCGGAACGAGAGCGCACCGGCGTTCATGCTCGCTCCATCAGTGATCCGTGTGTCTTCCGCATGTTGAATCACAGGCAGTCCGACACGCGCGGCCTGCGCCAAGGATGCGTACATGACGTCGTCTTCCAGGATCGGCTTGCCGTCGTCAGATACGGCGACCGCACCCGCGGCCTGCAGTGCTTGGTAATCGGCAATGGCTTCGCCTCGGCTTCCCCGCGTGGCGGCTGCAATGGGAAACACGCGCACCAAAGCCTTGCGATCCGATGCCTGCATCCAGCGCGTGGTCTCTGGCGAATCGTTCACCGGAGATGTGTTTGGCATCGCACAGACGCTAGTGAATCCGCCGGCCGC
>JAJXZK010000361.1 GCA_021780095.1 Acidobacteriota bacterium | reverse complement strand
ATTGCGCGCTGCATTGCGATGGTGCTGGTGTGGAACGAACTGGCCGAGGGCGACACCGACTACGCGGCGGGACTGGTGGCGCTGAACAGTATTTTTCAGGTGCTGTTTTACAGCGTGTATGCGTGGGTCTTCATCACCATGCTGCCGAAGTGGTTTGGTCTGGAAGGCAGCATCGTACATGTGGGCATCGTGCAAATTGCAAAGAGTGTGGGGATCTATCTGGGCGTACCGTTTGCAGCCGGATTGCTAACGCGGGTGTTCCTGTTGCGGCTTCGCGGGGAACTGTGGTATCGGACGCGCTTTATTCCTCGCATCAGCCCGCTGACGCTGGTGGCGCTGCTGTTCACGATCCTAGTGATGTTTTCGCTGAAGGGCGATTTGATCGTGCGACTGCCGCTGGATGTACTTCGGATCGCAGTTCCTTTGGTGATCTATTTCCTGGTGATGTTTCTTGTGAGTTTCTGGATGGGCAAGCGATTGGGTGCGAACTATGCGCAGTCGGCCACGCTTTCATTCACGGCAGCGGGCAACAACTTTGAGTTGGCGATTGCGGTGGCGGTTGCAGTGTTCGGGTTGAACTCCGGCGAGGCGTTCGTGGGGGTGGTGGGTCCGCTGATCGAAGTGCCAGCGCTGATCAGCCTGGTGAATGTGGCCTTTTGGATGCGCAAACGCTATTTCGCATCCCGACCTGTCCCTTTATAGAAGCGGGAGACGCACTTTAGGCTTGGGCGCAGATGCGACAGATTTCTTCGCCGAATTTCTCTGCCTTGGATGGACCGATTCCGCTGACACATTGCAACTCTTCCAGCGTGATGGGCCGTTGCTGCGCGATGGCCTGCATGGTTTTGTTGCCGACAATGCAGAAGGCCGGAACGCCATGTTTTCTGGCCTCCGCCAGCCGCCATGCGCGCAGCTTATCCTCGATCGCCGCGGCATGGGCGGACATTTCACGCGTCTCCGGTTGGCGCGATCGAGTCGTTGCGGATTTTGAGGCGGTGCTTTTTTCGCTTCGCTTACTCTCGCTTTTTTTGCGTGCCGGGGTCGCGTGGTTCGAGCTATCCGGCAGAACAAAATCCAGCGGATCAGTTGGCGGCAGTTCTTCGCCTTCCCGCGTGAGGCTCGCCTTGCGGTAGGCGATGCTGCGACCCTCCTTTTCAAATGTCAGTTCTTTCAATCGAACCAGCCCAGAGCCGGCCAACGCTTGCAGAAGATTCTCGAACGCGTCGCGCGAGACCTGATCTCGCGGAAACATATCTTTGTGCAGCTTGCCGGTGGAGCCGACCGAACTTTTCTTTAACGCATGAATGACAGCCCATGCGGTTTGCTTTTCGGAAGCGTCGGGCGCGCGGAAGCGTCTGGCAATGCAGGCCTGTGGCGCGCACACATCGCAATGTCCACATGGACGGCGTGCATCCGCCAAATCTCCAAAGTGGCGAATCAGGGAGGTCATGCGGCACTGGCCGGATACGGCATATTGCATTGTCAGGTCGAGTTGCGCTTTTCTGCGCTGCGACTCGGCGGCGTAGGAATCGCGCCATCCATGAGCGCCCCGGACGGCATTTTCATCAAAGTCCACCGCCCCGCCGCCATGGATGACGAGTTTTTCCAGCACTCGGTCGAACAGGTCGGATTCCATGCGCAGCTTGGCGCGAAGAGATTCTTTCTCCAGCGGCTCTTCGCCCAGGCGGCGATAGACTCGATCCAATTCATCGACCGGCGGGTAATCCCGCTCGAAGAAAAACTCATGCATCTTGCGGTCTGCGTAGGAGTAGAGAAGAATCGCGCGGCTGGACAGCCCATCCCGGCCGGCGCGGCCAATCTCCTGGTAATACGCTTCCAGCGTGCCGGGAAGCGAGGTGTGAACAATGGTGCGCACGTCGGCCTTGTCGATTCCCATTCCGAAGGCGACCGTCGCCACCACCGCATGGAGCCGCCCCTGCTGAAATTCCTGTTGCACAATTTCGCGACGCCGCGCATCGAGACCGGCGTGATAGGCCGCGGATGGAAACCTGGAAGAAAGCTGCGCCGCCAGTGCCTCTGCCTGTTTGCGGGTTGGCGCATACACGATGGCGGGCCGGCGTGCTTTGTCCTCCAACAGGCCAGCAACAAAGGCGGGCCTGAGCGAAGGCGACATCTCCACCACTTCAATGCCAAGGTTTTCGCGGCGGAAGCCATAAATGAATCTAGATGCATCTGCCATTCCCAACTGGGCGACGATGTCGTCTTGCACGCGAGGAGTGGCCGTGGCGGTCAGCGCGATTACCGGCGCCGGACGCAATGCCGGCACAAACTGCCCGAGCATACGATAGTCGGGACGAAAGTCGTGCCCCCATTGCGAAATGCAGTGGGCTTCATCAATCGCAATCAAAGACGGTTTTCGTTTCGCCAGCATCTCGATGAAACCGGGCACCCGCAGCCGCTCCGGGGCGATGAATAAAAATTGGAGAGCGCCGGCGAGATAGTGCGCGCAGGCCTGGCGGGAAAGCGCGCGGTCGAGCCCGGAGTGAATGCGCGCCACAGAAAGACCGAGAGAGGCGAGTTTTGCCGCCTGGTCCTCCATCAGCGCGATGAGAGGGCTGATGACTAAGGTGGTGCCGCCGCGCGCAATCCCCGGCAGTTGGAAGCACAGCGACTTCCCGGCGCCTGTTGGCATCACTAGTAGAACATCTCTGCCCTGAATGGCAGCACGGCAGACGAGTTCTTGATTGACGCGGAATGAAGAGAGGCCGAAGGCGCGTTGCAGCAGACGAAGAAGCGTTTCGCTGGGCTGAGGGAGAATCGTTGCCACAGTGGTGAGGATAACAAATCGACTTCAAAGCCGAGGACGAAGTTCGCAGCTGCGTATGACGCAGCTTGAATGATCAAGAAAATGGGCCTTCCGTGTGGAGGGCCCAATTCTGTTGATTGAAGCGATGTGCCGCAAGATTAGTGACCGTGGCCGCCGTGGCCACCTCGATCGCCGCCGTGGCCGCCGTGGCCACCTCGATCGCCGCCGTGGCCGCCGCCCTGATTGTCGTAGCCGCCGCGCATTTCATTTCCGTGAAATTCATGACCACGGCCGTAGCCGCGGAAGTTGCCGCGATCCCCGCGGCGCGGAAAACCTCCACGATAGCCGTAGCGTGGATCGTAGCGGTTGTCTACATGGCCGCGCCAGCCGCGACGGCCGTGGAACCAGGGGCCTGCCCCGATGAAGATGCCGTTTGAGTACCACTCTGGACCGTAATAACCATAAGGAGCGCAATTGTAGGGAGCGTAGCCGTAATAGCCGTAGGGACAGACTGGGGCCGGCCCAATGTTGATGCCGAAAGACACCTGGGCTTTTGCCGGCGACGGAGCAAACAAGGAAAGCCCAACCACGACAGCGACGATTGCAAGAACTTTCGAGACTCGCATTGGTTCACCTCGGGTAATTAGAACAGAATGTGCGGAAAATAGTTGCGCAAAACAGAGGGTTCCGCGAGATTGAATCAGGTTGCCCACAGCGAAATGAATTCGTGGCCTTTTCCGCGTGGATGGGACTCCGTGGATTGGAACATATCCCTTTGCGGAGGATTGCGCACAAGGATTTCAGGACACTGGATGGTGGCCGAGTTTGTGGCGGGCGGATTCGACCATGGTGCTGACCAGCGCGACGGGCAGGCCGACGACATTGAAGTAGCAGCCGACGATGCGTGGAATCCACCGGCTTGCGTGGCCCTGAATGGCATAGGCGCCGGCCTTGTCCATGGGCTCGCAGGTGGCGACGTAAGCGAGGATTTCTTCGTCGGACAAAGTGAGCATGGTAACGCGAGTGGTTTCGGCGGCGACCTCGACACCCAGCGGCGAAATAAGACAGACGCCAGTGATGACCTGATGGGTTCTGCCGGCGAGCAGGCGCAACATGCGGGCCGCATCCGCGTCGTCGACGGGCTTGTTGAGGATTTCGTGATCGCATACGACGACCGTATCGGCACCGAGGACGAGTAGCGACGGATCATCGGAGGAGGCTTGGGATTTCGAGTGGGCGTTAAAAACCGCCTGCGCTTTTTCGCGGGCGAGACGTTTCACCAGGTGGATGGGATCTTCGTTGGGGTGAGGATCTTCGTTGACCGGGATGGATTCCACCTGGAGGGAGAAGCCGGCCTGGGTGAGGAGTTCGCGACGACGCGGCGATGCGGAGGCAAGAATGAGCATGGGTTCCCTACAAAGATTTCATCGTGGGTTGGGATGGATGTCAAAAAGCTAGCGGACGAAGACTTCCATGCCGCGGGTGGTGTGGGTGCCCCAGGCCATGCGCGGTGTGTTGTGGGCGACTCCGAAACGGCCCGCGGGTCCGAGAAGAATGATGCCTCCGTGGCCGCCCAGGCGGTTGAAGAGATAGGCAATGGCTTCTTCCGCGGCCTGAGCGGGCGGGGTGCCCTGCTGTACGCGATCGACGGCCCACTTGCCGAGAACCAATTTCATGATGGGCTCTCCCCAGCCGGTGAGCGAAACCGCCGCGGATAAATTATCGGCGTAGCAGCCGCAGCCGATGAGTGAGGAATCTCCCACGCGGCCGGGAGATTTGTTCAGCGTGCCTCCGGTGGAAGTGGCGGCGGCGAGATTGCCGCGACCATCGAGGGCGACCGCGCCCACTGTATCGTGGGAGACGCCGGCGCGCAGGGCGCTCAATTGCGGTGAGGCCGAAGCCGCGCTGGATGCAGGGGAGGAGGCGTTGCGCAGTTTTTGCTGCGCATCGGCAAGATGACGGCGTTCGCGATCGATGACCAACGCTGCATTGTCGATGAGGGGCATGCCGTGTTCGGCAGCGAAAGCCTCCGCACCCGCGCCGACAAAATAGACATGCGGGCTAAGATCCATCACCAGGCGCGCGGCGTGAATAGGATTGCGAAGGCGCTCGACACAGGCAATGCCGCCGGCACGCAGCGTGGCGCCATCCATCAACAAAGCGTCCAATTGCACGCGACCATCACTGGTTAGGAAGCTGCCTCGTCCCGCATCGAAAGCTTCATCATCTTCCATGGTGGCGACGGCAGCCTCGACGGCATCGACAGACGAAGCGCCTTTTTTCAGCAGGGCGTAGCCAGCAGTGAGGGCGTTGGCTAGGCCTCGTCGATGCGGCTCGACCAGATCATCCGGGATGTCCCACGCCCCGCCATGAACGGCGAGGACGGGTGCAATTTTGAAGCTCACGAATCTATTGTAGTGCGTGAAATGGCGGAGAAAGTTTTCTAGTTTGTGAAAGAAATAGGTTGCTTACCGCGCGGCGGTTTCGTTCCATGAACTGGAAGATTGGGCAAGCAAGCGGCGCGGCAAAAGTGGGGGACCCAGGTTTTCGTTGGTTGAAAATCCGCAGGTCCCTCCACTTCGGTCGCGTCGTCCCGGCGACGGGCCCGGCTAGGCCAGGGCGGTGGACAGGTCGGGATCGATGGTGAGGATCGAGTCGGTAGCGGTGAGCCTGAAGACATCGAGCAACTGCTTGCGGGGCGCGACCAGGCGTAGTTGGCCGCCCACGGTCTTCATCCGGCCATAGAGGACCATGAGCAGGCCGAGTCCGGCGCTATCGGCATATTCCACCCCAGAAAGCTCGAGGATCAGCTTGCGGGTACCATCGTAGGCCAGCTTATTGATGGTGGATTCCACCTCATGCAGAGTCATGCCAAGTGTCATTTTCCCAGTGAGTCTGACGACAACGGTGGTGGCATCGATTCGTTCGACGTCCGCCTTCAAGTTCATCTGCTCGGCCCTCATTTTCTGCAGCGTTGTTGCCAGTGCAATTGCTGCTGGTGCGACGTCAGCGGACGGGGGCGAGGCGACGTGTCTGCTCATATGTATAGCGGATACGGTGAATCACTGTCATCGTCGAAAGAACGGCCAGCACCCAGAGGACGGGCGCCATGGCTCCCCAGCGGTTGAACAGAGCGCCGAGAATGATGAGGACGACGCGTTCCGGCCGCTCCATAAACCCGACCTTGCAGGAGCCGATGAGGGCTTCCGCGCGGGCGCGAGTGTAGCTGACCATCAAGGAGGTGACCATGACGAAGGCCGTCAGGAACACGTAGAACAGGCGGTCGGCGCGGGCATAGTAGACCAGCAGGCCGAAGAACAGGGCAACGTCGGAATAGCGGTCGATGACGGAATCGAAGAAGGCGCCGAAGACGGTGACTTGCTGGGTCTGGCGGGCAACGCGGCCATCCACCATGTCGAAGATACCCGCGCCAATGATGACCAGCGCGGCGTAGAGGAACATACGGACATTATTTTGCGGCCGGGCAAAGCCGAACAGGAAAGCGGCTCCGGTGTTGATGACCAGGCCCATGAAGGTAAGGACGTTGGGCGAGATGCGGGTCAGGGCCAGACCATTCACGATCTTCTGCAGGATGAAGCCGCAACCTTTTCCGAACGCGCTTGTCCAGGTCATTTCAAACCGCCATAGGGATACGCTGCCGCCTCACGACGAGATTACTCCTTAGTGTCGTGGATGGTGATGAGTTCCAGAACTTCCAGCTCGCGGTTGCCGTTGGGGGTGACGACAGTAGCGACATCGCCGACCTGCTTGCCCACCAGGCTGCGCCCGATCGGCGAAGTGGTTGAGATGAGGCCCTTGCTGACGTCGGACTCTTCACTGGTGACCAGCTTGTACTCGATCTTCTCATCTTTGGAAGAATCATAAACCAGCACGGTGGATCCGAAGGCAGCCCGATCACGAGGGATGTTCGAGAGGTTGACCAGGGAAAGCTCCGACATGCGCGCCTTGAGCTGGCCGAGGCGGGCGTTGACGAACACCTGGCGCTGCTTGGCCATGTGGTACTCGGCGTTTTCGCTGAGGTCGCCAAGCGAGGCGGCCTTCTTGATTTCCAAGGGAAGCTCGTGCGTCAGCTCATGTTCCAGTTGACGAATTTCCGCTTCCAGTTGCTTTTTAATATGTTCCGTCATGGGATTATCCGGGACCGCATAGATACAACATAGAGATACGCGAAATCCCCTGACACCGGGATGCCACAGCATCGGCTTATTGCAATTCAACTATTATACCGGTGGAGCCGGAGGGTTTTGAAGATGCCTGTGGACGTAGGTAGTGTCCTGAATCTGCGTTGAGCGGCTTACAACCTTCAGTTGCCAACATCCAGACCACAACGCCTGGACTTCCGGCGAAACCATTGCGAGACCTTAAGGACAGCCTTCAGGAACGCATCAGATGTTCAGTCTCAGGAGTCTGGCATTCATTCTGGCTTCAGCGATCCGACGCGCGCGCGCCTGGTCCTGCGCCGCTACCGATCGCTTTCCCGACAGAATCAGCGGGAAGAAAGAAAGAATTAGCGCGAGGAAAATACCCATAAAAATGGCTACCACCCCCATGTCAGTCTCCTGCGAATACTTTACACCTTTTAGGGAAGCTCTGATTAAGTCTGGTTTGTATCAGGGCACGACTTCAGTCGTGCCGTAAATGGCTGAAAAATCCGTTGGCTTCAGCCCCTGTGTGACTTTCTTTCGACTTAATCAGACCTTCCCGCTCTGGGATTGGCGATCAGGTGGCGTGCTGCGACTGAAAAATCTCGGCCACTCGATCCAGGGTGTCGATTTCCTCGGCCGGCTTGTCGGGGCGCAGACGCACGATGCGAGGGAAACGCAGCGAGTAGCCGCTATCGTGGCGATCGCCCTGCATCACGTTGTTGAAAGCGACCTCGATGACGATCTTCGGCTCGACGATCAATTGGCTGCGGTTGGATTCCACGGTGTGTTCGAGAAACCACTGGGTCATGGTGAGGATCTCTTCATCCGTGAGCCCGCTATAAGCTTTGCCGATATTGCGCAGGCGCCCGCCGTCGCGCACGGCAAAGGTATAGTCGCTCAAGACGGCGGCGCGACGGCCGTGGCCGTATTCGACAGCGGTTACCACGACATCGAGGGTGGCGAGTTCGCGCTTGAGTTTGATCCATGCCAACCCGCGTCTGCCGGGCTGATAAGTCGACTCCAGGGATTTGAGCATGAGGCCTTCATTGCCGCGCGCCTGGGCTGCGGTGAAGGCTTCTTCAATCTGTTGGGTGGAGGTTGCATTTGTAATGGGGGCCAGTTTCAGCCGCGCGGGGACATCTTCGCTATCTGTAACTGCGTCGGTGGCGAATAGGGAGGCCTGGGGCGAGGCTGCGATTGCGAGGACGGCTTTGGCATCGACGGATTGCAGGGATGCGGAGGTCCAGGCTTGCAAATGTTCGCGTCGCAGACGCAGGGGAGCTTGCAGCAGGAGATCGTCGCCGACTAAAAGCAGGTCGAAGGCCACGTAGACGACTGGCGCTTCGGCGCGCATTGTAGCTGTGACACGTTTCCGGCTGAGTCGCGGTTGCAGCGACGTGAATGGCAGAGCTCGATCTGTGATGTCGTCCCACGCAAGGATTTCTCCGTCGAGGATGGCCGGTGTTTTGACGGCGGAAAACCATTCGGCCAATTCTGGAAAGCTGGCGGTCACGTCTTCACGAGTACGAGAGAAGATGCGTACGCGGCCCGGCTGCTGCGGATCGCCGCAATGCACCTGGGCGCGCATGCCGTCATATTTGTCTTCTATTTGTGCTGAGAACTTTGTCTGTGGGGGAGATTGTAACGGCGCTGCCGATGCGGTCTCGTCTTTGGGCGCGCTTGTCACGGCGAGATCTTCGCTCACTTCAGCGGCGAAGCGCGAGTAGGCGTCCTCCGCATTGGCGGCGGGCGTGGCCAGCATAAATCCCAGCGGATGAAACATCTGGAATCGCGCGGTCGATAATGCATCCCGGCACGCCAGATCCATCACCTGCGCCAAATCGCCGAGGAGCATTCCGGCATGGCGAACTGCGGTAAGGTCCCTATCTGTCGCCGCGGCAATCGCTTCTTCGACGAGGCTCTGCTTTACGCCGGTGCGCATGTCGCCGGTGATCAGCTTGATGAGATATTTTGCCTCGAGTGGAGAGACCGATCGCACTAGCTCAACCAACTGCGCCGACTTTGCGACTTGCGTTCGCGCTGTCGCAACCGACTCCAGACGCGCGGCAATATCCGCCAGGCTGAGTTGCTTCGACGCGACGTTGGCGGTTTGCAATAATTCTTCCGACGCCGCGCCCAGATCGCCATACTTGCGATAGACAGCATGGAAACGATAGCCATCGGCATGGGTGATGATTTCGAGCGCGCGCGCAATCAACTGCCCGCCTACCTGGAGCTTGCGCGCATCGGTCTCGGGAAACACAGCTCCGGTGAGATACTGAACGGCGAGACCCGCGCTGGCGGTATCGAGAGTGCGCAAGTATTGCGACATGGCGGCGCGCTTGGCAAGTTTGCTGCGGGTGGCAGCCAGCGCTTCGCACAACTCCGCAAACTTCACCCACGAACTGTCCGTTGCCGCCATCGAGCCGGCCTCCTTTCTTCCTCGCCTGCCCTGCCAGAAAACGCGCTACCATATAGCAGGCAGGCACCCTATGCAGCAGAAAGACATTTTCTCGCGAAACCTATCGCGCGCAATCCGCACCCCTGGTGAGACGCACTATTAGCGGCTCCCCGCCGCCTTATGATGATTTCTGTTCGCCTTTCGCTTCTCGAAACTTCACTCAATTTTCGCTGAACTGGCCGGTTTCGGCGCATGACACTTTCGGCTATGGATATGGGACATGCTTGAACGACTGACACAAATCGAAGCGCGATACGACGACCTTTCTGCTCAGATGGCCGACCCGGCGCTGGTCTCGGATCAGCAGCAATATCAAAAGATCACCAAGCAACATCGCGATCTGCAAGCGGTGGTGGAAAGTATCCGCGAGCTGAAACGCATTGAGCAGGGCATCGCCGATGCCAAAGCGATGATGACCGAACCCGACGCTGACATACGCGCGATGGCAGCGGAAGAGCTGGCGCAACTGGAAGCGGAGCGGCCCGCGGTGGAAGAGCGCATTCGCGTGCTGCTGCTGCCGAAAGATCCCAACGACGAGAAGAACGTGATTCTGGAAATTCGCGCGGGCACGGGCGGCGATGAAGCCTCACTGTTCGCGGCGGAACTGTTCCGCATGTACACCCGCTTTGCGGAACTGCATCGTTGGAAGGTGGAAGTGCTCTCCATGTCGGAGTCTGGCGTGCGCGGCATGAAGGAAGTGATCGCCATTATTGAAGGCGAGCGCGTGTTTTCGCAAATGAAATATGAAGGCGGCGTGCATCGCGTGCAGCGCGTTCCGCAGACAGAAACGCAAGGGCGCGTCCATACTTCCGCAGTAACGGTGGCGGTGTTGCCGGAAGCGGAAGATGTGGACATCAAGATTGAAGCGAAGGACCTGCGTATTGATACCTTCTGCTCCTCGGGGCCCGGCGGACAGTCGGTGAACACCACGTATTCCGCGGTGCGCATTACGCATTTGCCGACTGGAACCGTGGTGAGTTGCCAGGACGAGAAATCGCAGATCAAAAATCGCGAAAAGGGGATGCGGGTGCTGCGATCGCGGCTGTATGAAGTGGAAATGGAGAAGCAGCAGCAGGCGCTGGCCAAGGAACGCAAGCAGATGGTGGGCAGCGGCGACCGCAGTGAAAAAATCCGGACGTACAATTTTCCGCAGAATCGGTTGACGGATCATCGCATCGGACTGACCCTTCATCAACTGGCTGAAGTGATGGAAGGGAAACTGCAACCCATTGTCGATGCCCTGATTTCGCACGACCAGGCGGAGCGGCTGAAGCAGGACGCCGCGACTGTATGAGAGGGATGTTCGCGGAGTCGATGACTATCGGCGATGCGATCGCGTGGGGGACTTCCCTGCTGGACGAGTCCGACTCCATTCCTGCGGCGCGTAGCCGTTCGGATGCAATCCTGCTGCTGCGGCATGTGCTGGGAATTCCGCACGCGGAAATGTATGCCTATCGCGAGCGACCACTGACGGCGCTGCAGACAGAGGCATTCAATGCAGAGCTGCAGCAACGCCTGCGCGGAACTCCAGTCCAGTACATTACCGGCGAGCAGGAATTTTTTGGACTGCCGTTTCATGTCACGCCGGATGTGTTGATTCCGCGACCCGAGACGGAACACCTGGTGGAAGCTGCGATCGCGCGACTGCAGGGGGTGAAGAACGCGCGCATAGCGGATGTCGGTACCGGATCGGGCGCGATTGCAGTGGCGCTGGCGCATTCGCTGATGACGACTGAAATCGTTGCGCTCGATATTAGCCCGGCGGCGCTGGCTGTTGCGGCGGAGAACGCGAAACATAACGGAGTGGCCGCGCGCATTCGCTTTCGCGAGTCGGATTTGCTGAGCGCGGTTGCGGACGAGCACTTCGATGCGATCATATCGAACCCGCCCTATGTCGCCGATTCAGAACGCGAATCCTTGCCCGTTGAAGTGCGTGAATATGAACCCGCGCGGGCGCTGTTCGCCGGGCGTACGGGTTTCGAAGTATATAGACGGCTGATTCCAGATTCACTTCCTCTGCTTGTATCCGGTGGGTGGCTGATGCTGGAAATTGGTCAAGGCCAGCGCGACTCGGTTGGTGCGTTGCTGAATGGCGCAGATTGGGAGAGCGTGGAGTTTCTTCCGGATTTGCAAGGCATTCCACGCGTCGCGGTGACACGCAAGCGCTAGAGTCGGACGCGACGGATCGCCATTGAAAGCAAGGAGAGCGTTGGTCCACCGCTGAATTTTTTCGAAACAGGCGCTGCTTGTTTCCAGGGTGTGCAGATGAAGCTCGGTAGGCCATTCTATCGATCGATATGCAACTCCGCGCGACCGTTATTGATATGCGCGATGCTGGTTTGCCTGGTTACGCAAACGCTGCACGCGGCCAAGTTGAAAAAACAGACTGCGATGGCGTTTGACAGTTATGTTGCAGCGTCAGACGCGCGCATGCAGGCGGAAATCCGGAATGGCCCCTTCCTTTATATTGCTGGTCTGCCGGAGGAACGCCGCCGAGAAGCCTATGCGCAGCTTCGTGATGGGCAGATCCTGGTAGAACAGCTGCATGCGAAAGTGGAAGGCAATCCCATCAAGGTTCCCGGTGGCCTGATTCACGACTGGATTGGCGTGATCTTCATCCCGCACGTGTCGCTGGCGCAGACCCTTGCAGTCGCCCAGGATTACGACAATTACAAGGTGATCTACAAACCCGATGTGAGCCAATCGAGACTGCTGCAGCGGAGCGGCGACAACTTCAAAGTGTTCCTACAGTTCTACAAGAACTCGCTGGTCACGGTCGTCCTTAACGCCGATTACGATATCCGTTATGAACGCGACGGTCCGGACCGTGTGGTGAGCAATTCCTACTCTACGCGGATCGTCGAGCTGAAGGACGCGGGACAGGCGGACGAGCGGGAATTTCCGGTCGATGATGGCCACGGCTATCTTTGGCGGCTCGACAGCTTCTGGCGGCTGGAGGCGAAGGATGGCGGCGTGTATGTTCAACTAGAATCGATCGGACTGAGCCGCGGGGTGCCGGCCATTTTCGCGTGGCTGGTAAATCCGTTACTACAAAGCATTCCACGCGGATCGCTGACGGGGTTGCTCGGCGCAACGCGTCGTTATGTCACCAAACAGGGCCAGAACGTCTATCACCATAGCCCCTCGGATTGACTTGCGCCAGGTACAGATGGCTGTGGAACTGCGCGCCTGAGAAAGATAAGGAGATGTGATGATCGTGCATACATTCTTGTTTCAATGGAAACCGCAGGCCACCGAGCAAGACAAACAACAGGCGGCGGAAAAAATTCGTGACCTGCAGGGACAGATTCCCGGACTGATCGAGACGAGCTATAGCGCGAACACCTCGCCGCGTTCGCAGGGATTTACTCATGGCGGCGTAATGAAGTTCCGCGATGAAGCGGCGCTCGCGGCCTACTTCACTCATCCTGTGCACCAGAAACTGGTGGACTGGCTGATGCCGCTGCTGGCCGTCGCCGCGGAACTGGACTACGAGGCGTAGCAGGAACTCTGCCGAAACAGCTTTAGAAGCGCTTACTTCCGCAGTAACTTAAACGCGTGAGTCCATTCGTTGCGCGTAAATCCTGGGATGCACCAGAGGATGCAGAGCGGTTCGATGGCGCGTGCGGCTTCGGCGGCGCCCATGTCGGCGGTCTCCCAACCAAATTGATCGAGAATCTTGATCACTGTGGCCTTAGCCGGTTCGTCATTTCCGCAAATGAACATGGTGGGCTTGCCTGCAGCAAATTGTGGATTGACGAAGAAGTGACTGCCAACAGAATTAAATGCCTTCACGAAATTAGCGGCGGGAAACTGCTGCTGCAGCGATTCCATCAACGACTCGTTAGGGCCGGTGAAGAATTTGAGCACGCCGTGATCAGGTGGCACATCCGCGATGGGATTGGTGGCGTCAATGACCACCTTGCCGGCAAGATGATTGGCGCCGGCGCCGAGCAAGGCTTCTGCAGCGACGAGACCTTTGACCGCGAGGACGACGATCTCTGCGAATGCGGCGGTGTCGGCGAAGTTGCCAACACGGCCCTCGGGATTCTCGCGTTGCCAGTCGGCGAGCTTGGCTGCGTCTCGCGTGCCCAGCATGGTTTCATGGCCGTGCGTGAGGAAGCCATCTCCCAACGCCTTCGCTACGATTCCAGAACCGATGATTCCAACTTTCATAGTGGTTTCTCCTGTTTTGTTGCGCTGCGTTGAAGACCAGAGGCATTCGCTAGCCGAGGTTGACTTCGGTGCGGGCGAGGACTTTGATCTCCAGCCGATTGTGCAGCGGATCGGCGTCGAGCAGAACGTGGTCGCCGTGGACCACTTCGCCGTCGAGAATCTTGATGGCGAGCGGGTCCTGGATGAGGCGTTGAATCGCGCGCTTCAGCGGGCGCGCTCCGTAGGCGCGGTCATAGCCGGTCAAGAACAGCTGACGTTTCCCTGCCTCGGTCATCTCGACGGTGATGCGGCGGTCGGCCAGCATACGATTCAGATCCGCAATGCGCAGGGTCAGGATGTGCTCCAACTGTTCTTCGCCGAGCGGGCGGAAGATGACGATGTCGTCGACGCGGTTGAGAAATTCCGGACGGAAACTTTGCCGCAGAATCTGCATCACCTGCTCGCGGGCGACATCGAAGGAGGCTTCGTCCTGCAGCGCTTCGGTATTCAGGAATTGCGCGCCCAGATTGGAGGTCATGATGAGCACGGTGTTCTTGAAGTCGACGGTGCGGCCGCGCGAGTCGGTGAGGCGGCCATCGTCGAGCACCTGCAGCAGCACGTTGAAGACATCGGGATGCGCTTTTTCGATTTCGTCGAACAGCACGACAGAGTACGGACGACGGCGCACGGCTTCGGTCAGCTGGCCGCCCTCATCATAGCCAACATAGCCCGGAGGCGCGCCAATCAAGCGCGAAACGGCATGCTTCTCCATGTACTCCGACATATCGATGCGGGTCATGGCCTGCTCATCGTCAAACAGGAATTCCGCCAGAGCGCGCGCGGTTTCGGTTTTGCCGACTCCGGTGGGCCCGAGAAAAATGAAGGAGCCAATCGGTTTTTTCGGATCGCTGAGGCCGGCGCGAGAACGACGAATCGCATTCGCAACCACGCGCAGGGCTTCGTCCTGACCGATGACGCGTTCGCGCAGACGGTCTTCCATCTGCACCAGTTTTTGAACCTCGCCTTCCAGCATTTTAGAGATGGGGATGCCGGTCCACTTGCTGACAATTTTTGCAATGTCTTCTTCGTCGACTTCTTCTTTCAACATGCGCGGTCCGCCGGCAGCGCCTTCCTGGGCGGCGTTCAGCTTTTTGAGCTCGGCTTCCAGCTTGGGGAGTTCGCCGTACTGGATCTGCGCGACGCGTTCGAAATTGCCGCGGCGTGTCTGCTCCTCCGCATCCTGACGCAAGGCTTCCACCTGCTTCTTCAGGTCCGCGAGACGCGTAATGTCGCCGCGTTCTTGCTGCCAATGCGCGCGCAGGGCTGCGATTTCTTCGTGCAATGTCGCTAACTCCTTGGTGACTTCTTTCAGTCGCTCTTTGGAGTTTTCGTCCTTCTCCCGTTTTAGCGCGGTGCGCTCAATTTCAAGCGAAGTGGCGCGACGTTCCATCTGATCAATTTCAGTCGGGACCGAGCCGATCTGGATGGCGAGCGATGCGGCTGCCTCGTCCACCAGGTCGATCGCTTTGTCGGGCAGAAAGCGGTCGGAAATATAGCGATGCGACAAGGTTGCCGCGGCGACGATGGCGGAATCTTTGATGCGCACATTATGGTGGGTCTCGTAGCGATCCTTGAGGCCGCGCAGAATCGCGACGGTGTCTTCGACATTGGGTTCCCCGACGTAGACGATCTGGAAGCGGCGCTCGAGGGCCGCATCTTTCTCGATGTACTTGCGGTATTCATTCAGCGTGGTGGCGCCGATGGCACGCAGCTCGCCGCGCGCCAGTGCCGGCTTGAGCATATTGCTGGCGTCAATCGCGCCTTCTGCCGCGCCCGCACCGACCAGAGTGTGCAACTCATCGATGAAAAGAATGATGCCGCCCTGGGCATCTTCAATATCTTTCAATACGGCCTTTAGACGATCTTCAAATTCTCCGCGGTATTTTGCCCCGGCCAGCATGGCTCCCAGGTCGAGCGAGATGACGCGCTTATCGCGCAACACATCGGGCACATCGCCGGAAACGATGCGGCGCGCAAGGCCTTCGACGATGGCAGTTTTGCCGACGCCGGGCTCGCCAATCAACACAGGATTGTTTTTGGTGCGGCGCGAAAGCACCTGAACCACTCGCCGAATTTCTTCATCGCGGCCGATCACGGGATCGAGCTTGCCGCGACGCGCCAATTCAGTCAGATCGCGAGCATAGCGCTCGAGCGCCTGAAACTTCGCTTCAGGATTTTGATCGGTGACGCGCTGCGTGCCACGCACGGTGGTCAAAGCACGGAGAATCGCATCGTGACTGGCGCCGACGGCTGCCAGCGCCATTTGCGCGGGATCGTTTTTCTGCTGCGCGACGGCGAGCAACAAGTGCTCGGTGGAGACATATTCGTCTTTAAAGTTGGTGGCCTCTTGAAAAGCCTGTTCGACAACCTTGAGGAAGGCTTTCGAGGGCTGGGCCTGGTTGGAATCCCCGGAAACTTTGGGAAATGTGGCGAGCGCCTGCTCCAGCTTCGCGCGCAGGGCTTCCGGGTTCGCCCCGGCCTTCTGCAGGACGGGCGTGACGATCCCTTCTTTATCCTGTAGCAATGCCAAGAGCAAATGCGTGGGTTGCAACTCCGGATTGCCGTTGTCGCTGGCCAGAGTGGTGGCCGTCTGTACGGCGTCCTGCGCTTTTACAGTAAGTTTGTCCCAGCGAACGGCCATGGTGCGTGTCCCGCTTTCGTGTGGAATCTCTGAAGCGATCTATGGATGAGGAAATAGGGCAGGAGTCGCGTATTTCCGCGAACGCCTGCCCTGCCTGGATGAATCAAATCCATCCGATCCTGCCTCGAAGGTATTATGCCGCAGGTTTGGACTCGGTTGGTTTCGACTCGGTTGATTTGGAGTCGACGGTTTTTGGACCGCTGCTCGGGGTGGCTCCGCTGACCGAAACTTTAATCTGCTTCGGCTTGGCTTCAGCGCGCTTGCCCAGTTCGATGGTTAAGAGACCGGCATCGTAGTGTGCCTTCACGCTCTCCTGGTCCAGTGTGTTGGGAAGCGTGAACACGCGGGCAAAGCTGCCGTAGCGACGCTCGACGCGATGATAATTTTCTTCCTTGGTTTCCTTTTCGAAGCGGCGCTCGCCGCGAACGGTCAGGGCATTGTTTTCCAACTCAATGTTGAAGTCCTCGAGCTTCATGCCGGGGACTTCCAGCTTGAGCACAATGTGATTCGCATCTTCGTAGATATCGACGGGAGGAACGAACGCGCTCGAGGAGAGGGACTCGTCCTCGCCGCGATTAGCTTCGCGCAGAAAGGAATTGAGGCTGTTCTGCAATGTGTACATGTCTTGAAATGGTGTCCAACGTGAGATGGCCATGGGTCTTCCTCCTAAATATGGTTGAAATAGGTGGGGACACGGCGGGCGAGATTCGACAGCCCATCCGGTGCGCCTGGAAATACTATAGCACAAGTAGGAAGATAATATGAGCGTATTTCTATCACATTTGTTATTTCCTGTAACGTATTGAAAAATAGGCTTTGCTTGCGATCTTAGCTAGGAGGGCGGGCCAGGCGGCATCTCGTCCTTGGCCTCGACGACATCGTCCTGGGTGGCGGGGCGGCCGTCGCGAACGCTCTCCGCGCCGAGCGAGTTTTCGGACCCGGCGGGCGCATTGCGGTCAATGGCAGGGTGGGATGCTGTGGTTGGGGCGGGGTTTGAATCGGTACGTACATTTCTGCTGGTTTTTTCGGAAGCTGGGGTCATGGTTCACTCTCCTTGCCCTACAGCGTAGGATGCAGGAAGAAAGATAGGGGCTTCGGCAGCCGCGGCACTGTTGCGGTAGTTACCGGAGCGAGGACGAGGGCTGGCCGGTAACGAAACGAACAGTCTGACCCGCTGTGTTCACGAAAGGTCCTTCGGCATCCTACCCTCTAACAGGAGAAAAACCAATGAAGCGCCAAACCTGGATACCCCTTGCTCTTGGAATCGTCGCTACGTATATCTTTTTGGATCGCCGTGCCGCCCGGCACGCTGCAGAGTACGACGAGATGGAGAGTGCCGCGGATAGGACCGACCTGTGGGGAAGCAAGCAGCGCATCGCAGGAACCGGGCGAGACCTGCTGGGAAAAGTGAAAGAAGGCGTCGGCCGGATCATAGGCGACGATGATCTGGCCGGGCGCGGCGTGGTGGACCAGGTGGCAGGCGCGGTGCAGGACACGGCCGGCAAAGCAGCCAATGCCGCCAGCGACACGATTCGCAATTTCAATCGCTACTGAGCGACCAGTTGCAATTCATTTTCTTTGATACCCGCGAGCCATCACCTCGCTCAAGCGAGTAACGTGCTCCAGTCTAGGGATACGTTTCTCCTGACGGAAATACACTAGAGCATTTTGCAGCGGCGCGCCCCTGCGCTTTCATTTTCGTCATTTCGCCGCGCGCGAAAAAGAAGCCGTCGCCATCCCGCTTGCGACACTACGTCCGACATCCTGATACAACAGGAAAAGGCATTCAGTTCACGCATGAGTTCACTCGCGCTATTTTTGTTGCAGATCGCCGTCATTGTGTTGGTTACCGGCCTGTGCGGTGTCCTGCTGGGTAAACTGGGCCAGCCACGGGTGGTGGGCGAGATGCTGGGCGGGATTCTGCTGGGGCGCTCGGTGTTTGGCTATGCCATGCCGCACTTGATTGCGAACCTGTTTCCGCTCGGCTCCCTGCATGACTTGTCGTTGGTCAGCGAACTGGGAATGGTTCTCTACCTGTTTCTGGAAGGGATGAACCTGGATTTCGAATCGGTGTGGAAGCAGCGACACACGGCCATGAAGATCAGCCTGCTTTCCATGGTGATTCCCTTTGGGCTGGGTTGCGGGCTGGGCGTGATGATGTATCGAAATTTCCACGGAACGAATGCCAACTTTGCCGCTTTCCTGCTGTTTGTCGGTGTGGGGCTGAGCACGACCGCCTTTCCGGTGTTAGCGCGCATGTTGCGGGATAACGGAACCGGCGATGCCAAGCTGAACATGCTGGCGCTGGTGTGCGCCGCGATTGCGGATGTGCTGGGCTGGGTTCTGCTGGCGATCGCATTGATGATCGATTCCGCAAACTCGACGGTTTGGATATTGCTGTTGAAGATGTTTTTGCTGGTGGCGTTCGGCGTTTTCCTGCTGGGGGCGGTGCGCCCTCTACTAGCCCGGCTGGTCCGTTGGAAAGGCGCGCCTAATATATCGCAGGTGCTGTTGGCGGTTTTCCTGGTCTTTATCCTTGCGTGTGCTTTCGTGACCGAGAGGCTGGGCGTTCATGCACTCTTCGGCGCATTCCTTGCGGGCATGTGCGTTCCTCGCCTGCACCACTGGCATCGCCAATTGGAACGCACGATTCATCCGCTGGTTTCTGTACTGCTGTTGCCGGTATTTTTTGCGGTGACCGGCATCCACACAGAATTTCGCGATCTGGGCGGCAAGAATGTGTTTTTCTGGTTCGTTGTTCTGCTGGCGGTTGCCATTGCCGGCAAAGTGGGCGGCACCTATTTTGGCGCGCGCAAATCCAATCTGCCGCCTCGAGAATCGATGTTGCTGGGCTTCCTGATGAATACCCGCGGCTTGATCGACCTGGTGGTGGTGAACCTGGCGTTGCAGGCGGGCGCGATCAATACGCAGTTGTTCACGATTCTTGTGCTGGTCGCTTTGATCACCACAGCCATGACCGCCCCTGCGCTGAAGTTTCTGCGGAAGAAGCCAGAAGTCCCGACGCCAGTTGCCGCGACAGTCTAAACCCACCTTTTCGGTTCAAGCGATCTTCCCGTTCTCGGTTGGCCAAGGCGAAGCGGGCGCGAACCATCCCGGCTGAATGATTTCTTCGTTGCCAAAGGTGGGCATGGCTGGTATTTGTGAAGTGCCCGCCTATGCGTCGCTCTTGGTTCGGTCTTTTGTTGTGTCCTTTGCTTGCGCTGCCTCTCGTAGCGCAGAGCGCATCCGTGTCCAGCTTGTTATCCAATTTTCCGGTTGCGCCCGTCGAAGATGGCACGCAGCAGATTGCCTTGGGCAACTCGGCGCTGGCGCTAATGGGGCCGTGGAAGTTTCGCGTGGGGGACGATCTGGCCTGGGCGCAGCCCGGGTTCGATGACACGGATTGGCACGACTACACGCTCGACGCGCAGGGCTGGCCGGAATCTATTCTCCCCGAGCGAAACGCATTCGATCCGGGCTGGGGCGGACATGGCTATCGCGGCGCGCCCAACTACGGCTGGTACCGGATTCACGTTTCTCTGCACCGTGCCTCGAGTTCTTTGCGCTTGCTGGTTCCGAAAGTCGACAGCGCCTACACGGTTTACTGGGATGGCCAAAAGCTGGGGGGCTATGGCGATCCTTCGCGGCGCTGGGCCTACCTTATTCAGCGGACCCAGGTGTTTCCGATTCCGTCCGGGATTGGGACTGCCGGAGAACATGTTTTGGCAATTCGCGCGTGGGACATGCCTCTTATTTTTATCAACCCTAACCGCGGAGGATTGCGCGGGGCACCGCTGCTTGCGGATGGCGCGACAGCTCCGAGAATCAAACAGCTCGCGCTGCGATTGGGCCAATTGAATCTCGCGGTGACCGCCTTGAGTGAAGTGGTGCCGTGCTTTCTGGTGGCATTGATTTCCCTGTTGCTCTTTTTCTACAACCGGAGACATCGAGAGTATTTGTGGGCTGGACTGACGTTGATGTCCTTGCCTTTTGCAGACTCTTTGACCGTGCTGGACGGATTTTCAGCCACAGGATGGCTCACACAGACTGAGTCTTTTATCGCGAATGCACTCGTCGCGAGTGCGTTCCTCTTCAGTCTGCTGGCTCTGCAATGGTTGCTTGCCCTCGAGGACCGCCGAGGGATGCGGGTCGCAAACATGATCGCGGGCGGTCTTATGTTTCTCCTGTGGGCGGCATTCACAGTCAACGGGGGGTGGATCTCCTCGGTGAGGGCATCTTCATTTCTATTTACCGCGACTCAAGCCTCGTTGCTCCCGTGCCTAGCCTGCCTATTGTGGATGGCCGTGGCGGGGATTCGCAAACTGGGACGGGAAGCGTGGCTGATGCTGTCTCCCGGTGCGGTGATATTGGTTTGGGCCCTGTGGGTATTTTTTGCCAACGGGCGTCTGCCAACTCCGGTTGTGATCGTCGTCAACGACGTTCTGGCACTTTTGGTGCCCGCGTCCGTGCTCGCCATTTTGATCTATCGTTTCGTCCGGCAGTGGCGGGAGCATCAGCGCATTGAAGGCGAGTTGCAGCAGGCGCAGGCGGTGCAGGCGCTGCTGGTACCGGAGCAATTCCCTACGAGTCCCTACTATCGTGTCGAAGGAACGTACCTGCCCGCCAGCCAGGTAGGCGGAGATTTCTATCAGGTGTTGCCGCTGCCGGAGGGCGGCTTGACGGTGGTACTGGGCGACGTGAGCGGCAAGGGATTGCGCGCCGCCATGGTGGTCTCGATGGCGGTGGGCGCGGTGCGCGCGATTGCCAAAGAAACCTGTGAGCCGGCCGAGATCCTGACGCGCCTCAACCGCGAACTGGCCGGAAATTTGAAAAGCGGCTTCGTCACCTGCTTGTGCGCGCGGTTCGATGCCGACGGAACGGTGACTGTAGCCAACGCCGGACATCTGCCGCCATGGGTGAATGGAAATGAACTGGCGATGCCGGGTGCGCTGCCTCTGGGTATGCTGGCCGCGCAGGGCTACGAATCGCAAAGCTTCCAGATGAACGACGGCGACGCAATTTTCGTGATGTCAGATGGCGTGGTTGAGGCGCGCAGGGAAAAAGACGGCCAGCTATACGGGTTCGAACGCATCAGCGAAATGCTGCGGCAGCCCATTACTGCGGCGGAAGTTGCGGCGACTGCGCAAACGTTTGGGCAGGAAGATGACATTTCGGTATTGTCTGTGACGCGCATGACAAATCTGAAGGCGGTCCTGACATGAAAAAGACATCCGCGGTGCTTTGGTTGTTTCTGTTTGCCTCAATTGGGCTCCAAGCAGAGAGCACACCTCCTGCAACCACTGCTGCCGCGCAGATCACGCTCGGCCAGTCCATCGTCGCGCTGAACGGGCCGTGGAAGTTCCACATTGGAGATGATCCACGATGGGCCGATCCAAACTTCGACGATTCCGGCTGGGAGACGGTGGATCTGACGCCCAAGGCGGGCAGCGTCGATCCCGTAGGTGGAATACCAGGATATGTGCCCGGTTGGACAGCCAAGGGCCATCCCGGCTACTGGGGGTGGGCCTGGTATCGCATCCGGGTGCAGGTGGCCGCGCGGACCGGAGAGAACTTGGCTCTGGCTGGGCCGACGGACGTGGACGATGGCTACCAGGTCTTCGATAATGGAACGCTGCTCGGCAGCTTCGGTAAGTTCCGCGGACCGGGCCAGCGTCCGATAATCTACGAAACCGTGCCGAAGATGTTCCTCTTGCCGCAGGCCGAAACCAGCGGCAGTGACAGCACAGATCCGGTCACGCATGTGTTTGCCTTCCGTGTCTGGATGGAGCCCAACACATTGACGTTCGACCCCGATGCCGGCGGCATCCACGCCGCGCCAATGCTAGGCGAAACCAGCATGGTGACTGCGCGCAACCAACTGGGATGGTTTGAGCTGGTCCGCAGTTGGGCATCGGTAGCGGTCGTGGCGACGCTATTCTTCCTCTTGGCTGTCCTGGCCTGCAGCCTGGTCCTGTTCGACCGCTCCGATCCGGTGTATCTGTGGCTGGCGGGAGTCTTCCTGCTGACAGCGCTCTACAACTTCTTCTATTGCCTGGCCGCTTGGACGCAGTTCACGGCGGGCGAGGACTGGAACCTGATAGAAGATGTATTTCTGCATCCGCTGACTCTAGGTGGGTGGGTGATGGTATGGTGGGTCTGGTTCCGGCTGCGCAACCCGGCATGGATACCGAAATCCATCGCCGGTCTGACCCTGCTATATATGCTGTCCGAGGGCCTGGGAGAAAACTTATTCTTTACCGTCGTTTCTCATCCTGTCAGTGCGGCCTTTCACCTCGGATCTCTGGGGATCCGGCTGCTCTTTCTGCTGCTGCTGGTGCTGATCGTTATCCGGGGCATCCGCCAACAGGGGCGGGAGGGTTGGTTGGCGCTGCCCGCTTTGGTATTGATGGGGATTTCGCTGTTTCAGAGGGAGCTGGGAATTCTGCGTGTCCGCGTGGTCTGGTTTCCCTTCGGCACTCAGGCATCGCTTGATTCGCTCGCCAGCGTGGCCCTGGCGGCGGCCATCTTTGTCCTGCTGCTGCGGCGGTTTCTGCTCTCCCTGCGCCAGCAGCGGGAGATGGCTCTCGACGTGAAGCAGGCGCAGGAAGTGCAGCAGGTGCTGATCCCGGAAGAACTGCCGCGTGTGCCGGGGTTGACGATTGAGAGCGAATACCGTCCGGCGCGCGAAGTGGGCGGAGATTTCTTCCAGATCATCCCGCATCCGAGCGACGGCAGCGTGCTAATTGTTGTTGGCGATGTAACCGGGCACGGATTGCAGGCGGGAATGCTGGTGGCATTGATTGTGGGTGCGATTCGCGCTGAAGCCGCCCATAGCAACGATCCGCTGAGTGCGTTGAACGCGCTCAATCAGCGGCTTTGCGGACGCGGACAGGCACATGCCACCGGGCTGGCGCTGCGGATCGCAGCGGATGGCTCGGCGACACTGGCGAATGCAGGCCATCTACCGCCCTATCTGAATGGCGAAGAATTGCCGATGGAAGGCGCGCTGCCGCTGGGCATGGTGGAGAGCGCAGAGTTTTCCGTGATGCAGTTTCAGCTTGAGTCCGGCGACACGTTGATGTTGATGTCGGATGGAGTGGTGGAGGCGCAGGACGAGCAGGGGCAGCTCTTCGGCTTCAAACGCATCAGCGACATGCTGCGGCAGCCCATCACGGCGGCCGAAGTGGCGGCAGCGGCGCAAGCGTTTGGGCAGGAAGACGACATTTCGGTATTGTCTGTGACGCGCATGACAAACCTGAAGGCGGTCCCTGCATGAAGAAGGCAGCCTTATTCTTCTTGATGCTGATTTCCTGTGCGAGCAACTTGCTCCGCGCGCAGAGTTTCAGTCTGATCACTGGACGCGAGCCGGTTACGTCGCTCGATGGTTTGTGGCGATTTCATACGAGCGATAATCCAGCGTGGGCCAATCCGAATTTCGATGATTCGCAATGGCCGCTGTTGCGTTCCGATGAAGACTGGGGCAAGCAGGGATACAAAGGCTACAGCGGATTTGCGTGGTATCGCCTTCAGGTTGCCGTCCCGCCTGGAGAGCGCGACCTGTCTCTAGTCCTGCCGCCCATTCTGACCAGCGATCAGGTATTTGTTGACGGCAAGCTGGTAAAGACCGTAGGCCGGATGCCTCCCGATGGCACGGGAACGATTACATTTCCGACGATCGTTCCTCTGCCCGTTGGAGCGTCGCGGGGGCCGCGATCGATTACGATTGCGCTGCGTGTATGGCACTGGCCCGGTTGGTCGAACTATCATGGCGGGGGCCCACAAAGTGGCGGCGGTCTGGTGGGGCGGTCCCTTCTGCTGCAGCGGCGAACGGAGCTTTCTCACGATTCGCGTCTGCTTTCAAACGGCGGCGACTATACCCTTGCGCTGCTCGAGGGAATCGCAGGATTGCTAGGTCTGCTTTTGTTTCTGATCCGGCGGACCGAGCGGGAATACCTCTGGTTTGCCGGCAATGCGCTATCGAATGCCGCGACGTTCGCTTTTTACATTTACTGTCGGATGGTCGCAGTCACAATCTTTACACGCGACTGGGTAAACAACGCCCTCATTTTAGCGTCAGCACTGTTCTTTATTGCGTTTCTCGTCGCGCTTCTGCGTGCCCGCCGCAGCGTGCTGCTGTATCTCGCGATTGCTGCTTCTCTAGCGATGTTTGTTAGCTATGTTCTGCTTCAGTTCGGCCTCCTTTATGTCGGCTGGATGAATCTGGCGAATGCCTTTCTTTATGTGGTCATCCTGGTTTGGGCTGCCGACCTGCTGATTCAAAAATCAAGAGCGGGAGTTCCTGACGCTCGGCTTTTGCTGGCGCCCGTGCTGTTTGCGCTGACGCTCAATCCAATTGAAACTGCGATATATGCGGGCTATCAGCTCGGCTGGCACAAAGCGGTAGCGAATAGCTCCATAAACCTGTTCACCCGGCCCTTCACTTTCACGATGGACGATGCCACGGAAATCCTTTTCCTGTTGGCCATGCTGGCGATCCTGATCAACCGCTTCGCGCGCACGCGGCGTGAGGAGCAGCGCCTCGCAAGTGAATTGGAAGCGGCGCGCGGGATGCAATCGCTACTCGTCCCGGCAACGCCGTCCGTCACGCCGGGATTCTCGGTCGAAAGCGTGTACATCCCGGCCAGCGAAGTGGGCGGAGATTTTTTCCAGATTCTGCCGGGAGACGATGGCTCGCTGCTGATTGTCGTCGGCGACGTGAGCGGCAAAGGATTGAAAGCCGCGATGACGGTGAGCACGATCATCGGCGCGCTGCGCGGCTGCGTGATTCGCGAGCCCGCGGAGGTACTGGCGAACTTGAATCGTGTACTCCACGGACAGATTACCGGCTTCGCCACCTGCGTCGCGGCATGGATCTCTGCAGACGGCGCCATGACGATTGCGAATGCGGGGCATATTCCGCCGTATCGCAACGGCGAAGAACTGGCGGTTCCAGGCGGCCTGCCGTTGGGGGTCGTGGAAACGGGCCATTATGAAGAGAAACAGTTCGAGATTGCCGCGGGCAATCGGCTGACCTTTGTCTCCGATGGAGTGGTCGAGGCGACGAACGACAAGAAGGAACTCTTCGGCTTCGAGCGCACCCAGGCGATCAGCACTCAGCCCGCCGCCGCCATTGCAGAAGCTGCAAAGCAATTCGGCCAGGAAGACGATATTTCCGTACTATCCGTCACCCGCACGTAGACCCTGGGCAAAAGCGGACACGCATGTTGCTGCTGGCGAGATGCGATGCTCTACGGCAGCTTCTCGATCTTTGTTCCTGCGGGAATTTTCAACTGGAATTGATCGTCCGCCAAGGGATGATTGAATGCGAGCTTCGTGATCGTCAGGGCGAGTTGATACCCATCGATCGGGCGGTTGATGTTGATTTTCGTCGGGTACGGAATGCCGTCGAAGGTGCGGTAGTCGCTATACAGGGTGCGGGTGACCAGGATGCCATGATCGTCGTACTCATCCTGCTGAAACGGCAGCAGATTCGTGCGGCTGATATGAACCACTCGTTCCGGCATCAGCTGTTGACTGTTGCCGATGCGCCGCAAAATGCCAAGCTCGTAGTCAGGCTCGGCGATCAAGTGATGGGAGTGGGAATCGCGAACAATGCCGGTATCGCTGGTAACGTAGACCAGGTCTTCCGGCTCCACTTTTTTGATCAACATCGAATCGTAAAATACTGCCGGGCGCAGATTCATCAACGGGTTCTTCGCCGGCTTGGTGACCGTACCGGTACCGGTGACGGCGAGACTTTTCGGTGGAATCAGCAGGGTAAACCGTCTTCCGTTGCTGACCATATCGAAGGCTCGAGTCTCGATGACAGGGAGCATCCCGAGGACGCGCAACATGGAAGGCTGTCGCAACAGAATGTAGCCGCGGATCGAGGTGTAATCCGTCTCCTTCCCCTTATCAGCACCGACGACGGAAGCGCGAATCATCACGTTGGCATTCATCGAGTGAATCGCATCATAGCGGTCATCGACCTGCTGAATCAATTGCTGCGCACTGGCGGTCAAGACCACGGCGGGCGCCTGGGGCCGCTCGAGAATGCGAGTATGTTTCAGGCAGCCGCTCAATACCAACATCGGCAGACACGCCAGCATGGCGCGCCAGAAACCGGCGGTATGGCGGAGACGGGTTGCGGGCGTCGTGGCCGACAACAACCTACGAAAATTAGCCAGCAGTCGCTGCAAAATTATCTACCGTCCGCTGGCTGTTGGGCGGGCTGCGCCTTGCGATATGCGGCCACGTTTTTCTGGTGTTGCTCGAACGTGGCTGCGAAGCGTGAATGGCCAGGATTGGCGGGATCGCTGACGAAGTAAAGAAAGTTTGTCTGAGCCGGGTGCATGGCAGCCTCCAATGACGGAATTCCAGGATTGCAGATTGGCCCGGGAGGCAATCCCGTATGCGTGTACGTGTTATACGGCGACCGGGCCTTTAGATCAGATGCGAAGATTGTGCCGCGGTAGCGCTTTTCTAACAGGGCGGCATAAATCACGGAAGGGTCAGTATCGAGGGGCATGTTCTGGGCCAGTCGATTTTGAAAGACGCTGGCAACCATGGGGCGATCCGTGCCGACGGGCGTTTCCCGCTCCACCAGGGAAGCCAGGATCACGGTTGCGGGAATATTTTGCGTCAATCCCAAGCGCTGCGCTTCCTGGCGAAAATGTGCCACCATCTCTCCTAAAATCTGATCTGGCGACATGTTCGGCGCAAGTTTGTACGTGTCTGGGAAGAGATATCCCTCCAGACTCTGGGCCTTGGGATCCAGATCACGAATCAGCCCGGTGTCATGTTCTTCGGCGGCCAGGAACACTTCGCGCGAACCGAGGCCGGCTTTCTCCATGGCGGCAGCCACGTCGAAGATATCGTAGCCCTCTGGTATGGTGAGCGCGATGGTGTAGACGTCGCCAATCCGCAGGCGCTGGTACACATCCAGCAACGGCGCAGGATGATCGAAGCGGTAGACGCCTGCCTTGAGCGTGCGCCGCTCCACCCGCGCCACCAGGTCGAAGGGGAATCGATTGCGAATGATGCCGTTCTGCTGGAGTGTCCACGCAATGCCATGCACCGAGGTTCCCGGAGCGATGGTCACCAGAATGGAGGTTGACGGGCCATACGGCAGGATCAGCAGGAAGTAAGCGCCCGCGGTGGCCAGTAGCAGAAATAGAACAAACACTAGGAATGCACGCACGGCAGACACGAACTCCAGGGATTACAAACGCCTCCCTATATTGTAGGTGGTACGAGCCACTTGAGGGCCCGGTTCCCACATTTCGGGTACCATCACCCCTAGTGGAGACCCCGCCGAGTTCGCCGTCTTTGTCTGATGGAGCCATCGATCCAGAAGCGGTTTCGCGCTTCCTAGGGCTCGATCATGGGGCGAGAAGAATCGGTGTCGCTATTTCCGATGAACTGGGGCTGACGGCGCAGCCGCTGCTGACCATCATCCACTCCAATGCGCGCAACGATTTGCGGTCGATCGGACGACTGTTGCGGCGCTATGCATGTGCGGGGATTGTGATTGGATGGCCGATCCATCTTTCCGGGGATCGCAGCCCCAGGGCAATTGCGGCGGAAAAATTTGCCAACAGCCTGCGGGAAGAATTCAACTTGCAGGTACATTTGTGGGATGAGCGCATGAGCACGGCGGAGGCGCATCGTCACCTGGATGCAGTGGGACGAAGCGCACGGGATCGAAAAGATGTGATCGACCAGATCGCCGCTGTGCTGATCCTGCAAAGCTGGCTGGATGCACAGCGGAAAGCGCCGCATGGAAAGCAAGAGCAGGATTGAGTGGAGGCCAACCATGTACGGCCCCTATATAATCAGCCAGAACTAACTTGCTAAGGAGCGCTGTTTGGCGATCAGGGTTTCACGCGGGGATGCGCGTTTCAGCAACCTGAATAAGGCGCACAATGCTCGGTATCCGACCATGTCCTCGGAGTCCGTGGCGGACATTGCACTCTGTCAGAACGCGGGCGATGTGGCCGAGGCGCTTCAGCGGGCGGTGAGCGCAGGCAAACGACCGACAATCCGCTCGGGCGGGAACTGTTACGCGGATTTCTATATCAATAATCCCAACGGCACACTGATCGATGTGGGCTTGCTGAACCATACTGGCAATCTGCCCCATGATCCCCGGTACCGCATTGGCCCAGGGGCCACCGTCGGCAAGGCGTATCAAGATCTCTACAGACTCTATAACTTGACCCTACCGGGGGCCAGTTGTTCGGAGGTCACCGCGGGGGGGCACATTACCGGCGGCGGCTATGGAGTTCTCTCCCGGCTGTTTGGCCTGACCACGGACTGGGTCTCGGAGATCGAGATCCTGACAGTTGGCGCAAATGGCGATGTCGTTCCGCGCACCATCAACGCCAGGCACGATGCTGATCTCTTTCGCGCATGCCGCGGTGTTGGTGGGGGCAACTTCGGCGTGATTACGGACTACATTTTTGATACGCTGCCGCCTGCACCGCAGGAGGTGACAATCGCGAGCCTGTCCTTCTCCTGGGCCGACATGACGGAGGAGAAATTTGCCAGGATCCTGAACGCCTATGGCAACTACTTTGCGACGCGCGGGAAAGATCCGGACACGTGGGGATTGTTCACTGTGATGGATCTGCACCCCAAGAACAATGGACAGATTGGGATTCAGGTGCAGTTCTGCAATCCCGATGGGACGTGCAGGGACCTGAGCGTGCTGCATGAGTTTTTGAATGTGTTCAATAGTTGCGGCCCAGAGGTGGAGGCGGCAACACGAGGCCAGCACAATCACGGGATGGCAGGAAGCGTCGGAGTCCTTCCGGGTGTGCACAGTGGCGGCCACGACCATGGAGCGGAGCACTTTGCGGAGAACTGCGCGATCTGCCACGGCGCCACCGGCACCGGCGGCAATGGGGGACCTAACATTGCCGGCATGAAGAGTGTGATCGCGATGTCCGACGAGGAACTACGCAGCATCGTGCATAACGGCACGGGCGGGGGGATGCCGGCCTTTTCTCAACTCAGCGAACAGGACACAGAGGGGATCGTGAAGTATCTGCGTTCGCTGCAGCAACAGAATCGTGGTGCGGCAGCCCTTGTTGCTCCCAGTTCAGTTGGACGTGGTGACGATCTGCAGAAGATGAACTGCGGGACATATACGCTGACACGCACACAGTGGATTGACACCGATGGCAGCGGCGGCGCGCGAGGCAGGACCAGACAACGGGCTGCCTACAAATCGTCCTACATGCGAAAGAGCTTCACGCCGCACGAGATTTCGGTCTTTTATCACCACCTGACGCGGGAAGTTTCAGGAGTCCTGCCGGCGGGCGGGTCGATCCTGATCGACTCCTTTGGCGGAGCCGTCAATCGCAAAGAGAAGGGCGAGCAGACGGTGATATTCCAGCGATCCAGTGTCTTTAAATTGCAATTTATGTCGTTCTGGGCGAACCCTGCGGAGGATACAGGACACGTCGCTTTTTTGAACGAACTCTATCAGGACCTGTACACATCTCCCCAAGTCGATGCCGAGCACCAGGGAACGCCCTACCCGGGCGAGAACTACCAGGGATGCTATATCAACTATCCCGACCCGGAGATGCTGCAGCATGATTACTGGCCGGAACTATATTTTGGCCCGAACTATAAGTTTCTGCAGCAGGTGAAGAAGAAATACGATCCGAACAACATTTTTCATCATGTGATGTCGGTGCGTGCATAAGCGTCTTGTGTACGGAAGAGATTGCGAGGCTCTGGAAGACGGCTGACCTAGTCCAGCCGTCTTCAGATCCGATGCGCTAAACCCTTCGCCCAATCCACACTCACCAGGAAGCGGTTTCCGCGGGCCGCGCTCTCCAGTCATCCAGCCGATGACCGCAATTGCTCCCGAGCCGGAATAACCAGGACCGCTGAATCCGCATGCCGCATCACCTTTTCTGTGGTCGTTCCGATGACCGTAAAGTCCAGGAATCGCCGATGTATGGCGGTCAGCACAATCAAATCGACGTCGTATTCTCGAGCTACGTGCAGGATTTGTTCCGCCGCGCTGCCTTGACGAATCACTTCAACCACATCGCAGTGAGCTCTTGCATCGGAGGTAACGGATTCACAGAGCTGCTTGCGGTTGACCTCGGGGGGCAGGCCGGCTTCCTCCACATGCATCACAATCAGGTGGGCGCCGGTGGCGGCCGCCAGTGCGGCGGAAAGCGAAATCGTCCCGGCTGAGTGCTCATCAAAGATGACCGGGCAGAGAATCGCAGAGATTTTTGAAGGGGCGGGTTTGCCTCCGGGAGCATGTATGACAAGTGTGGGACTGCTGGTTTGCTGGACGACATTTTCCGCTACCGAGCCCAGTCGCATGCGGGCAACACCGCTTCGCCCGTGGCTGCCCATCACGATCAGATCTGGCCGGTGGCGCTCGGCATACTCAAGAATCTTCTCGATGGGATGGCCTTCCAGCACGGTGATCTCACGCGGTATCTCGTCAGGAATCGTTTCTTTGACCAGCCGCTCCAGGTCGTCGCGAATGGCGCTTCGGGCCCTTTCAGATTCAGCGGCCAACTCTGCGGCCTGCGAGGGGAGAAAATATCGCGGATACTCCATCCATTCCGAATGCAGGACCTGGAGTTTCGAGTTGTAGAAACCAGCGATCAGACTGGCCCAACGCAAAACTGTGGGCGAGGCCGAACTCAGGTCCAAGGGACAAAGGATCGATTTCGGTGCGAATTGTGACATGCGTGTTGACCCTCCTGAGATCGCCCGTGAATTACCAGGTCGTCAGTCTATCGCGCTGTCAATGTATGTATGCTCCAGAGCCTGCTCTGTCCGTGATTGAGGTCACAGGCAATGTGCCGGGGCGGCCGCGGTACAGGTTTCCGTGCGGCTGCCGGCCAGCGACCTGCGGGGCCGATGTTGAGACAACGCCTTCGTCCTTATCGAGTAACACCATCAAATTTTAATGAATACGCCGCGCCGGTAGAGCGAGTAGGTGAAGAGCCAGCAGACGCCCACGTAGGCGAGCGAGTAGAGCAGCGACGCGAAGGGCGCATTCGGAACTACGTGAAGGATCGACTGATACAGAGTCTCCTGCAGCTTCATTCCGGGATGGGTGGGGATGCTGCTGAGTCCGGAGGCCAGAAGCTCCGAGAAGACATAAGCGGTGATCGCGTTGGTGCCGAAGACCAGCAATGAAGTGGCGAGAAGGGATCGATTCTTGCCAGAAGTAGGAGCAGGAGCGCGGTCGAACATCCACATGAAGAGCGCCAACAGCAACATACTGACGCCGCCGGCGAACAGAACGAAGGAGCTGCTCCAGAGCTCTTTGTTGATGGGGAAGGTAAAGTTCCATAAGCCGCCCAGGAGAATGGCGACAATGCCGGCGAGGGCGATATTCCTGACTTTTGTCGTGAAGCTGTGGGAAGTGCGCAGCCACTGCGCGGTCAGAACGCCCAGCAATGTCGTTGCGATAGAAGGCAACGTGCTGCCGAGACCGGTGATGTCGTGGGTTCCGTCGGACAGGTGGGACGCGGAGAACAAGCTGCGGTCGACCCAGAATGCGAGGTTGTGCAGCGGATCCATGAAAGGCACGGCGTGGGTGGGAACGCCGTAGCCGGGCACGGGCACGAAGCGCAGCAGAACCCAGTAGCCGATCAAGATTGCGATGAACAGCGCCAGTTTGTCGCGCCAGCCCTGGCTAAATAGATAGAGGATTGCCACGACGAAGTAGCAGACGGCAATTCGCGGAAGGATTCCGAAGAAACGCATCGTATGCAGATTGAAGAAGGGAAAACTGTTGACCACGATGCCTAGCAGAAACAAAATCACAGCGCGTCTGAGGATTTGAATCAAGAGCGTTCGCTTCGGCGTGCCGCGCGAGAGTCTCGACGACGTCGAAATGACGGTGGTGATTCCGATGATGAACAGGAACGTGGGGAACACGATATCGGTCGGCGTACAACCGTTCCAGGCGGAGTGAAGCAGCGGCCAATACGCAGATCCAAAGTCGCCGGCGTTGTTCACGAGGATCATGAACGCGATGGTCAGGCCGCGGAGAAGGTCGAGCGAGAGCAGGCGATTGGATGCCTGCGGCAGCGAGGGTGCATGGTAGGTTTGAGCGGCGGGAAACTTTGTTTGGAGTTTCGAACTCAAGGCTGTGTGATCCTCATTTCTTTCGAAATGTCCCCACTTGCGCTTTCTTTTCGTTGTGATTATAAGCGGTTACACCCAGAACTTGACAACCCTATTTTCACCCAGATTGCAGCCCATCCGTCGAATTGAGATTTGGCAGTCTACCTGAGCACCTGAAGGCGGACCTAGAATTCGGGTTGGGTTCGCTGGATTGAAGCCCAGGACCTACCTGGAACTTGACCCATGGAGGACGTGCCGGGGGGAATCTACCAGTTAGCGAGTCCTGCAAACAAATTAGTGCGAATGGGTATGGGCGGTGGCCAAGGATTCGTCTGTTGGCAGGCATCCGTCCTCGACTGCGCAGCCCGCGTCGTCGCGCGTTTCAAACTGAATGGTGGTGTGGTGAATGTTGAAGCTCTGGCTCAGCCGGCGATTGATGTCGGTCAGAATGCGGCGGCTTTCGGAAGGCGGAATATCGGAAATGGTGACGTGGCAGGCGAGCGCATTCAAGTGCGAACAGACGCTCCAGACATGCAGGTCGTGGACACCGCAGACGCCGGGAACCACTTGCATGGCGTCGCGAATGTCGGTGAGGGACAGGTCCTGCGGCGTTCCTTCCAGCAGAACATTCAGCGTCTCGCGCATGATGGAGAGCGAAGACCAGAAGATGAGGACCGCGATGATGAGCGAAAGCAGTGGGTCTACCCACTGGATGCCCGTCAGGGCGATGGCCAGGCCGCCGGCGATGACGGCGGCGGTGGAAAGCGTATCGCCGAGCATGTGGATGAAGGCGCCACGGATGTTGACGTCGTTGCTGACCCGCGACAGCATCCAGGCAAGGATGCCGTTCATGACGACGCCGACGGCGGCGGTGGCCATCATTAGACGGGGCTCGACGATTTGCGGATGGAAAAAGCGGTCGACGGCTTCGACTGCCAGCCAGACGGCAATGCCGATCAATGCGAGCGCGTTAATGAACGCGGCCAGGACGCCGGCGCGGAGATAGCCGAAGGTCTTTTTGTCGGTGGCGGGGCGGCTGTGAAAATAGACGGCGACAAAAGAGAGCAGCAGCGCCAGAAAGTCGGAAGTATTGTGGCCGGCCTCGGCGATCAGCGCCAGGCTGTGGGCGCGCAGTCCGACCAGGAGCGTCAGCAGAATATAGCCGAAGGTGAGCACCAGCGAAATTCGAAGGATGCGCTTGGTTTGATCGTTGGCTGGCGCATGCACATGCATACGGTTATTTTACCGCTGGAGGTGTTGGCAACAGCGTCTCTGTGGCCTCCATCGATTCGGGAACGAGGATGCGATTCGGGTGTTGGAGCCCGCTCCAGCCTTCGGCGACGATGATGCTGTTGGCGGGATTTTTAGGATCGTAGCGAACGGAAGCAGGACGGCCAAGGCAGGTGGCGTCAATCAACGCGGTGCCCTTGAGGAATGTGAGATCTTGAGCACACTCATAACTGACGCCGGAGATATAGTAGCGATACATCAGCGTACCCAGATCAGTGGAGTTGGGCTGCTCCGACCAGTCCAGGACGGAACCATCGATGATGCGGCCGTGGACGACCAGATGTTTGCGGCGCAAGCGCTCGCGTTCTTCCGCGGACTTACGATGCGTGATGACCCACCAGAGGACGACGCTGCCCACAGCAGCTACAGAGGCCGCGGTAGTGGCAAGGACAGGAGCGTGGTGCGACAACCAAGATTGCATACGGTGCTCGTCGAATCCTATGTGTGCTGGTGCGAGCTACTCTTGAGGATAGCGGAAGTGCCGGGTTGGCGGGTAGAGCTTGGAGTAAAAGTGGTAAATAATTGCCTTATAATCGTAGTTGACGATGTTCGAGCCTAATTTGCACCCGGACGTGCGCCCCGACGCAACCGGTCCTTCCGTCTCCCGCCGCAGAAGTGCTTCCAGCCAGCGAACTGGACCTGAACGAACGAGAATTCGTTCGACCACGGTGTTGTGCGTGCGCCGCAACGATCGCGTTGTGATGGCAGCCGATGGCCAGGTAACGCTGGGCGAGAGCGTGATCAAACATTCAGCACGAAAGATTCGCCGCCTGTACCAGGAAAAGGTGCTGGCCGGATTCGCCGGATCGACCGCGGACGCGTTTTCCTTATTCAGCCGCTTTGAGGCCAAGCTGGAGCAGTATGCGGGCAACCTGGGGCGATCTGCAGTGGAACTGGCGAAAGATTGGCGCACCGATAAGATGTTGCGCAATCTGGAAGCGCTGTTGGTGGTAGCGGACCTGAACCAGACATATTTGATCAGCGGAGCGGGCGACGTGATCGAGCCGGACGAAGGCATAACGGCGATCGGCAGCGGCGGCTCCTATGCACTGGCAGCAGCGCGGGCTTTAATCCAGAACACTGAGCTGTCGGCGCGTGACATTGCGGAAAAGTCTTTGCGCATTGCGGGCCAGATCTGCATCTACACCAACGATCAAATCACCATCGAAGAACTATAGGCCTGTCTGGCCGGGGCCCGAGGCTGCGGCACAGAATGAGGAGTGGATATGGCCATTTATTTACCTGGAGTGGAAGAAGACCAGGCGCTGTCGCTGGATGAAATGACGCCGCGGCAAATTGTGGCGGAGCTGGACAAATATGTGGTGGGGCAGCACGCG
>JAJXZK010000430.1 GCA_021780095.1 Acidobacteriota bacterium | reverse complement strand
TTTCTATACTTGGAATCAGCTTCCTGACGGTAACCTTAGCACGTCTTCTTATTTGAAAGCCGGGCCGTTTGCACCCGCAATCATCACTGTGCTCGGCTACTTCATCGGTGACCGCTTACTTGGACAAGCGAAGGGAATGAGTATCTGGATTTAGAACAGATGTTTGGAGCCGACGATCGGACTTGAACCGATGACCTGCTGATTACGAATCAGCTGCTCTACCAACTGAGCTACGTCGGCGCGTTTGGAATTGGCGCTGGGAGGCTACCCAAAATCGGCAAGAGTCGCCGGTAAACATGAGGGTCAATTCAATACCAGGGAACCAGAGTGAAGACTGCGGCAGGGCGTCGTGAACCCGTCCTGAACGCGCTACATGAAGGGTACCATTTGGCGGAGAAAACCCGCAACGGGCGATGGCCATCTTCGGTCGAAATCACGCAATGCCGTCCCGACTGGGAGCGGCTTGGTGCTTTGATTGTTAATGGTGCAGGTCGTAAAAGCGAGGTGGAACCACGACAGCGAAAATCCCTGCGCGATCTGCACCTCGTGAGTTCGGGAAGCTCGGGCAAATCTCTGCGAAAAATTTTCGTTCTGCAATGTGGTTCTGTTGCGGGCGAGCGATCTTAGCGGGCCAGGCCCCATACAATTCTGGCAACGACGACAATCACGGTGCAGCTGACTGCCGTCCACTTCTTCATTTTGATAAGCGACTCTGGTTCACTTTCTTCTAAGTCATATTGTGTGCTGCGATGGAGAATCATCACTCGTCCTCTATATCCACTACACCATCGGTCACAGGGCAGCCGCGGTGATTGCGGTCACAGGATTTGATTGACTGGCGCGAGCCCGCACTTTGATGCCCGCATAGTCGACGAAATCAATGTGCAATCCGACCGTCAGACTTTGAGGAATATTTTCTTTCTATAGAGAATCGCCACCGGGACAAAACATATGGCGACGATGCTGATCGAGTAGGCGAGCGACGCCAGGTGAGGCGACGGAATCCGCGAAAACCAGTGTGTGAATACATACCAACTCGGGCTGACCATTGTTGTTCCCGTGTGGAGCTCGATCGCATGCAGCGCGGCGGAGAGAATTTCGGCGAAAACATACGCCGTGATGGCGTTCATTCCAAACACAAGCCAGATATAGGTCCAGCCGGTTTTCCAATTTTTAATGTCGATCGCCCAATAACATATCGAGAGTGCAACCAACGCTATACCGGCGGCGAACAACACATACGAACTGCTCCACAGATTTTTGTTGATGGGAAACCAAAGACCCCAAAGCTGCCCGAGAATGATGCCGAGGATTCCGGCTGCCAACATTCCCCACGCCTTGATCGACGGGCTGCGTTTGGATCGGAGCCACATTGCGGTCAGCATCCCGAGCAATGTTGTCCCCAGCGCGGGGATGTTGCTCAATAATCCTTCGGGATCGCGCACGCCACGATATAAGCGGCCTGGAAAAACATGTCGATCGATATAGGCACCGAGATTTCGGGTGGGATCGAATAATGGGATATCTCGACCCGGCATGCCAAAGCCCGGCACCGGAACCCACCGCAATAGAATCCAGTAGCCGAACAAAGCCAGCACGACCAACACGATTTTGCTGGCAGGGCGCCGATCGACAAGATACAGCGCGCTGGCAATCAGGAAACAGATCGCAATCCTCTGCAGCACTCCATAGATACGCAGAGTCGCCAGCGGGAAATGCGGGAAACCGTTGACGAACAATCCGAGGGCGAACAAGATACTGGCTCGCCGGAATGTATGGAGAAGAAGAGAAGACTTCGAGGCGCCGCGGCTCAAGCGCGATTCAAAAGAAAAAACAATGGTTACACCGACGAGGAATAAGAAGGTTGGAAATACGAGGTCGGTTGGGGTCCAGCCATTCCATTCGGCATGTTCCAACGCGGGAAATGCGTCATTGGAATAGCCGTTGTTCACCAGGATCATGAACGCAATCGTGATTCCCCGCAGCACGTCCACCGAGGCCAAGCGATTTTTGGAAACACGCGGCGCTCTTGAGGCGGCGGCGGTCGAAGTCTGCTCTTCACGGATTAACATTCGCTTCAACGTATCACCCGATTGAAACGATGGTCAATCGTAACTAGCGCTGGGCCACAACTTCACGGGGCTGCCCGTGGTGTCCCTATACTTCTCGCGCAAGTCTTTCAGTTGCGTGACCAGATTTTCCGCGATCGACTGGTATGCGGGATGTACCTTGTAGCCGGACCATTCAAAAAGGTTCTCCATTTCATCTGGATCTTTTTCCAGGTCGAACAACTCCCACTCATTCACCGTGTAATAGCTGATCAGCTTATAGCGGCGGGTACGAATTCCATAGTGCGGCAACACCCAGTGTGGCGGAGCAAATTCGTAATAGTGGTAGTAGAAGGAAGTTTGCCAGTCTGGGGGCGCACTTCCCTTCAGCAGCGGCGAGACAGATCGGCCCTGCATCTCCTTCGGAACCGGCAGACCCGCCAAATCGAGAGCCGTGGGAGCATTGTCAATATTCACCACCCAATCCTGACTCACGCTGCCGGGCTGCACATGACCCGGATAACGAATCATCCAGGGAACGCGAATGGCCTGTTCATACATAAACCGTTTATCAAACCATCCGTGATCCCCGAGAAAGAATCCATGGTCCGCCGTATACACAACGATGGTGTTCTCTGCGAGCCCGGACTTGTCGAGATAATCCAGGAGCCGGCCCATGTTGTCATCCTGAGAGCGCAGCGTGCCCAGAAAATGTTGCATGAATTTCTGATAGTTCCACTGTTTGCGCTGGCGCTCCGTCAGATCTTGCGGCGGATTGAAGTCCGGCATATCCGCAATGCGCATTTTTGCTTCTCTCGCGGGCGATGCACGCATGGAGTAGTCATCATAAAAGGTGCCCGGCTCTGGAATGCGCGTGTTGTCGTACAGGTGTTCGTATTTGTGCGGCGGGTCGAACGGACGATGATCATTAAAGAATTGCATCATCATGAAGAATGGCTGCTGGAACTGCTGCATCCCTTCAATTGCAAAGTCCGTCATGTTATCGGTGATATAGCCGGGATAACTTCTTTCGTGAACGACGTTGCTGCCTAAGCTTGTGTTTCGCAGATATCCGTTGGGATCGTAGTAAGGTCCGCCGGCTCCCTGCTTATACACAAAATAATCAAATCCGGTCTCGCCGGGATTGGCTGGGAGATGCCACTTCCCTACCATCCCTGTCTGGTATCCATTGCGTTTGAATATTTTTGCGATCGTCTCCTGCGAAGCATCGAAGGTGGGATTTGTCATCCCTGCCGTCGTTTCCCCAGGGTTGGAGATCATTCCATTCAAGTGATCGTATTTTCCCGTAAGTAGGGTAGCCCTACTGGGAGCACATAGCGCATTGGTCACGAAACTGTTGTCGAACCGCATGCCTTCGTTGGCAATCCGGTCAATGTGCGGAGTCTGTATGAGCGTGCTCCCGTAACAGCTCAGTACCTTCAGCGGAATGCCTTCGCCCGTAATCCAAAGAATGTTGGGACGGGTTGAAGAACGGCTGGCCGGCGGGCCATTGGGGACGCGCACCGGAGAAACGGGCACATGCGAGTTCGTCTGGCCAGATAGAAACGCCGGCGTCATCGCTGAACCCAGAGCAGCCCCGCCCATTCTTGCCAAGGCCTCTCTGCGAGTGATTGAGTTGGGTTTTTCGCTCATCTCGACTCCTATTGCGTGCCAGGTTTTGTATGCTGCAGCACTGCCCGTCCGGCTATGACCGTTCGTGCAAGTTTGGACGCAGCGTCAGCGATCCATCTTCATTCAACTTCTGCAGGCAGGCCCACTCTACAGGATAGCGAACACCTTTCACTTCGATTTCCGCAAATAACTTTAGCCCTTTCCAATCGACTCCATTGGGAAGAACAAACTGCGCTTGCCTAATTTTTCCGGGCAAAGGATATCCGGGGTCCAGACTGCCGCCAACTTTGACCTTGCCGTCCTCGCTGGCCACCGTCACCCGAAGCGCTCCGGGAACGCCGGCAATTCCGTCGTTGGCAAATCCGATGATCAGGCCTTGATGATCTCCATCTGTATATTGCCAGATGAAAGAAGGACGCACACGATATCCAATGGAACGATTGATATGGTTGATGGCATTCGGGTACCGATGATAATAATCCAAAATATTTTCCGCGCTGATGTTATGAAAATTCCACAGCGACCAGTAGTTTGCGCCCACGTCGATGACATGCTCGATTTCGCTATCGCTGTAGGAGATTGCCTCCTGCGCAGAGGCCGCATTCGGAAGATGACCCGGCAGTGCGATTTCAATAACTGCGCCAACCCACGGAGGCCGATTGCTGATGCTTTCAATCTGCATGTTCTCGATAAAGATTGTGTCGGTACGCAGCCAGTTCGCACTGCGTACGGTGCGATCCACGAGTTCGGAATTCCCAACGCGACTGAAGTCAGGTTGTGTATTGGTTGCGAGCGGTGTCTTGGTCCAGCAAGCCATTTGTACGTCCAGCATGTGAATCCAGGTGCGTTCCGCCGTGGCATAGTCCGGAAACGGATTATTGGTATAGGGCCACGTATGGCCCTCGCCCCAGAAACCATACATAAAGGTATCCATAAATTCAATTTGTGAACTGCCGTTCAATTCTGCAGCCAGAAGCTCATTCAGTTCACGATATGCGGATTGGAAGTTGGGAGCATCGTACCGCGGTTGCATATGGGCTTTGCGATAGCGAACTTCGCTGGCATCGCCCCGCCACTCTCCTGTCAACTTCACCATGGGAACTTTATCGACGAGAAAATCCGGCAGCACCGGCCCAGCAATGTCGGGATCGCTCATCATTACGCGAAAGCCAATGCGTTTTTTATACTTGGCCGCCATTTCAAACGTGATCTTCCAGTAGTCTGCAAAATTCAAACGCCCCGGTTGTTGCTGCACGTCGCGCCACGGCACGCGAATGTAGAGCTTTTGGCCTAAAGGAAGGCTGGCAAGCGCCTCAATGGCTTGCTCCAGGTTGTCGGACTTGATTTCGTCGCGACCCAGATCTCCTGAGATATAGGTCATGAGACCTTTGCCGTAATTGGGAACAATTTCGTTAGACCGCGTGGTTGCCATCACTACGTCGCTGGTCGGAATCACCACCTCCGGCGCGTACTGAGGAAACGGGCCCTGATTCAGCCGGTCCGTGATTGCGGGGCCGGAACCAAAGTCATATTTGCCCCAATTATGGGCTGGAACAAATGCACTCGCGGGTCTGGCTGCGGCTCCCCCCGCGATGCCGGCGATCGCTGCCGATTTCAGGAACGTTCTTCGATTCACGGTCATTGCCTCGCTTTCGATACAAAGCACTGCGCCCCCACTATACTGATCGGAAGAAACAGAAACAAGTCGGAGGCCCTCCCCACGGTCGCATTCTGGGCATCAGCGCGACCTGCCGCTTGGCAACTCTTCTGCCGCTTAGCATCGATCCATCGCGTGGGCCCGTAATCCCGGGGACTTGAGAGCGATGGGGTATATAAACTTAGGTCCCTACAATCCACTTGACAAGCACAGGATGGAAAGCTAAAAGAGTGGAGTCCGTAATGAAACGAAATTTTGGCTGCACGTCAACTGGAAACGCACATTCAAGGAGGCTCCATTGGACCGTCGATACACGAATCTTGCGATACTCGTTTTCTGTCTGTCCGTAAGTGTGAGTTTGCATGCCGCAATTTCACCGAATGCCTCCCTGTATGTGTCGACCCATGGAAGCGATTCCAACTCGGGAACCAAAGAGAAACCCTTTCTGACGGTGCAACACGCGGCGGACGTGGCGAAGTCGGGAGACACCATTAACATTCGCGGCGGAAAATATTGCGAGCGGCTCGCTGTCACATCCTCCGGCAATGCAACCCAGGGGTACATAACATTTCGCAGCGAACCGGGGGAGACAGCCGTGTTGGATGGGAGTTGTCTCACTCCCGAGGTTGGCGACAGCCCCATGGTCGTGCTGCGCAACGTGAGCTACGTGAAGATTGAGCATCTTGAGATTGGTAACTATCGGACCGCTGATCCGACTCGCGTTCCCGCCGGCATTCGAGTCTATGGTCACGGTTCCCATATCGAGATTCGCGACAACAATGTCCACAATATTGAGCAGACCTATCCTGGCCGCGACGGTCCAGGCCACGGCGCCAATGGGTTCGGCATCGCCGTGTACGGCACGGACGCAACCACTCCCATCTCCGATTTGATCGTCGATGGAAACCAAGTTCACAATCTGCAAACAGGATCCAGCGAATCCGTGGTCTTGAATGGGAATGTGACGAATTTTCGAGTCACTCGGAATCGTGTACACAATAACAACAACATCGGCATCGACATTATTGGATTTGAGCGCACTGCTCCAGATCCCAGCGTGGATCGGGCGCGTGACGGAGTAGTTGCCGAAAATCATGTGTACGACATCACCTCCAGGGGCAATCCCGCGTATGGAAACGATGCCAACTCTGACGGCATTTATGTCGACGGCGGAACGCGCGTGGTGATTGAGCGCAATATTTTGAACAACGTAGATTTCGGAATTGAATTGGCCAGCGAACATTCCCATCGCGATACCAGTCACATTATCGCGCGCAACAATTTGATTTATTTCTGTCACACTGCCGGCATTTCGATCGGCGGTTACGATGAGAAACGCGGCAGCACGCACGACACCGTCATCGTGAACAACACGCTATATAAAAACGACGCCTGGCACACCGGCACCGGTGAGATTCAAATGCAGTTCTATCTACGCAATAACACTTTCAAAAACAACATCGTCTATATCGGTGACTCGGATCAGGCGCTGAAAAGTCGATCTGGACGCATGCACCCTAATACCCCGACTGTCACTTTCGATCACAATTTGTATTACTCCCCAAAGGGCCCAAATGGAGTGAAATGGTCTTTGGATGGCAAAGACTATGCGAGCTTCGAAGCGTACGTGAAGGCCACGGGGGACGATAGGGATTCCAAATTCGCGGATCCAAAATTTGTTGATCCCGCCGCGCATAACTTCCATTTGAAAAATGGCTCCCCGGCCATCGGCAGCGGCGCCAATCTCGGTAGGGATATTGTGGGCAGTGAGGATCTGGACGGCAACCCAAGATGCACAAACGGCAAGATCGATCCAGGTTGCTACGAAACACACTAGAGAATGACCTCGCCGGTTGCGCGGCGTAGGGTCGCGAAACCGGCGTCACAAGCGTTTCGTCGCCAGCGGTTCGAGCGCGACTATGCCTTCGCTAATTCTGCTTCGATTGCTTTGAGCAACTCCGTATCCTCGGGCGCGGTGTTGGGCGCAAACCGGGCGACAACATTGCCGTGACGGTCGACCACGAACTTCTCGAAATTCCAGAGAAGTTCCGGCTGCGGATTCGGCTCGATTCCATATTTCTTCAAGTCTTCCTCGAACGGTACCTCGGACGTGCTGACCGCCTTCGGTTGCGCCGCAATCAGCTCTTTGTACAGCGGATGTTTTGCTGCACCGACCACCGTGATTTTCTCGAACATGGGGAAATCGACGCCGTAGTTCGTGGTGCAGAAGGTCTGAATGTCGGCGTTGGAACCCGGCTCCTGACTCTTGAAATCGTTGGCGGGAAACCCCGCGACGACCAGGCCGCGGTCGCGATAGGTTTGATACAGCTTTTCGAGACCTTCATATTGCGGTGTCAGTCCGCATTTGGATGCGACGTTGACGACGAGAAGAACTTTGCCGGCATACTCGCCGAGGGTAGCGGCTTCGCCGGTGATGCGGCGCACAGGGATTTCCTGGATGGGTGTGCTCATGATGCCTCCAGTTTATAGCAGTCCCCGCGGTAGGGAGCGCAGACCCAACGTGCTCTTATGTGATTGCGATCATCGATGAACGGCGAACAGCTTGGAAGACATGGGACATGAATTATTTCGCTGATCGAGAGCCAACCGTCCCTGGTGTCGGAAGAAGACGAGATTTCCGTTCTCTTGCTTTCTTGAACACCACTTGGAAAAGGGTGCGAGCACTGCGCCGCCAAGCATGAAGTTCGTTGCCAATACCTACTATAGGTAGCGACATCACGGAAGCATCTGATCTTCCCGAATTCAGCCACCAAATTTGCGCTCGCGTCGACCCTGACGTACAGTTCTTGACGTAAGCACAATCCAATATGCGACGAGCCTTTCATTTTTTACTGCTGCTTTCTTCCTTGTTCCTGCTAACGCCCATAGTTGGGCTTGCACAAGCAAACGCCTCGCCCGCCCAGAACGGTGCGTCGACGGATCCGGCACGCACTTCCCAGGACCAGCCCGCGCGCTGGAGCCAAGCTAAGGCGAATGCGTGGTATGCGAAGCAGGCGTGGCCCGTCGGTGCGGATTACATCCCGCGAGATGCCATCAACCAATTGGAGATGTGGCAGGCAGCGACATTTAACCCCGAAGAGATCGACCAGGAACTAGGCTGGGCGCAAGCCATCGGAATGAACACCATGCGTGTATTCCTGCACGATTTGCTATGGCAGCAGGACCCCGCCGGATTTCAGCAGCGCATCAACACATTTCTGACG
>JAJXZK010000217.1 GCA_021780095.1 Acidobacteriota bacterium | reverse complement strand
GGAGTGGATGTTTGCAGCGGAGTTGAAAGCGGTCCAGGCAGAAAAGATCATCAGCGAGTGAAACACTTTATCCGGACGTCGCGAGCAGCAGGCGTCGAGTTTCAAGACGCGACACAACGATAGAAGGATCGAATGGCAGAACAGAATCGAACTGGTATTGCGACGCCGCGGATGGAGGACGTTCCCGGTCGCTTCGACGCCTACGGCGGCCGCTACGTGCCGGAAACTTTGATGGCTGCCCTGCAGGAACTTGAGGCTGCATACGCGGACGCGCAGCGCGACCCGGCGTTTGCCAGCGAACTCTCCTACCTGCTGCATCATTATGCAGGCAGACCAACGCCGTTGTACTATGCTTCGCGGCTGACTGAATCTCTGGGCGGCGCGAAAATGTATCTCAAGCGAGAAGACCTGCTGCACACCGGCGCGCACAAGATCAACAATTGCCTCGGTCAGGGCCTGCTGGCCCGTCGCATGGGCAAGCACCGCATCATTGCGGAAACCGGCGCAGGTCAGCATGGCGTCGCCACCGCGACCGTGTGTGCACTGTTCGGCATGGAATGCATTGTCTACATGGGCCAGGAGGACATGCGGCGGCAGGAGTTGAACGTCTACCGCATGCGCCTGCTCGGTGCCGAAGTGCGCAGCGTCAATGCTGGCTCCGCCACGCTGAAAGACGCCATCAATGAAGCCATGCGTGACTGGGTAGTGAATGTGCGCACCACGCATTATCTTCTCGGCAGCGTGCTCGGCGCTCATCCCTACCCCACTATGGTTCGCGATTTTCAACGGGTCATCAGCGTTGAGGCGCGCCGGCAGATGATCGAAGCCGAAGGCCGTTTACCCAATGCGGTGTTGGCCTGCGTTGGCGGCGGTTCCAACGCCATCGGCGCATTCTACGAATTCATCCCAGATAAGAACGTGCGACTGATCGGCGTGGAAGCCGGCGGTCGTGGCCTTGCGCTTGGCGAACACGCGGCCCGCTTTCAAGGTGGCGTACCCGGCGTCCTGCAAGGAACATACTCCTACGTATTGCAGGATGACGCGGGTCAGATTTCAAACACCCATTCAGTCTCCGCAGGTCTAGATTATGCTTCGGTGGGCCCGGAACATGCCGCGCTCCACGACTCAGGACGCGCCGAGTATGTCTCTGCCTCGGATGAAGACGCGCTGCAGGCCACTGTGAAGCTCGCTCGCATGGAAGGAATTCTGCCCGCACTCGAAAGTGCGCACGCCGTGGCAGAGGCCATACGGATTGCGCCTGCCATGAACCGCAACGATATTCTGCTGATCAATATTTCGGGCCGTGGCGACAAGGATATGGGCATTCTGGCGCGCGAACTAAAGTTGCAGGGAGCCTGATCGATGGCCATTCAATTTCACAATCAACCTGGCCTCGTCGTCTATCTCACCATCGGCGATCCTGACCTTGCCACCAGCAAAAAAATCGCGCTGGCGGCCATCGATGCTGGCACCGACATTCTCGAACTGGGCGTCCCCTTCAGCGACCCGCTGGCGGACGGTCCCGTCATTCAGCGCGCCAGTGAGCGGGCAGTCCGCAACGGAACCCGCCTGGAGGATGTCTTGGCCCTCGCCAACTCGCTTCGCGAGCAGCGTCCTTCCGTCGGCCTGGTCATCTTCTCCTACCTGAACCCCATTTTGCGAATGGGTCTGGAGGCATTTGCGGCCGCCGCGGAAAAATCCGGTGTGGACGCGGTGCTGGTCACGGACTTGATCGCCGAAGAATCGGAGGAATATCGCGCTGCCCTCAAGAAACATCATCTGCAGCCGATTTTTCTGGCCGCGCCCACCAGTCCAGATTCACGCCTCGCGCGCATTGCAGAATTTTCTGAAGGTTTTATCTACGCCATCTCTCGCGTCGGCATCACCGGGACGCAGCAGCAGGTCGCCGGCGACGCCCGCGAACTGGTCACACGGTTGCGCCGCTACTCCAAATTGCCGATCGCGCTGGGTTTCGGCATTTCCAACGCGTCGCACGTCGCCGTAGTCGCCGAATATGCCGATGCCGCCGTTGTGGGCAGCGCCATTGTGGCACTCATCGAGCAGTCTGGCGCCGACAAGGCACCGGCGGCGGTAGGCAAATTTATTGCGGAACTGCGCGCACCGGTCGACAGCGAGAGTTCGGTTTCCTGAAAATTTCTCCGCAGTCAATTAGGATGAACATCATTATCTTTTTTCAGGCGGGAACTTCATCGAGTGTCCGCCATCAACTTTGGGAACCTGTCTTGAGGGTGCTACATGGATATTGCAGATTGGCGTAAGAAGATCGATGAGCTCGACCGCCAGATCGTACGACTGATCAGCGAACGTGCTACCGCAGCCCAGGCCATCGGTCGCCTGAAACGCCAAACCGAATTGCCGATTTATGAACCGACCCGGGAGATGACGATTTTCGAGAATGTGCGCAAGACCAATCCCGGTCCGCTGCCGGATATGGAACTGACCCACATCTACGAGCGCATCATCGATGTGATGCGGACGTTGCAAAAAGACGAACTGGCGGCGGCGTTGGCGGACGATCCGCTGAAGGATAGCAAAGTAGAAAATACGACGAAACGAGAGCAGAAATGATTGTCGCAATGTTGCACACCGCCACCGAGGAAGAGATCCAGCATGTGCTGGGCCGGATGGTAGAAATCGGATTCAACGTTCATCGCACCACCGGTACGCAGCAAACCGTTCTGGCGGGTGTAGGCCAGCCGGCCAGCTTTGATGTCCAGGATTTTCAGGTGATGGCCGGGGTCGCCGAAGCGCACCGCATCACCTCGCCCTATAAACTCGCAGGCCGAGGGTTCCGGCCTTCCGGTACTGTCATTCGATTTCCCAACGGAGTGACCGTCGGCGGCGAAGAGGTCATGGTCATGGCCGGTCCCTGCTCGGTGGAATCGCGGGATCAGATGTTCACCATCGCGCGCCAGGTGGGCGATGCCGGCGCGAAATTTTTGCGTGGGGGCGCTTTCAAGCCGCGTAGCTCGCCGTATTCCTTTCAGGGTATGGGCCTCGATGGTCTGCGGCTTCTCCGCGAAGTGGGCGATTCCACCGGACTGCTGATCGTCAGTGAAGTCATGGAGATTTCTCAGATTGAATTGATGCTGCCCTATGTCGATGTCCTGCAGGTCGGCGCCCGCAATATGCAGAACTTCAACCTGCTGCGCGAACTCGGCCTGATCCGCAAACCGATCCTGTTGAAGCGCGGCATCGCAGCTACCATTGAAGAGCTGCTGCTTTCCGCCGAATACATCTTGTCTGGCGGAAATTACGATGTGATGCTCTGCGAGCGCGGCATTCGCACCTTCGAGACCTACACCCGCAACACCATGGATATTTCCGCGCTTCCCATATTGAAGCACCTGTCGCATCTGCCGGTGCTGGCCGATCCATCCCACGGAACCGGACGCCGCGATATGGTTCCGGCCATGGCGCGCGCTTCGGTCGCCGCCGGTTGCGACGGCCTGCTGATGGAGGTGCATCCCAACCCCGATAAAGCAGTTTCAGACGGCGCGCAATCGCTGTTCCCGCAGCAGTTTGAAAAATTGATGGACGAGTTGCGGATTATCGCCACCGCGGTCGGACGCAACATTGGCCCGCGCGCTCACGAAGCTGCGCTGCACGCAGAAGTGTAGATAAACCGTGCCCGAATCTATCCAGAGCGTCACCATCCTTGGCACCGGCCTCATCGGTTCGTCCGTCGGGCTGGCACTGCGTGCGAATGGATTTGCCGGCAGCATCGTTGGATGGGATCGCTCTCCGCAGGAAGCCGAGACAGCCCGCGACAAAGGCGCGATCGACACTGTCGCCCCCGATCCGCTGGCCGCCGCACGCGAAACCGATTGCATCCTGCTGGCCACGCCCGTCTTCGGCATTCTGGAATGGATCGAGCGGCTCGCGCCTGTCCTGCAGCCGCATCAGTTGGTCACCGATGTCGGCAGCACCAAGCGAAAAATCTGTACCCTCGCGGAAGAGGCTTTTTCTTCTCCTGGCGCTGCCTATTTTCTTCCCGGGCATCCCATGGCAGGCAAGGAAGTTTTTGGCGCGGCCAATGCCGATCCCAATTTGTTTCAGGGAGCAGTGTGGCTCTTCACGTCGCAGGAGCCGAATCCAGACGAGGCGAAGAATCCGACCCTCGGCCGGCAGCGCGCCGACAAGTGGCGGCACTGGGTTGCGCGCATGGGCTGCCGCATGTGGGATCTCGATCCGGTTCGTCACGATGAAGTCTGCGCCTGGGCCAGTCATCTGCCACAAATGCTGGGAACCGCACTGGCCGCGCTTCTTGAAGATACCTTTCCGGAAGATGGCAAGGAAAAGGGAAATCTCGCCAACCCTTCCGACCAGCTTCGCGCCATCGGCGGCCGCGCCATGCATGAGATGACGCGCCTCGGCGCCAGCCCCTACTCCATGTGGCGCGATATTGCCCAGACCAACGACGAATCCATTGCCGCCGCCCTTCTGGCGCTCGAACAGCGTCTCGCCTCCATCCGCGAAAACCTCAAACATCCCGAGTTGCGCGACCAATTCCTCCGCGCCAATCAATTCCGTTCAAGATTTTGAGCAGTGATGCAAACGCACATACTCAACAAATTCAATGTACGCCCAGCCAGCTAGCTTCAGATTGACTCCAAGCAAGCCTACACGGCCTTCTTGGAGAGATAAAATCCTCTTGATCATGACATATCTTGAAATGTCGAGGGATGCAGGCCATGGGGGTGGTACGTGGGGATTTACTAACTGCTTATGGGCACCAACGAAGAAAAAAGGAGGTGGAAACTGGCCCTTTTGGAACAAAGTATCGAGCGTTCGAGAAGGCGACATTGTTCTCCACTTACGCGGAATCACTCCAAATGCACACTTCGTTGGATATTCGGTTGCATCCTGTGATGGCTTCGAAACAAGCCGTCGGCCGCCGAACCCCGGCGAATGGAGCTACGCGGAGTCCTTTTATCGCGCTGACCTTGCCGGATTCACTCCATTTCATCAGTCAGTCAACCTCTCGAACATCTTCGCTTCGAGAAATTTGGAACTAAACACCTATTTCGACGCGAATAGATTACGCAAATCGAATAAGGCACACATCTTTTTTGTCAGGCAGTCTGGCCGATTGCAATGCTTGAATGGCGCCTATTTGTCTGATGTTGACGAGGGGCTGTTAACTGCGCTATTTGGAGATGGGAAGGAACTGGCTGTACCAGGAACAAGGCATTCGATCATCTCAATCGAAACCGGATCTCAGATATCCACTATCCGCTCGCGCCTAGGTCAAGCCCGTTTTGCTTCGTTGATTAAAAAGCTATATGGGAATGCCTGTTGTTTTCCAGGCTGTGTAGTATCTGACCCGCGTTTTTTGGTTGCGTCACATATCGCTCGGTGGAGTGACAACGAACATCTTCGCGGAAATATGGGAAATGGCCTTTGCCTCTGTTTAGTCCACGACAGAGCGTTTGAAATTGGACTGTTTACCCTCGATCAGTTCCATCGAGTCTTTGTAAACCCGAGGGAGAGGCAGTCTGCCTCCGCGATTGTCAAGGAGCTGCTTGTTCATCAGGGTGAATGTATCCGGGTATCTGAAATCAAGCCCTTAGACGACGCGTTACTAGAGCACTGGATTCGCGTGGACGTCGAGCCTTAGCGGGGCTGGAATACATCGTCGTTTCGGCTCCGATTGCATAATCCCCAGCCCTTCCGGTACAACGGCAACATGGATGTTTTGACCGCAGCCGAAATGCGCCAATGCGATGAACGCACCGTCGAGCAGGGACACGCCTCCTGGCAGGACTTGATGGAAGCAGCAGGTTCCCGGGTCGCTGACTTTGTCGAGTTGCAGTTTCCCGCGGCGCAGCACATCCTCGTGCTCTGCGGAAAAGGCAATAACGGCGGCGACGGCCTTGTCGCCGCGCGCCATCTGGAGACCAGCGGCAAGCAGGTGCGCCTCCTCCTGCTGTCGCCGTTCGAGCAACTGAGCGACGATGCTCGCGCAATGTTTGAGAAGCTGCCACAGGCCCTCAAAAAATCCAGCATGCTGCTCGCGACGGAAGAAGATCTCCGCCGCATCCCGTTCCAGGACTGCTTCCATCAAACAGACTTATTTCTCGACGCCATCCTCGGCACCGGCTTTCATCCGCCGTTGCGCGGAGTCGCCGCAGCCCTCAAAGACAAGCTTGCCGATCATCCCGCGCCCATCGTATCGATCGATCTTCCCACCGGATGGGACGCCGACTCCACCGCAATGTCAGCGCCGGATGCCTTCCGCTCCGACGCTGTCCTCACCCTTACCGCGCCCAAGTTGGCGCACGTGTTTGGCGCGTTGACGCGCGGCCCGGTTGCAGTCGCGCAAATCGGTTCGCCCGCAGAACTCGCCGTCTCCAGCGCCGGCCTGCACTGGACCGGCACATCGAAAACCATCATCGAGCAACCGCGCTCTCTCGATTCCAATAAAGGCCGGTTCGGTCACGTGCTCGTCATCGGAGGTTCGCCCGGCAAAGGCGGCGCGGCAGCGATGGCATCGCTGGCGGCCATGCGGGCGGGGGCGGGCCTCACCACTGCGGCCATTCCTCGCAGCGTTGCCGGCATTGTCGCCGGCTTCGCTCCCGAGATGATGACGTTGTTGCTGGAAGAATCTCCCAGCGGAAACATTTCGCTCAACAATCTTGACACGACGAGAATGGACAAGATGCTGCGCGGCATCACCACGCTGGCCATCGGACCCGGCCTTGGCCGTGAACCGGAGACGGCGGAATTCATCCGCGAACTGGTGCTTCGGACCGAGTTGCCCACCGTGCTCGACGCCGATGGCCTGAATGCGTTTGAAGGCCGCGCCGAATTGCTGGACGGATCGAAGCGTCCGCTGGTGCTGACGCCGCATCCAGGAGAAATGGCGCGGTTGCTGGGCTCGACCATCGCCGATGTTGAGCGCGATCGGGTGGCGACGGCACGCAACTTTGCCACAGAACATCATGTGACCCTGGTGCTGAAAGGCTGGCGCACGCTTGTCGCGCATCCCGACGGCAGCATCGCCGTCAATACCAGCGGCAATCCCGCCATGGCCAAAGGCGGCAGCGGCGATATTCTCACCGGCCTCGTCGCTGCATTGGTCGCACAATTTCCCAAACGCATCCAACAAGCCGTGGAGTGCGCCGTGTGGTTGCACGGCGCTGCGGCGGACCTGTTCGTGCGCGATCAGGATGAACACACGATGCTGGCGACCGAAATGCTGCCGCATCTCTCGCAGGCCATCCGGACTCCCGTCGATCGCGACAACTTTATCTGGCTCCAGGAGGGACAGCGGTGAGCGAGCCCACCCATCGAAGCGAAAAGTCTCGCGTGTTCACCACTCACTCGGCCGAGGAGACCATCGAGGTGGGACGTGAAATTGCGAAGTTCCTCGACCCACCCAAAGCGATGCTGTTGCGCGGAGACTTAGGTGCGGGCAAAACAACGCTGGTCAAGGGAATTGCTGCCGCGCTTGGCGCCGCTGAGCCGGACGAAGTCACTAGCCCCACATTTACTCTGATTCATGAATATGCGGGTCGCAGCGTGGAGCACGCCAACCTTGGCGAAACCATTCTGCTCTATCACCTGGATCTGTATCGGATCGAAAATCAACGGCAGTTGGATACTCTGGGCATGGAAGAATTGATGACGCCGCAAAGCGTGCTGCTGATCGAGTGGGGAGAAAAATTCCCCTCCGTCACTGCGCGCTGCGACGGAGAGATTGTCATTGAAACGCTGCACGGCGACGAACGTCGCATCACGCTCGCATTCAAAACGCCGCAACCCGCCGCTTGAGCGGATTTCCTACAGGTGGAGTCAAGCGAGATATCTTCGCGCGGCTTTTCCCCAAGAAAAGCCGCCCTTGGTTTCTTAAAATCCCATAATGCTGTAGCCGCTATCGACATGGATCACTTCACCGGTAATCCCAGAAGCCAGATCCGAGGCCAGAAATACGGCGGTACCGCCGACTTCCGCCTGCTCCGTGTTGCGATGTAATGGGGCGCGGTCCGCATGATACTTCAGCATGTCCCCCAGATTGCCAATACCGCGCGCTGCCAGGGTTTTGATCGGTCCGGCAGAGATGGCGTTCACGCGAATATTCTGCTTGCCCAGGTCGGCGGCAAGATAGCGAACCGTGGCTTCCAGCGCGGCCTTGGCGACGCCCATCACCTTGTAGTGCGGCACCACTTTTTCTGCGCCATAGTAGGTCATGGTCATGATGCTGCCGCCCTCTGTCATCAATGGGGCCGCCGCGCGCGACAGCGCGATCAGGGAATAGACGCTCACATCGTGCGCGATGCGAAATCCTTCTCGCGTGGTTTGAAGAAAGTCATTCTTCAACTCCTCGGCGGGCGCAAACGCCACGGAGTGTACCAGGATGTGCAGCTTTCCATGGCGCTGTTTCAAATCTTCAAAAACGTTGGCGATTTCGGCGTCGTTCGAAACATCGCATTGCAAGGCCTCGGCCCCGGGAAGCTCCGCCAACAACCCCTCCGCTTCCTGTTTCATGCGGTCATTTTGATAGCCGATGATCAGCTTGCATCCAGATTCGTGCAGCTTCTGCGCGATG
>JAJXZK010000323.1:1989-8677 GCA_021780095.1 Acidobacteriota bacterium | reverse complement strand
TGCTCCGGCAATTGCAGAAGCGTTATCCGGACAAGCCGTTGCGCTGGGATCCGAATGCAGCGTGGTCGGTCGAGACCTCGCTCAAGGCCATACGCTGGCTGCAATCGGAAAACATCGAGCTCGAGTATCTCGAAGATCCGACTTGGAATCTTGAAGGGATGAGCCTGGTGCGCAAGGCATCGACCATCCCCTTCGCGACGAATATGTGCCTTGTAGCCTGGGAACAGCTCGCTCCCGGAATTCAGATGCGGAGCGTCGACATTGTTCTGTCGGATGTTCATTTCTGGGGCGGCTTTCGACAGAACCAGCGCATGATGGCCGTCTGTGATGCCTTCCATCTGGGGGTAGGAATGCACAGCGACCGCGAACTGGGCATTTCCACCGCGGCCATGCTCCATCTCGCAGCGGCGTCGCCTTCACTGGTCTATGCCATCGACAGCCATTATCACGATCAGGTCGGGGATATCATCACCAAGCCATTTCAATATGTCGACGGTTTTTTTGAAGTGCCGAAGGGTCCTGGTCTTGGGGTCGAGATCGACTGGGACCAGGTAGCGAAATACAATCGCGTCTATCGCGAGCATGGGCAGGTGAACGAATTCTACGACCCGCAACGCCCTGGATGGGTACCAGCACTCCCGATCTTTTAAAGCTAAAGGTTGTCGGACCATGCGAATATGTCGACTCACTCTAACGTTGATCCTGAGCGGATTCATCCTCCAATCCGGATCCGCCGAGACCACAGCGAACGGCATCGCGCCGCCAGATCACTACTTCCGCACGGTGGAACGCAGTGTGACAGGTTCGACCCCATTCGGTCTTGTGCGCGGCCGCCGCCCGGAGTTCTCGATCGTGGTAAGCGACCCGAATGACGAAATCCTCAGTACAGCTGCCGAGGATCTTGCCCGCTACTTTGAGCAGCGCTGGGGAACCCGTCCCGCAATCGTTTCTCATACGGGCGATGCCAGTGGGAATCTGATCGTGCTTGCTTCCAGCGCATCTCTCAGCCAACTGCCCAAGGTCTTTCAGGAAGCTGCCTTGGATGATCGCGACCTTGCAACGCAGGCATTTGTGATTCAGCGGGTGACGCTCCCCCAGCATCAAACGACGCTTCTCTGCCTCGGAGGCGCTTCCATCGGCGCCCGTTACGCGACCGTCGAAATCCTCCGCCGCATGAGTTATGACCGCCAAAAGGCCGTGCTTCGACTCGATCGCATGCGGGACGAGCCGTACTCGACCTGGCGCGCCATCTATATCAATGACTCTGCGCATCAGGCTAATAACTATGACCCGAATCTGATCTATCCGGTCGATACCTACCGTTGGCCGATCGACAAATGGAAACGATACATCGACCAGATGGCCTTCTTCCGCTACAACGTTCTACAGATCTGGCTCGTGCCGCAGATGTTCTCACCCAAGGCATTGGAAGGAGGCGGAGTCTACGACTATGTTCGCGATACGCTCCGCGCAGTTGCGGACTACGCCCGTCCGCGTGGAATTCAACTTTGTCTAACCAACGGTATCAACTCCTCAACCGACACCGGCACTCTCCTGAACACGCTGCCGGTCTACAAAGACATGCCGGTCTACCGGTATCTCAGTCCCAATAAGCCGCAAGAGAAAGAACTCATGCTGAAGCTTTGGGATCACTGGTCGAAGGCTCTGCCCGAAGTTACGATTTGGCAATTATTCCCCGGTGATCCAGGCGGCTGTCACGAACAGGGATGCGGCCCGGACACTTATGTGGATCTGGCCCTTGAGGTTGCCAAGATCATTAAGAAGAACAATCCGAAGGCGATCATCGATTTCTGTCCGTGGCAGTTCTTTGGATGGGGGCCGACATGGCCCGCACAGATGCGCAAGGATACCGCGCGAATCGATCGGGGTTATCGCTATCTCATCTCTAAGCTCGATAGCTTTCCTCCCGACACTATTTTTAGCCCGAATCTCAACGACTTCACATCCGAACCTTCGATCCGCGATGCGGGCTGGGGCGGCGGCAACACCGTTCAATATATTGAGGCGATCCACGAGAAAGGCCATCTGATCCATACCTGGACCTATTTCGTCACCGAAGGCGAAGGCTGGCTCAATCACCATGACAAGGTAGCGAACATCATTCACCAGCGGAATATCGAGGGCCGCTACCCCATCGCCGGCGGTATCTGCTACACGATGACGCCCGCCCTGAATATCCTGAACCAGTTTGCCTGCTCCGAAGCTTTTTGGAACCCTCACGTTACCGAGCAGCAGATCATGCAGCGCTATACCGAGGGAATTTTCGGCACGGACGAGCAAAAACTGGTCGATATTTTTCCTAGCTTCGATATCGGCCCGACTGTAGGATATACATTTGCCAAAGCGCCAGAATGGAAGCCCGACTACATCCAAATCCACGCTCAGATGGAACACAATCAGGCAGTGCTCAATTCTCTGACCTTTTCGCAGCCTACACGCTTTGACCTTATTGAGTCGGCACAGGACTACAGGAACGAGTTATTATATTTCGCGGACCTGTATGAACAACTCAGCAGTCTTGGCGAGGCCGTTGCCCGAGCACGCACTCTAGTGAAGCAGTCGCCAGAGTTCCGCAATACGCCCGACAATGAAATCGACATGGCCCAAGCGGAACAGGCCCTGCAGGGAGAGCACGGAGCATCGAAGGCCCAGCTCGAAACTGCAATTCACCAGGTTCAGGCCTTCAACGTTCCCGCAATGGAGGCTCGCTATCGAGCCCGGCACTATCAGATATTCATGGACTACCCGACGGACTTTACCGCTCTGCTGCCCAAGTTGATTGATGGATTCTTCAATGCATTTGGCGCTGGCTTCGTTGAATGAACAATAGCGAAAGCCGTATTCCTGTACCGGGAGAGAATGATGGAATTGTTGAAAGACAAAGTCGCCATAATCACCGGTGCGGCCGCTGGAATCGGTGCAGGAGTAGCGCAGCTATTCTCGGAGCAGGGTGCTCATGTCTTTATCAGTGACATCGATGAGGCCGGAATCAAACGAAAGGCTTCGGCGCTCCAGTCCAGCGGCGGCTCAGTCTTTCCTATGACTGCGGATGTGCGGAGCCGGAATGCAATGGCGGCGGTGGTTCAGGACGCCCTTTCGCGGTTTGGCCGCATCGATGTTTTGATCAACAATGCCGGCATCTATCCCCGGCAGCCGTTTCTGGACATGACTGAATCGGAGTGGGACACGATTCAGGACACAAACCTGAAAAGCGTCTTCCATTGCACCCAACTCGTGCTTCCGCACATGATCAAGCGGCGCGGGGGCTCTATTGTAAATATTTCTTCGGTGACTTTCTTTCTCGGAATGAAAAATCTCACGCATTATCTCGCAACCAAGGGTGGCATAATCGGCGTTACCCGAGGTCTGGCGCGCGAGGTTGGGGAGTATAACGTTCGCGTCAACTGCATCACGCCGGGAGCGATAGAAACAGAGGGAGAACTGGCGGTCGCCACCAGGGAACGGGCAGATTCCATTATTGAACTCCAGAGTCTCAAACGGCGCATGCTCCCCTTGGACATTGCGCGCGTCTGCCTTTTTCTCTCTACGGATTTGAGCTCTGCCATGACCGGCCAGACGCTGAATGTCGACGGGGGTTGGGTGATGTACTGATCCCCCCAGCCGGTGTGCCTGAAAGCCTCCGACAAAGGCATCCACGGGACGTCCGGCCTACTTCATCCAGTTCATCTCTATAACTCCCAGAGCAGCCGAGCGATCTGCTTTTCTGCCCACCCCGGATACGATCATCCATGGACTCCTTACGGCATAGTCCGCAGAGTATCTCTCATTGCGGACAACAGCCGGGTCGTCATGGTTTCATCTCGATAGAGAAAATCCTTAACGTCTTTATAACCCATGGGCATTGCGCCTGGAGGACAGGTCAGCAAGCAAACGTTCACTCGATATATGTCGTCGATCTCGGGCGAGTGCAGCTTCTCAAGCGCGGCCTGCATGCCGGCCCAATGCCAATCTCCCTGAAATCCATTCTGCTGCTGCCAAATCGACGCCGCGTCAACGAAGGCTGCCAATGCCGGCTTGACATTCTGATTGCGGTTCGAAGCTGCGAGGAAATCCTCATAGGCCGCTTTGGCATCGAGTTGCATGATTAGGTCATTCAGAAATCGATGGGGATCGCCGAAGAGCAGCCCGCGAAGCGGCCCTGTAACCAGCTTGCCCGCGTCCGCGTTCCGTAGATCGCTGACGGCGCGCCGCATACCTGCGGAGTCCGTGCCGGAGACCGCTTCCCAGCCCTCCACTATTACCTGTCCACGCCCTTCAATCAGCTCGTTGGCAAAGCGAATGTAGTCTGCCTTTACCGGAGGCTTCTTCCCTGTCGCACCGCGGGCAAAAGCAAAGGTATTAGGCAGTTGAACGCAGTGAGTCTGCGCATTCCCCATCACACCGCGCGGCCCAGGCTCCGAGCCAGCCCGGTAGGCTCTATTGCCTCCAAAATTTGTCATCGGGAAGCTCGGCTCAGCCTCGATCCTCCCGTAGTTGAATGAAATCACGCGCGACTGTAGGCCAAGTTGCTTGGCATAAGAGAGCCCATTGGCTAAACCCCAGGGCTCAGGGTTGGCCTTGCGAAGCTGCCGAAGTGTATCCAGAAATTCAGACTCTTTCCCTTTCTTCAGGACTCCAGTTTTATAGAAACGGCCATAGGTCTGCCAGCCCCAATCCACCCAATAATCCAATTCGATCCCGGGCCGCACCTCGTTGAGCATCTTGCGATGCTGCACCAGCAGGTTGACAAACTCGGTATCGGTTGAACCGGGATAGCCGCCTGGGTCGCTGTCAATGATCGCCACCCCGTCCACCTGGGCAAGATACCGCATCAGCTTTTTGCGACGGCGGATCATTTCAGCAACGGCGGCGGGATCCGCCGGATTCACGTGTTTGTCACAATAGAAAAAATGGCGTGTTTGAAAAGTTGATTGGGATGCGATCTTATCGTCGGGGACCACGTTCGCCGTCAGGACCATCATGACTCGCATACCGAATTCGTGGTGCAACATATTGATGACGCGGGAATCCTTCTCAAGGCTGGCCTTGTCACTCGGGGTCAGCGGATCGGGCATGATGTCGATCATGGGCCAGATCATGATCGCATTGAACCCGAGCTTCTTCAGGCCATCCGCATACCCCCGCCAATCATCCAGCGTCCAGGTCCGGGCCGCATACGGATGGTTATATGGCCAGTGCTCATGGATGTACATTCCAACGATGTGGTTGGAGAGTGTCGGTGCAGATGCCGACGCGGCAAAGCCAAGGGGCTTAAAAAGAAGTAATGAACTCAGGATTAGTGGCAGAAATAGTCTCAACCCGCGCATCGCTCTCCCTCGAAGGATGATCTCCCCTCAATGACGGCGCTGGCTCCAAGAAGAGTGGAAGCGGCGTCAATGCCCGAGGCTATAATCGCTAGATTCCTGCTGTCAAGTGTTTTTTCTTATGAGGAATATAATTCTTGTATTGTAACCTCTCTATCTCGGCGTGGGCGCCATTGGCTTCGCAAGCTTAAGTGGAATCTTGAATTAGTACTAAATGATCAAACGCTCCTCCGCGCTACTCGGCCAGTTCACCGGAATCCATAAACAGGCCGCAAGTACCGTAGCCCCCACGCCAATCAGCAGGGCGGAATCCCAGTTTTTCCAATGTTGAATCGCGGCACCCAGAAGAATGGGGGAAACGAAGCCCCCCAAGCTCGAGGCGCTGTTCATCAGACCGGAAAAAGCGCCGGCAGACCTGCCCCCAAGGTCCGCAGCTACCGTCCAGGCAATTGGTAGAAACAGGTCGCCGACCCCAGCTGCAGCCGACAGCAGCCAGGGAGAGACCGCAGCCGAGCCGATAATCCCGCAGTAAAAGAGAAGAGCGGCAAACAGCATGGAGCAGAATCCCAATATCCCACGGCCAAGAGCTGGACCAATTTTTCTGCTAATCGCGTCACAAAGGATTCCGCCCACCCAATTGGATCCGATTCCCAGTAGAAATGGCAGCGAAGCATACCAGGCAGCCTGGCTAAGCGTGTATCCACGCCGCTCGATCAGGTAAGTAGGAAACCAGGTTGCATAAAACTGCCACATAAACGTGTAGCAGAAGGCAACCAGAAGAAATGCAGATAATCGAAAAGACCACAACCGTGCTCCGGCCCGTTCGAAAGTCTTGGAAGCAAGATTGGCAGGAAGATTGGGTGGAACCGCCAAAAGCCAGACTCCAGCAGCCACAACGCCAGCGCCCGCGATGGCCATAAAAGTCGATCGCCAGCCGTAATGAAGCAGCAGAAAAACGGCTAGAGCCGGAGCGAAGGCGCCGCCCACTCTCCCCCCTCCGATAAACATACCGAATGCCGTCGCTCTCCAATTATCCGGGACCCATCTCGCAAGTGCAGTAGTAATCGCAGGATTCAGGGCAGCTTCCATGCCTCCAAAAGCGAGCCTGACGATCACCAGCATCAGATAATTCAGGATAATTCAGCGCGGCGCCGGTCAACGCTGTACAGACCGACCAGCCCAGAATGGCGACGGTGACAATCTTCCTTGGACCCACACGGTCCGCCGCTGCGCCCCCGGCGCTCAGGGCCGGCCGTCGTCGGTGTCGGCCGGCATCCAGGGGTCGTGCCAGCCGCCCCAGTAGTGGACGAGCTGATCCGCCTCGCCGGCGCCCCAGCTGCCCT
>JAJXZK010000323.1:0-1979 GCA_021780095.1 Acidobacteriota bacterium | reverse complement strand
AAGAAAAAGCTGCTGAATACAATACCAAGCTGAGTGGGTGTCAGCACAAACTCGCGGCCAATGCTGGGGGCGGTGACGGAGATGACGCTCCGATCGACGTAGCTGACCATGTTCAACACGGTCGCGGCTCCGACGATCAGATACGGCGATCTAGTGTGCTGCCCCGAATTGAACTCCGCGCTACCTCTAACCTCGGCGATCACTCGATCAATATTCGCACACCGTGCGCATCCGAAACTATATGGGTTCTGCTTTCGCTTTTAAATCTAGCCTATCTCAGAAACAGAATTCTTCTATTGCAACAAATCGTTCTTCTAAAGGAGCTTGGCCTTACCGCCGAAGTGCTCAGCTTCCTCCTTTTTCCCCATTCCACTGTAAGCCTGCGCCAGCGTTCAGCAATTTCCGCATTCCAGACTGTAACTTGGACCGGGCAAAGCTGCTTACCCACACTGCCAAAGCTTCGTTCCGCAATCTGCGCTTTCGCCGGACCTACTCGCGCCTCGACGCTGTTTGGTTCGAGCATAAGTGCCGGTTCGAACTGATCCTCGGTTGCTTCCGCATCCCTCAATCGAAGGCAAATGTCGCCCACCAAAATCCTCGTAGGGACCTGTGCTGGCGCAAGTGCCAGGCTTCTCTGAAGCGTCTACCGGGCCTTCGCCGGATCGCCACTTTTCTCGGAGGCCTTCACTTCCTCCAAGGCAATCACCGCATCGTCAGGCCGAAGGTCATGCGCCTTTTTCAGATAAACCACCGCAGCCGCATAGTCCCCGGCCTGCAGATCCAGCTCTCCCAGCTGCTGCAATGCCATCGATGATTTGGGATCAAGCTTGAGTACCGCATCCAGCGCCTGCCGGGCCTGATCCGGACGATCATCCCCCTGGGCCTGCATGGCCGCATGGAATAGGTTCTGCTCTTCAATCTTGTCCTTGGGGTCCGGAAGCGAAACATCCGTGGCTGAGGCCACGGAAGGTATCTTGGCCTCCAATTCGGCCTGCATGGCAAGGGACCTCTGATCGGCTGCCTCCGATTGTTGGTAGAGATTCTTCAATTCACTTGGATCGGAGCGGAGTTGGTAAAGCTCCGGCCGCGGAGCTTCGATAAACTTAAACCCTTGTGCGCGCAGCGAGCGCAGGGGAGCCCAACCGAAATGCAGCGGATAGTTCGTCTCTCCGAACGCCGGTCGCCCGCCTCTTTCAGTTCCCGCAAAATACGGTTGCAGGGATGCACCATCGAGCGCCGTCGGAGCCGGAATGCGCAAGAAGTCGAGCACCGTGGGCAGAATATCGGTAGTTCTGACTTGTGCGCCCACCACGGTGCCGGCATCGACCTCATCCGGCAACTTCACGATCAGGGGGACATGCGTGGTCGAGTCATAGAGAAAGATTCCGTGTGTGTCCTCTTGATGCTGGCCTAAACCCTCGCCATGATCCCCAACCACAATTATGATCGCGTTCTCGTATTGACCATGCTTTTTGAGATACGCTACGAAATTTCCAAACGCCGAATCGGTATAGGCAATTTCGCCGTCGTATAGGTGGGCTTTGTATTTCTGCGAATACGGCGGAGGGGGTTCATAGGGATCGTGCGGATCGTAAAGATGTACCCAGACAAAATGTGGGCCGACCGGGTTCTCATCGAGCCATTTTTCCGCATGTTGCACCACCACCATGCCTCGGCGCTCCAGACGTCCCCAGCGAGATCGCACGGACGAATGTCGGGGGAAATTGTCGTAGAAGTCGAATCCGCGATTGAGTCCCGGCGCCAGCGTATTGCTATCGAGCATGACCGATCCAATAAGCGCCGCCGTATGATATCCTCTCCGCTTGAGTAGTTCGGCCCACGTCACATGGGTCTTGGCCAGCGGTATCGCAAAATCGGTGACTCCATGAGAACTTGGTAAAAGCCCCGTCAAAATGGTGACATGCGAAGTGTTTGTAACAGGGCTGGGAGTGAAGGCCTGCGCAAAGCGAATGAGATCG
>JAJXZK010000213.1 GCA_021780095.1 Acidobacteriota bacterium | reverse complement strand
CGAAGGCGACGGCTTCTTGTGGTGGGTGGGGTGATGCACTGCTCCATGCCGCCCTTCGTTGTCCACTACAATCGTTTTCCCATGGGTTGTAGAAATATCTTGGCCCGTTTGACTAGCCTCCGCGAGCGCCTGAAGCTGGGTCAATTGCTGATGCTGTTGGGCGGCGGCGGCCAGCATTTGGTTTGATGCCGTTTTTCGAGCAGCTTCCAATCGTTCCAATGCGCTGTCAAGCAGTGCGGCATCGGACTTCTTTTCCGTCAGATCGGCGGCCAGGGTCAGGCGCACCAATACGTCATACAGCGCGTCCACATTTTGCATCAGGCGTAATTGCGCGTCCAGAGCAGTCGGCGTCGCCTGTGCCTGCTGCAACAGTCCCGGCAGTTGCTGGGAAAGATCGTTGGCGATGGAGTCGGCATCGCTTTGCAATTGCCCTTTCCAGCTCTTGGAAACTTTCCAATGGTCAATCTGGATTTGCCCCACTCCATGTTCCACTTGCTCCAACGCCGGACGCAGCGACTCGCTGATGGCGGGCGAGAGCATTGCCACCTGCCCCGACGGCACTGCGGCATTCGACTGGAGCCAGGCTGCTGAGGCCCTGGGCGTCAGAATCAAAATCGGCAGCAGTATCGGAACGGCCGCCAAGGCTAAACCTTGCAGCACCCATCGGATATGAAAAGGCGCCTCCGCACCATCGCAATTCGGCGCGCACACCGTTGCAGGCTGTTTAGACATAACTTGCACGGATGCTTCCCGAATCTGCGCCGTTGCCTTACTTGCTGCTTTCCATCGAAATCCCCGCATCCCTCGTCCCCACATTCCCAATCGCAACGCACAAGATGCGAATCTGGCACAATGCGATCCAGTCTCGGCGTGGGGGTCGGCCTACATTCAGAATAGCCCTTTAAACGAATTTGGCGTCCCGTTCCGCAGCCTCTCTGTCATCCGCCTCGCTCGTGTAAACTAGAAGAGGTTTTTCTGTGGGCCTGTGGCGCAGCTGGGAGCGCGCTTCCATGGCATGGAAGAGGTCGTCGGTTCGATCCCGACCAGGTCCACCATACAGTCTTAAATCTTTTTACATCTGCAAGTCACAGTCAATGCTCTTCGTATTTCCCCGCGAATTGCATACCTTTGGCTCTCGAAGGACATAGGAGATTATTCTCCGCGTGCTGAAATCTGCTTCTAAACGCAGCCATTCTCTGATCGGGAAATGCCGAGTGTCCCCCAGAAAGCCGAGCACCCTTCGAAAATAGGAATGCCGGGGGGCCACGCCAATTTAAACCGCCTCGCAAGCAATCTGAAATGTGATGTTGATTGGCTCGCTGAAATCGAATCTCGAATTGATCCAAAGTTTCCGACGATCCGAACGCCATTAAATCCTTATTGACAAGCTTTGCCTATGAAATTACTTTACAATGTAAAGTGAATGGCCATGAATGAACTTTACAAGGCACTCGGTGACATCAGCAGTATCCGAAGGCAGGTGGCCCGCACGACGGAGTTTCGCGGATATGGCCCGGCTACCCTGGCTGCTACCGGCTTATTCGCAGTCTTAGCCTCCATAGCGCAGTATCTTTGGATTCCCCACCCCGCGACGCATGTCGCGCAATACGTGGGGCTTTGGTGCTTGACTGCTTCCGTTTCCGTTGTGCTTGCCGGGACCCAGATGTATACGCGCAGCCGCCGCATTCATTCCGGTCTGTCGGACGAAATGATCCATATGGCCGTCGAGCAGTTTCTTCCTGCACTTGGCGCGGGGCTGCTACTCACTGTCGTGCTGCTGCGCACAGCCCCAGAACTCGAATGGATGCTACCTGGACTTTGGCAGGTCACTTTCAGTTTGGGGATTTTCGCTTCTTGTCGTTTTTTGCCTCGGCCCATCACTACTGCTGGAGCGTGGTATCTCTTTACCGGAATGCTGTGTGTGGGACTTGGGGGAAATCGTGCCCTTTCGCCCTGGGCGATGGCGATTCCCTTTGGAGCAGGGCAAATGCTGGTCGCGGGCATATTGTTTTTTTATGCGAAGGAGCGCGGCCATGAAAGCTAATGCGCCATCCGGAGAGGGCCGCTTCGCCTACGAAGGTCTCGATCGAGTAATCCACGAGCGAGCGCGCCTAAGCGTGCTTACGTCCTTGATTACACATCCGAAAGGCCTGACATTTAACGAGCTAAAGCAGCTTTGTGCACTGACTGATGGAAACCTGAGCCGGCACCTGACCGTGCTTGAAAAAGATGGAATGGTAGAGATTGCCAAAGGTCACGATCGTAATCGCCCGCAGACCGTTTGCCGCATTACGCCAGCCGGGCGCAACCGATATTTGGAATATTTGGAAACGCTGGAGCAGGTGGTTCGCGACGCGGCGAAGGGCACAAAAGAGGCGACGGCCGCAGCGACGGTGCGTGGATTGAAACCGGCGAGAGTCTGAATTTTTTTGCCTATTTACTTTGCAGTGCAAAGTTACTAAGAGGGAGAGCAAGATGAGCGAGTGGTCCGGCGTACCGTCGTTGCTGCATACGAAATTCAGAACATGGTCGATGGGCGTGAAGCTCATCGTGGTCTGCTTTCTGGCGCTGCTAATGATGATTCCAGCATTTCTAGTGGATTCCTTAGTCAACGACAGGACGAGCCGCGAAGCGGATGTTGTGAAGCAGATCAGCCAGGTTGTCGGTGGTGAGCAGACCTTCCTCGGACCCATCCTAGCGATTCCATACAGCATCCCAGGAGATCTGCCGACGCAGGTTGCAAAACAGGGGATCTATCTCATATTTCCGACCCAAGCTTTCGCAATGGTGAAGATCACAACCGAAGAACGGCGGCGTTCGTTATTCAAGGTGCCAGTCTTTCAGGCGGACCTGAAGCTCGATTCGACCTTCGATTTGACGGGAGCGCCGACGACATTGACGAAAGGGACTCTGGATTGGAGCCGGGCAGAGATCCTTGTTGGTGTCAGCGATGCGCGCGGCGCGCTTGCCGACGCGATGTTGACTGCGGGCGGCAAGCCGTTCACACTCACGCCGGCGGAAAGTGCGCCTGATATGCAGTTCGGCAGCGATCAGAACTCGCAACTTCGCCTGATGCTGCTTGGTGCACACGTCCCGAGCCTCGTTGTTCCCAACGGTCAGTTCAGCGTCTCTTCGAAGCTGCACTTCTCCGGTGCACAGCGCATTGCCGTGCTCGCCTGGGGAAAAACTACCCACATTACCGAACAGGGAGGTTGGCGTAGTCCGGGATTCGACGGCGGCTTTTTGCCGGTGAGCAGAATTGTGACGAGCAGCGGCTTCACGGCAATGTGGTCCGTGCCCTTCATCGCGCGCGGGGTGCGCGCCGAAGGAACTGAGGGTTCGATCTCCGGTCTGGACGCGACCGCAATGGGTGTCTCATTCGTCGAAGTTGCCAATCCATACCAGTCTGTGAACCGCTCTCTGAAATATGTTCCGCTCTTTCTGGGGCTGGTGTTTCTAGCCTACTTCATCTTTGAGGTTACGACCGGGCGACACGTGCATCCGGCGCAATACATTCTGGTAGGGATGGCGCAGATTATCTTCTATTTACTGCTGTTGTCATTCGCCGAACGCATCGGATTTAACCTGGGATTTCTGATTGCAAGTGTCGCCTCCGTGGGGCTGCTTGCAACAAATGCGGGATGGATCTTTGCGAACCGGCGATTGGGGTTCCGGGCGCTTATGGTTTTTACGTTGCTCTACCTGCTCATCTATTTGTTGCTGCGTCTTGAGGACAATGCTTTGCTGTTAGGTGCTATTGCGAGCTTCGCGGCTGTGGCCGTAGCGATGTACTTCACTCGGAATCTCGACTGGTACGCTTCATTGCCAGAGAGAGCCGTACCGTCCGCTGGGGCAAGCGATGTCAGGTGAAACTGAGCACGGCATCCACGTCGCCATTATCATGGACGGGAACGGCCGCTGGGCTGAACAGCGGGGGCTACCTCGTTCAGCGGGTCACCGCGCGGGTATCGGCGCGTTGCGGAGAGTGCTAGAGCATGCGCTCGATATCTCCATCGATCAGCTCACGCTGTACGCATTCTCATCGGATAACTGGCGGCGTCCGCCCGCAGAAGTGCAGAGCATTTTCTGGCTGCTGCGGGCCTTCCTCCGCCTTGAAACGGAACGGATGCGCCAACGCGGGATGCGACTTCAATTTGTTGGGCGCCGCGATCGCCTGACTCCGGTGGTGCTGAAGGCGATGGAAACCGCCGAATCGGTGACCGCTGCAGGCAAAAGACTTCTAGTCTGCGTCGCCATCGACTACTCGTCGCGACACGCAATCGCGCAAGCCGCTCTAGATGCGACGGTTGCGTTTCCGCGTCATGGAATTCCGGCTCGCGACACTGTTTTGTCGAGGCTGCAGACACAGGATGTGGATCTTCTGATTCGCACGGGAGGAGAGAAACGGCTCTCTGATTTCCTGCTGTGGGAGTCTGCCTATGCGGAGCTGCTATTTACAGATCGCATGTGGCCGGACTTTGATGAATCAGATCTTGACGACGCGATGAGGGATTTCAGCCATCGGCAGCGGCGGTATGGTGGACTGCCGAGTTTGACGAGTGACCGTCTGGGCGCGGCAAGTAGTGGGTAGCGGATATATGTTTATACCTGTGACGCGAATGAATCATCTTCGCCGTGCCCGCTTTTGGCTCGCGATCTTCATGGTGGGTCTGATCCTGAGCGGGATTACTGCATTCCCGATCGCCAGCGAAATTCGGCTGCTGGATGCGGGTCTTCATGCCAGTGCGCTTCGCGGATTCGTGAACTCAACTGGTCTGCTGGTGTGGATCGACCGAGTCTACGATGGAATCACCCAGACCGATACGCGGTATCCGTTTCTCGCGTACGGGACAGACTGGCTTGCCTTCGCCCATCTTGTGATCGCGATGGCTTTTATCGGCCCTTACGTCGACCCAGTTCGCAACAAATGGGTGGTCACGTTTGGTCTGCTCGCATGCGCCGCAGTCATTCCGCTCGCTTTGATTGCTGGTGCCATCCGCGGAATTCCGCTCGGCTGGCGACTGATCGATTGCACCTTTGGTCTGGTCGGGAGCATACCCTTGTTTCTCTGCAGGCGACAAATTCTTGCTTTGGAGCAAGGCAGCCGCTCCGCTAACATCGCTAGCATGAACTAGACTTCATCGAAGCTCACAACACACAAATTATTATGGCCGAGCTGGCAAGCGATTTCCGATCCATTGAGGTCCAGCGCATGCGCTGACCTTCGGTGCATGGCCACAAATCTTCGAAGCGGATCCGGCCCATCGCATCGTCGTGAATTCGGACCGGATACTGCACCCATTAGTGCAAGCCACAAAAACGGCACTCTCGACCCATCACCATGGTGTATCATTCGCGGTTCCACTTAATATTCGCGTCAGCGAAGGCATCCGCGATAGAGCATTCCTTCTGATGAGTGCCATGATCTATGCGCTCGAAGAACGAGGCTTTTCGGTGGAGACCGCAAGCGAGAAACGCGGGTCCGCCTTGATAATCAGCGGTGAACGACTGGAATTTTCCCTGGGGGAGAGGACGGCAAAAATACACGTACTCCCGTCGGAGAAGAAGCATTCGTGGGAATCGGATTATAGATTTGACCCAACGGGGAAGCTGACATTTCAGATTCAGGAGCATGGAGCGCCAGGGCATCGAAAAAGCTGGTCTGATAGCCAAAAACGGTCCCTGGAAGAACAGCTAAACGACATGATTCCTAAGTTGGTCGACATAAGCTTGATCATCCGCGAAGAGCGGTTGGAACGAGAGCGCCGATGGGCCCAAATTGAAGAGGAGACCCGGTTGCGTCGGCTAGCTGAATCTCGCTGGGCTCGGTTACAACAGGATCAGCAAAACTGGGAAGCGGCTTTTCACCTCCGTACGCTCATCGAAAAGGTATCAGAGATGGAACCCGCTGAGAAAAGCAACAAACCCGAGGTGGAGCGCTGGCTGAAATGGGCGAACTTGGTTCTGGCCTCACTTGATCCACTCGCTGACGGCCTCGGGGCCTTCCTGAAGAATTATGAATTCTGATTATGACTCGGAGATGCCATACCGCGCTTCTCAGCAGGCTTGGCAGTTATAGCTCTGCGTCTGAGCCAACACAATGGGAGATTGGACCAGTTTGGGTCCAAGTTGGGTTTGTTGACGGAATTCGGCGGTGGAGAATAGTTCGCTCACGACTTGGTCCACCATACAGTCTTGAGTCTTTCCTAATCTGTAAATTACAGCCAACAATCCCCACAAATACCCACCAAATGGGTGCCTTTTGCTCCTGAAGGACACAGGAGAGGATTCTCCGCGTGCTGAAATCTGCTTCTAAACGCAGCCATTCTCTGATCGGGAAATGCCGAGTGTCCTCCGGAAAGTAGGAATGTCCTGGATGCGCAGATTTGAACCGCCTCGCAAGCAATCCGATGTGATCCGCTGACCTCTGCTGAACTGGGGCGCACCTCGGACGTCAATGAAGGTCTTGGCGGCCGGCTGCGGGCGCTCGTGCTAGCTGACGAAGATCCTGCCGTACCAGTTCGATTTGGGTCAAAAGCCGTTCGAAAGCCTTCCTCGCTCCGATCAGGTCACCATCTTTCGCGAGCATTTCCAATTCGCTCATGGCGTCCTGCGCGGCGGAGGCTTGAAATGTTCCAACCGAGCCCTTCAGGGCGTGAGCCGCCCTCTGGACCATAATCGCGTCACCTGAATCAAGACCGTTTCGGATTTGAGTTTCTTGCTTTGCGCTGTCTGCAAGCCATAACTCGGCCATTTCTTTGAGGAGAGTTCGATCTCCCATGACAGACTCGAGAAGCAACTCGAGTTGACCAATTACCCGAAACGAGTTCTGCTCTGAAGATTGGCTCATATTTTTAGTCTTCTTAACTTCAGACATTGCCTGCTTCAATTCGAGAATTCGAATCGGTTTTGAAAGATACCCGTCCATGCCAGCGCTGAGACACTTTTCCCTGTCGCCTTTCATTGCGTGTGCAGTCATCGCAACGATCGGAACATGCTTTCCCGTGTTTGATTCCGCGGCACGGATGGCCGTTGTGGCCTCAAGTCCATCCATCTCGGGCATCTGTACGTCCATGAGTATGAGGTCAAATTCTTCCGCTTGAGACCGTCCCAGCGCGTCCCTACCATTGTTGACGACCTGTACCTTGTGGCCAAGCTTCTCCAGAATCCTCACCGCCAACGTCTGGTTCACCGGGTTATCCTCCGCGACCAGAACTCGCAAGGAGATCTCCGAAGCCGAAATGAAGGCTGACGGGCTCTCGTATCGCTCACGTTGCCGACTGTGTTCAGCCATTGCCGTCACGATTGCGTCAAAGAGCTCGGACTGCTTAATCGGTTTGCTGAGATAGTCGGATATTCCCAACTCGCGACAGCGCGCAGCATCACTGGGCCTCGATGCAGAGGTCAGTAGAATGACCTTGATCCCTTGCTGCCCGTAGCTGTTTCTAATTTTCTCCGCCACTGCAAAACCGTCCATATCAGGCATGTGGACGTCGAGTAGCACCAGGGCAAAGCTATTCGCCGAATCCGCCTTCGCAAGCGTACTCAACGCTTCAGCGCCGCTGCTGGTCAGCGTCGCCTTCATGTGCCAGTTCGTCAGGATATCCCTAAGGATTCGCCGATTAGAAGCGTTATCATCAACAAGCAAGACAGGCAAATCGATGAGTTGGTGAACCTCTTTCGTGAGAGATTCCGGTTCTGATTTACTGATCTCCAACACCACTGTGAAGTGGAACTTGCTGCCTTGTCTTACCTTGCTTTCTACCCACATCGTGCCACCCATCAGCTTCACCAGTGCAGCCGAAATTGAAAGTCCCAATCCGGTCCCGCCATATCTGCGAGTAGTTGAGCTATCGGCCTGTTCGAATGCCTCGAAAATCGTCTGCTGCTTCTCCTCAGGAATGCCGATGCCCGTATCTGACACAAAGAAATGCAAATCGAGTGTCGACTCACTTTGTTTTTGTCGCTCAACGTAAAGCATCACTTCGCCTTCGTCGGTGAACTTGATGGCATTGCCGACAAGATTAACGACGATCTGCCGGAGGCGAATTGGGTCGCCGAAGACGCGATCAGGCAGATCGGCTTGAATGTGGCACCCCAGCTCCAGTTCTTTCTGGTGGGCGCGCAGGGCAAGCAAGCGCACTGTGTCTTCGAGGGTGTCACGGAGATTGAAGTCTCTCTTGTCCAGTTCGAACTTCCGTGCCTCGATCTTCGAGAAGTCGAGCAGGTCATTGATCAAGGTAAGTAAGGCATCCGCGGAGTCTCTGATCGTGTCCAGGTATTCGCGCTGCTCGCTGGTGAGCGGAGTGCCCAGCGTAAGCTCGGTCATTCCCACAATCGCATTCATCGGCGTTCGAATCTCGTGACTCATGTTGGCCAGGAAATCACTCTTCGCTTTTGTCGCTTCCTCAGCGAGCTGCTTTGCCGATTCCAGCTCGCCTGCATAGAGTCGCAACGCTGCTTCTGCCTCCGTGCGCTCGAGAAACTGGCCGATTTGACTGCCTACTATTGACAAGAGCTTAAGCAACTTCGTATCAGGCTGCCGAATTTGATGACTGAAGAACTCTAGTACCCCGAGCACTTCATCGGCGAGCAGAATTGGAAAACCAAACGCACTGTGCAGCCCTTCTTTCGAAGCGATCGCAGAACGAGGGAAATTGGGATCTCGGTTTAGGTCCTCAATCCAAAGCGCATTGACTTCTTGCCAAACACGGCCGGGTAAACCAATGCCGCGATCGAAGGTGTGGGAGCGCGTGACCGCCGAAAACTCGCTTACGTTCGCGGTTGGAATGTGCCATGTGTCAACGCAACG
>JAJXZK010000399.1 GCA_021780095.1 Acidobacteriota bacterium | reverse complement strand
CGCCATCAACAAATACCGGTTGATTACCGTTCTCTATGCACTTCTTCACGCAGGCCACCGCGTTATCCATATGTGCGTATTCCGGTCGATGTGGGCCGGTGATTCCATTCGAAGTGGGCCACTGATTCCGGTGTGATGTGGGCCGGGATTCCGTTGCGATGTGGGCCGCATTTTTTGTTTCACCGTAATCGTGGCCCACGTGGCGTAATCTTGGCCCACATCGAATGGAACGACGGCCCAGAAGCACCGTAATCGCGGCCCACATGGAACGTAACGGTGAAGTGGGCCAGGGTCGAGCAGGCGTCGTTGGTAATCCGAGGCGGGTGTTTTCCTGAAATCAAAGGAGAACATGTTGCCAGAAAAGAGATTACCCATGCGTCAGTTGCGTGAAGTCCTGCGTCTCTACTTCGAGTCACACCTTGCCCCGCGGCAGATCGGCCCGATCTGCAAGGTAAGCAAAAGCACTGTCCAGCGTTATCTTGAGCGGCTGAAAACAGCGGATCTGAGTTGGCCTCTACCGGCCGACCTGGATGACGTGGCGCTGGAGCGGCGCTTATTTCCGCCGCCGGTCGCGTTGCCGGAAGAACGTTGCCTGCCGGACTGCGCGGCGATTCACAGGGAACTGAAGAGCCGCAAGAACGTAACCCTTCAGCTTTTGTGGGAAGAGTACAAGCAGGCGAATCCGCTGGGCTACGCCTATAGCTGGTACTGCGAGCTTTACCGGGCATGGCAGCGTCGTCTGGACGTGGTTCTGCGGCACGAACACCGCGCCGGAGAAAAGACGTTCGTGGATTATGCCGGTCAGACGGTTCCGGTGACGGATCCCAAGACTGGCGAGGTTCGGCAGGCGCAGGTGTTCGTCGCGGTTCTGGGGGCCAGCAACTACACCTATGCTGAGGCCACCTGGACGCAGAATCTGTGGGACTGGACTCACTCGCATGTGCGTGCCTTCGAATTCTTCGATGGGACGAGCCAGCTTGTCATCCCCGATAACTTGAAGTCGGGCGTGAAGAAGCCCTGTTACTACGAGCCTGAACTGAATCGCACGTATGGCGATCTGGCGATCCATTATGGCGTGGGCATCCTGCCTGCGCGGCCGTATCGTCCACGCGATAAAGCCAAGGCGGAGGTCGGGGTTCAGATCGTTCAGCGCTGGGTGCTGGCGGCGTTGCGCAAGCGTCAGTTCTTCAGTCTGGCGGACTTGAACGAGGCCATCCTGGAACTGGTACAGAAGCTGAATCAGCGGCCCTTTCGCAAGCTTGCCGGCTCGCGCGCCGAGTTGTATCAGGTGATCGATCGCCCGGCGTTGCAGCCGTTGCCGCTGCAATCGTTCGTGTATGCGGAGTGGAAAAAGGCGCGTGTAAATCTGGATTATCACATCGAGTTGGGCGGGCATTACTACAGCACGCCGTATCAACTTGTCGGCAAGGAGGTTGATGTCCGCAGCACGAGCGGGACGGTGGAGATCTTCCATCAAGGCAATCGCGTGGCCAGTCATATGCGCAGCAGCAAGGCGTATGTGGCCAGCACGAATGCGGCGCATCGGCCGAAATCGCACCAGCAATATCTGGAGTGGACGCCGACGCGCATCATCGAATGGGCAGCCAAGGTGGGTCCCTTCACGGCGCGGCTGGTGGAGAGCATCATGACCAGCAAGCCGCACCCGGAGATGGGGTATCGTTCTGCGCTGGGGGTGATTCGCCTGGAGCGCAAGTATGGCGCTGAGCGGTTGGAAGCCGCCTGTACGCGGGCTGTGCGTCTGAAGCTGTACCGCTTTCAGAGCGTGAAGTCGATGTTGCAAAGCGGTCTGGACCGTCAGCCCTTGCCGGAGCTGTTGTTAATGCCTTCTCCGGTAACGCATGAGAACCTGCGCGGCCCTGGATATTACGGTGGCCAGCAGACTCGCCGGGAGGTTGGCCAATGCTAAACCAAGCCACTCTGGACAAGCTCCACGCGCTGCGCCTGACGGGCATGGCGGAGGCGTATCAAAAACAACTGGAGGAGCCGGAGGCTCGCGGCCTCAACTTCGAAGAGCGCTTCGGGATGCTGGTCGACAACCACTGGACGTGGCGTGAGAACCAGGCACTCACGCGGCGCTTGAAGAAGTCGAAGCTCTCCTCCGAACCCTGTGTGGAAGACATCAACTACCGCTATCCGCGGCAGATGGATGCGGCAACCGTGCGCGGTCTGACCAACTCGCAATGGGTGACCCAACACCTCAATGTCCTGTTTACTGGACCAACCGGAATCGGCAAGACGTGGCTGGCGCAGGCGTTGGCACAGAAGGCTTGCCGCGACGGCTCCAGCGTGCTATACCGGTCCGCGGCCAAGCTCTTCCGCGATCTGGCCGAGGCGCGGGCCGACGGCAGTCTGGGCCGGTTGCTGGAGAGCATCGCTCGCACCGATGTGCTGTTGGTGGATGACTTCGCCATGGCGCCGCTGAACGACGGCGAGCGGCGCAGCTTCCTGGAGGTCTGCGATGACCGCTATGGCCGGCGTTCGACTGTGCTCACCAGTCAGCTGCCTGTCGAGAGTTGGCATGCGCAGATCGGCGATCCAACCATCGCCGACAGCATCCTCGATCGGTTGGTCCACAATGCTTATCGCATCGAGATGGACGGCGAGTCGATACGCAAGAAGAAGAAGGAAGCAGCGACGGAGTCGATCGGAGGCCGCTCATGAGCGCCCCCCGGTTGATCCTCAAACAGCCCACCGGATGGTTCGCCGCGGGCCAAGAATTTGCGCAGGCAATCACGATCCTCTCCGACGGCGCCTTCAAGCTCTACGTCTATGCCAGCTTGATGGCCAATCGCCATACCGGACGCCTCAATGCAACGGTTGATGAGTTGGCGCGGGCGATGACAAGAGCGCCATCAACGGTCGCCATGAACCTGGATGAACTGGAGGCACATGCCGTCTGTTGCGTGGCCAGGGACGAAGGCTCCATCTTCATGCTGGAAATCTGCGACCGCTTCTGGCCGTATCAACGACAGCAACCACCTGGCCGCTCTGGGCCGGAGGCGGAGTTCGTTCAGAAAGTGCGCAGCCTCTTCCTGGCCCCGGCCTGTGTCCAGGCCAGCTTCTCGGCTGCCGATGAAAAGCGGGCGCTCGATCTGTACCGACGAGGCGTATCCATGGAACAGATCACGCGGGCCATCGTGCTGGGATGCGCGCGCAAATATGTATCCATGCTCAACGCCAAGGTCCGAACTCCGATCACCAGCCTGCAATACTTCTCCGACATCGTCGAGGAAGTGCGCGAGTCAGCGATACCGGAAAGCTACTGGGAACCGCTTCGCACGAAGGTGACGCGGATGGAACAACAATGGCAGAAGGCGAATCCAGCGAGGCCCTGACGCCGAAACCCGTGGGGCAGTCGGAGACTGCCCCGCATCAGACCAACACCGGTCCACATCCAACGGAATGCCGGCCCACATGAAACGGAATCCACAATCGTGCCGCTCAGAAGGGCAAGAAACGAAATGACGCTACCTGATATTTATTTACCCTTTTCTTGACTCATGTGGGCCACCTGGATAGGGTAGAAACCAACCAGCGTCGCTTCGCTCCGACTCCGGCCCACATCGAACGGAATCACTGGCCCACATCACTGGAACACGCAGGCTCCGTTACATACGGTTCGCCGAACAGCCTCAGCGATTCCTGCTCGGAGCGTTTGATCGGGTGAGCTTTGGTCTGCCCGCGCCACATCAACTTGATACTCTTGTCCATCGAATATATTCGGGACGAAAACGCCATGAGTTCTTCAAAGCTATTCGCCTCAAGCACAGGAACCCTCCGGAAAGGAACCCGCAAAAATTCCCCATTTGCGAGGTGATCGACGGGCGATGGTTTGAAGCGGGACGTGAGTCCATAGACGGCCGAGCCTTCAGGCGGGACGAATGACCACGAGTGGCCGTATTGCTCATCGACGAAGAAACCGGTGCCGTCCACCATCGTAAGTTTCTCGGGCACCGCAGCGCTCGAAATGCGATCGCCCTGGCCGCGAAGGTTCGAAAAGTGTGGCGGAAGCGGAATAGTGGGCTGGCTAGGCAATTTCTCCAAACATCCTTTCGGTCATCTCTTGCGCGGTTTCAAAGAGCCGGGGGTCAACCGGAGGATGCCCCACGACCTCGAAAGATCGAAAGCCGCGGTTGATTCCTCCCTGTGAAGTCTGGCTGTATCGTGGCCCGAGATCGAGGCCGTGGACATAAAACAATACCGCATCGATAAGCGCCGCCAGAGAGCCGTCGGTATACGGTTGGTGAAAAACAGGCGGCCCTGTTGATCCATCTCGCTCCCGAGCCTTCACAATCATTTCCCTGATATTCGATGCCATTGGCCAAAATCGGTTTATCAAATCAAGCATGCAGCGGATCGGATTTTGAACCAACTCGATGATGTGCGGCTCGTCCTGAACCAGAAGCAATCGCTTGCCGTGCAGATGCTCTATCATCCCGGCGGCTCCCCGCGAAATTGTGGGATTGAACCTGACATTACGCAGAATTTGAACCGTCGAATTCTTAACTTTCGGATCGATCAGGGTCGCCATGTGGATTTTGGACTCGGGCACGCGGAACGTCGGGACTAGCCATGCAAGACATTTGAGACAGACAGCTTCGAAGGTATCGTTATCAATGAACGGCACGATCAATTGTCTGTCGAACCTGTCCTCCGGTTCAGGACGTCCTTCAAGGTATCGTGCCGCAGAGAGACAATCCAGGACAGACGTCCACATCGAGAGTTCGGAAAACCGATTCTTGCAAAGGTCATCAAGGAAATAGTGTTCGGAAGTATCTTCCTTTTCTTTGCCCACGAATGCCTCCGTAACAGCACCATACCATCTAAAGTACGCTTGCAAACCCATCGTGGCCCTCAACGGTCATCTACTAACAGCGATTCTCGAACGGTCCGACGAAGTCACGATGATATCCCCTTGAAATTTACTGACACGCGCGTCTGGCTTTGCTATCGATAAAATCTGTTATCAAGAGGAGTCGAACGCAATTGTATTGATCTATAGCGCACGTACAACGTGAACATCGCAGCGCAGCCCATACGCGTTACTGATCCGGCATCAGCAAACTCGAACCCCACGGTTTGCGCGATACCTGGCTTTCCGCTTCACAGTTGGGCGGAAAGCGCGCCGAAGGATCCGGCGCACGGCATCTTCAGTTATGCCGCGCAGCCCTGATCAGACGGTCCAATTCAGTCTTCTTTAGCTGATCGAGTGACGCACGAAAGGCTAGAAAGTCTGGATGGAGTCCTGGCTTTTCGCATGCCCCTCGGTACCGGTCCAGTGCTTTTTCACGTTGGTCGTGAGACCACTTGCCCCAGCATGCGAGGAACACGCCGGGGCGGATTCTCCAGTCCGCGACCACGGTTTCAACGGCATCGGCCAGCGTGTCTCCCGTTGCACAGAGACCCAGCACCTGGGTACGCTCCGCGGCGAACCGGACCTTGTCACCGGCACGACAATCCTCGCAGAGGGATTGTGCCACCTCTGCGAGGACCTTCCTGGAGGGTCGGCGCCCAACGGTGGTCTCGTGACCGCAGAGGCTCTGGGCCACGACCGGCTCAGATTTGGGTTTTGTGGGTTTTAGGGGGATCGCCGCGGTGTTGGACCTATCGGCGAGAAAGGAAGTCACGGCAGCACGAGTCTTTTCCTCCTGCCAGTCAACGGCAATCCCAAACCCATCAAACCGCTTTTGCGCATACCCATCGTCGAGCGCCTTCGAGGTGGGCATTTTGTCGGCACCTCTAAAGCCGAGCGCATCAATAATTTTCCCGAATTGAATCGAAGAAATCCGCAGCGCTTCCGCCATTTCGCGAAAGCGCGACGTGTAGCCGGGAGCGGGATGATGCTGGGCGATTTCGACGCCATTCTCGACGAGAGCCGAAGAACTCGCCGCATCGGCACGGGAATTTTCGCTGCGATTCACCCAGCGCAACGAGACCGCCCATCCGGCCCCGGTGAGCTTTTCAATCAGCCCGGCCGCCTTGGCGTGCAGGGGGATGATGTGTTTCGCACCCACGCTCCATTCGCCGAGAATCTGGAGAATTACCAATTGTGAGTCGCCTGTGATCCTCAAGTCACCGGGTTTGGGAAACGCCGCGACTGTCTCTAGCAGGCGGATCAGCGCCATGTACTCGGCGACATTGTTTGAATTACTTTTTCGCGCCTTGACGTACTCGTGATAGTCCTTCTTGCCAATTACCCAGCCGAGGCCCATGTGGCCACCTGGGTTAATCGGCTGACACGCGCCATCAAACGAAGCCTTGATCAAAGGTCGAGATTCGGACATAGTAGAGACCTTCTTGAACCAGCCAGCCAATTGACCCGAGGGATCAAGCGGCCCCAGCCCGACTCCGACTTATCCGAATTTGATCAATTTCTTCTGATCAAATTGCCGCGTGAAATGCTGGTCGTATCTAGCCTCCCAAGAAGGTTCGGGCCAGTCTCGCTTCCTGAGGTTCAGAGGGATCTGCTGCAAATTCCCGCCTTTGGATCGATGTTCACCTACCGCGTAAACTCCGCGTTCTTCAGCCAGCCTTGTGCCGAGTTGTTTGAAGTGTACTTTGCAACCCGCGTCCTCACTCGACGTGAACAGGTACTGAGCATCGTCGAGCGTCATGAGCCGCGCTTCCTTCTTCGAGCCCGACTCGCCGCCAATCACGTTCCAGGCAATGCCGCTCTCGCGCAGCATGCCGGTGAGATTTGGGCATGCATCCTTGAGCGATATTTTCGGATCCGACACCCAGGGCTCGAATGAAATCCACTTGATTTCGGCATGCGTGTTGCCCAATGACACAATCTTTTTCAGTTCGCCCTTTTGAGGTGTGCAAACCGATACGCCCATCCATACGTTGGGAGGCCATTCGCCGAACTCCCGCATGATTGCAGCGTCCAGTTCGGCGAGACGGCCGGCGCGCTTTGTGAGGACCTGAAACTGCGTCCACGGAGCACACCGGAAAACGCGAAAATGTTCGAGGATGACTTCCATCGGGACTGCGCGATGCAGCAGGTCCGAAAACTCGTCTACAAACACGAGCGATCTTGGCGGGAATTTGAAGCACGCGTACAGTTTGGCTGGGTTGAATAAGACTCGATCGGTGAAGCGTCTCTTTACTACTTCCTGCTCAATGCCATTCGTTACCACGCGCTTCGTATAGGTTTCGACAAGGTCGCTGTACCGGCCATCTTGATTATGTATCTTGGATTTCGAGAACCTAAAGATGCGCAACCGGGCGTAACACCCATCGCAGCCCTTTGAGCACTCGCGGCAGCCGTAAAGACTATTTAGAACCTCAGTGCACCAACTGATCCCGACTTTGCCTTCCCCCACGCCTTCCTCCTGAGATTTCCTTGCCCAGAAACGTCATGAGCGCACCGATGCTCTAGTTATCGGCGGATCGGTCACATATCTTCAATGGCTGGTGGGGCTGGTTGGTCGACTTCGAGCCCCGCCACCGCTCTCGGCTATGTCGCGACGGGGCTGTCGATTGGCCAGCGGGTGTTTAGCCTCGTGGACTGGTATCGCGACGGCACGCTGGCGAGTATGTGGCCGTCGACGCACGCGACCTCACTCCGCTGCCGGGCAACGTTGACTTCACGGTGGGGGTGGCCCTCGTATTGTGGGGCCTGACCACGTGGTAGGGCTGTTCGACCAAGTTTGCTTTCAGGCGTAGCAGAGCGTCCTCGTGCACAATGCGGGCGGCCCAGTCGGTTCGATGGTGAGCCTGCTCGTGCGTGAAGCCGGCGCGTACGTCATTGGGACTGGGCACGCCAGCGCCCGGCCAGCACCAGTCAGTGCTTCCAAACCAGTATCACGGGCCAGCTCTCACGTGCGCGGCGAATCTATCGGGACATGGATTACGGGTACTACATGCCTCGACCGTGTTGTGAGATAGCCCTTGGTGGTTCCGCTGTAGATTTAAGGCCGTACCGCTCAATGAGCCTGGGGGTGACCCGGCGGGAACCAACTTACGACTCGATTTAACGTAAGCGAAGATACTGATGCGGCTCCTACGAGAATCATGGAGTGTTGCCCGCAAGCGAGACTGGCAACGACGAGCGGTGACGATCTAACCGGGGCGAAAGCTGCAGTTCTTTGGGTCACCAAGCCCTACGTTTACCGGCATGATGAACTCGTCGACCGGAGTGATGGGCTCGTTCACCGGCGTGAGGGTGCTGAGCCGACCATGGACACCCTGCAGGCAAGTACAGTTGAGCTTGCTTTGCGGCCCGACATCGGGCTCTCCGACTCGTTCGCTTGGGTGAGCAGCGATCTGACTAAATCGCAAAGGGCAAAAAGTGTTTCGCAGAACCAAGCCTCATCCGAACGTGTCAGACGCTCTACGGATAAGATACGATTTGCATCCTTATATATAAGCAAGACCAGCTTTCTGCAACATCCAATAGTATCAATCCGTTGGGTGGCAACTCCTCAACAATCTTGGTCCTCGCAACCAGGTTTGCATTGCCCTGGTCCGCATACGTCCGGCTACTTTCCGTCAAGAATCAGGAAGCACGGAACTTCTACGAAACCGAAGCCCTCCGTTCGGGCTGGTCTGTTCGCCAGCTTGACCGGCAGATCGGCAGCCAGTTCTACGAACGCATCGCGCTCTCGCGGAACAAAGCTGCCATGCTCCAGAAGGCTGAGACCGCCGGACCCCGTGACACAATCACGCCGGAAGAAGCCATCAAAGACCCGTTCGTTCTCGAATTCCTCGACCTCAAGGACGAATACTCAGAATCGGACTTGGAGGACGCGCTCATCCAGCACCTCACCGATTTTCTGCTTGAACTGGGCGATGACTTTGCATTCGTGGGCCGTCAACGGCGAGTTCGCATCGACGACAATTGG
>JAJXZK010000166.1 GCA_021780095.1 Acidobacteriota bacterium | reverse complement strand
AGCTCTACGGCAAGGACACGAGCGGGTTCAGCCTGGGGTGGGCGCAGGGAGCGGGCGGCATTGTAGGAGACACTGCGGATCTTACAGACTTTATGCGAGCATTGTTCGCGGGACACATCTTACCGCCCTCGCAGATGAAAGAATTAGAGAGCATTGTGTCGACGGCCACCGGCCAGCCGATTGCGCAGACGACAGCCAGCGATCCCAGCGCATTTGGACTGGGGATTTTTCAAATCCTGCTGCCCAATTTTCCCCGGGCCTGGGCCTATCAAGGTTCCACCATCGGATACCGTGCGACCTATATGTACTACCAGAATTCCGGCGTGATCATCACCATCTTCACCAATAGCCAAACGACGAATGCAGAAAACCAGATCACGTCGAAGCTATTTCCAGCCGTCTACGCTACGCTACAGCAAGCCGGGCTTGTCCCTAAGTGACCTATCGGCCAATTCACGCCGACTTGTTCAGCGATGCCCCGGGGTGGGCTGGCACGGAGACGGCCGGCTGACTTTCTACGCCACTCAAGCCAAAAGCAGGCTTGAATGGGCGCCGTCAGGATTTTCAGTACCGTCGGGTTCGCTGAGCAGTAGATGAACGTGCTCGGGCATCACCACGTAACCGTACACGCAAAGATGAAAGCGTAGGCGAACGCGCTCCAGCGCGGCTTCAAAGATTTGCTTCGATTCGTCTGGATTCAGGAATGGCCGGCGTTGATAACAGGAGAAGGTGAGAAAGTGGGTCTGGCCGGACGCGTGAAACCTTTTCAGCCTGGAGGGCATGGATGCAGCTTACTCTCTCCCCCACTCAAGCCAGAAGAGGGCTTGAATGGGACACCGGGCAAGCGTTGTCAAATGTTGGCGGTTGTTTCGCTCACGCCCTTCCATATCGACGACTCGGTGAGCTTCGTATCGGCCTGGAGTTTCTGGTATAGCTCTGACTGGCCGCTGGTACCCGGCTTGAAGCGTTCGGGTGTGAAATCATCGTCATTGAGCTTGACCCTGTCGAATATGGCTTTGAACTCGGCAGTGGGCAGAACAATGTCTCGCCCTAAGCTCAGGTAAGCGAGCGGCAGGAATCTCATCAGGGCACGATAGCCCGTGGTGCGGTTTAGGATGATTCCGGGGCGCTTCAGTTCCCACGCCTCAGGCCAGCGTTGCGCAACCGCTGTGAAGTAATTCCATACTGTGCGTGCTATCTCGGCGTCCCTGCCTTGAACGAACAAGTTTCGAAATATCAATTTTTTTGCACGAATAACCTCAGGAGGAATCTCTGGCAGCGGCTTGCTTCTTTTGAGAACGTCCCGATCTTCCATTGCTGTAATCGAGTTCTGAGTTATATATTTCATCAGAGGATCGATGAATGCAGCCTGCGTTAAAGTCTCGCTAGGTTTGCCGGTCGCTGTACCCAGGATCATGATGCGGTTATAAAAGGGGCTATCGTCCCTTGAGTTCAGCAGGCGAGCGATGTTGTGACAGCTTTTTTGTGGGCTCCGTGTCTCCGCAAATTCGTACAAATCGTAGGCAAGCGACTTACCTACGGGAGTCTGCTTGAGATTTATGGTCGCGAACAGAAGCGCCTGATCTTCCATATCCATCTCAACAAAAACTGTGACGTTCAGTTGAAACGTTGGTCCGTTGTACCCGACGAGACCTTCAATTCGGTGCTGACCGTCTATGATATTCGCTACGTTGAGACCATTCCTGATCGTCATCATGCGAGAATCTGCGTCGTAAACTGCGTCTGCGGAGTCCATGGCAAGTATGATTGCGGTCGGGAAAGATGCGTCGATAGTCGTAACGTACTTTCGAAGCTCGGCGACTCGCTTTGTCCCAAGTGGGCGCTGAATGCCAGAAATTATTTCAATATCCCGCTCATCCTTTTCTATTCTTCTTCGATCAGCGAATGAGATATTAACCAAATCTCGGCTATCGATCGCTCCAACGTAGAACTTGCCAATCGGTTGCTGAACCTCGATGCATGGTATTTGAATCCAGTCGGAAGCGCTCATTGGGAGTCCAGCCTGTCAAATGCGCTATCAAGCTCTTTAAGTTGACGCTTCATAATTCCGGATATGTTGGGATTAATTCGCTGCTGGTCGAGCAGGAACACCAGAAAGGAGAACACCAGGCTGACGATCAGCAGTGTCACCGAAAATTTCGCAATAAAGGAGTTATTAACAATGGCCTGCAGACTGAGCAGCATCGCGGTTTTGATGCAAGAATAGAGCGCAACGCAAATGACTAGGGCAAGGATCGCGGTTAGAGTGAACATTTCCCTGTGGACGAATGGAAAGGTGTCAGTATCCTTGGAAATAAGTCTCGTGGACGCCGCAATGAGGGCCGCGCTGTAGATTACCAATTCGCCATGTACTACGAAGTCATACCAGTTCACTGGCTTGGTGGAGAGGCCAGCCACGAGCAGAAGGCCTATGATCACGGGCAGGAAACCGCATCCAACCGTGTAAGCGAGCCACTTGCCCGAACTACTCCAATGCTGCCCGCTGCAGGTTCTGATAGCTGACCATAAGTTGACCGGGTTCACCGGAGCTGTTGTCATTTACGCAACTCTCTAGTAATTCGTGATCACGAGTTCACTTACTGTGTGTCGGACCGCCTTGCAGGTTATGAATCTTGTGACTGGTAGAGATCTAATATGGAAACTCTTATAGAGCTTCCTAATCAGAGGTATGTCGGCACTCGTCATGAGAAACCGGCAGCCGATTTGGTCAAGGTGCAGTACCATGATCGCCAGTTTTTCTTGGTCGGACTGTGTAAACCGATCCATGGTGTAATGGGTGAAATATGCCGTGCCGTTCAGTGGAGGATATGGCGGGTCTAAGTATACAAAATCATTTCCTGTCGCGTCTTCAAGAGATTCCTCGAATTTGCTGGTCAATAGAACCGCATGTCTCAATGCTTTGCTCGCCTTTTCCAGAATCTCGGCTGTGGGGAGGGCGGGCGGCTCTTTCCACCCGTACGGAACGTTGAATTTTCCCCGCATGTTTACCCTGAATATGCCGTTGAAGCAGGTCTTATTGAGGTAAATAAACCGGGCTGCTTGCGACGCAGAGTATCGGGACTGGTTGTATTGGTCACGTGTCTTGTAATAGTGCTCCTGATTCGTTCGCCGGGCGTGAAACCTGAGAGCACGGTTGACCGCTGACCAATTGTCGCGCACGTGCGCATAGCATGAGATTAAGTAGTCGTTCGCATCTGACAGGACGGCTTTCCGGGGCTGGAGAGCAAAAAACAGACTCGCAGCGCCGAGAAATGGTTCCCGATAAGTTCCACCGGAGATATCACGTGGAAGGAGCTCAATGAGGCGAGGTAGTAGCTGTCGTTTGCCACCCGCCCACCTCAAAAACGGCGGTATTTGTTCAAGCAGCATCGATTGGGTCGGTTGTGCACGGCTAGAATACACTTATCCCTCAGAAACTTCGGCTGATTATGCTCAGTGACTGGTTGCTTGCTAATGGGTAATCATCGAGTCCGCGCCTGGGAAAGCATTGACTTCCGAATTACAGCCCGAGCTTGGACCAGAGGGTGTCTACTTTGGATTTGGTGGCTTGGTCCATGCGGAGCATTTCTGGCCAGGGTCTTGTGAAGCCTTCGGCGGCCCATTTTCGGGTGGCGTCGATGCCCATCTTGCTGCCGTAGTTGGGCAGGCGCGAGGCGTGATCGAGCGAGTCGATGGGGCCGAGGGTGAATTGAATGTCGCGCTCGGGATCGATGTTGTTGGTGACGCGCAGGACGACTTCGCGCATGTCCTGCACATCGCAATCTTCATCGACAACAATGACGCACTTGGTGAACATGGCCTGGCCGAGCGACCAGATGGCGTTCATGACTTTGCGCGCCTGGCCGGGATAGCTTTTGCGGATGGCGACGATCATGAGGTTGTGAAAGACGGCCTCGACGGGCAGATTGATTTCGACAATTTCTGGAATGGTGAGCTGCATGAGCGGCAGAAAAATGCGCTCGACGGCTTTGCCCATCCAGGCATCTTCCATGGGCGGCTTGCCGACGAGGGTGGCGGCGTAGATGGGATCGCGGCGATGGGTGATGCAGGTGATGTGGAAGACGGGATAGTCGTCGGGCAGCGTGTAGAAGCCGGTGTGATCGCCGAAGGGGCCTTCGGAGCGGAGCTCGTCGAGGCGGACGTAGCCTTCGAGGACGATTTCAGAGGCGGCGGGGACCTGCAGATCGACGGTCTCGCACTGGACCAGCTCGACGGGTTTTTGACGGAGAAAGCCGGCGATGATGAACTCTTCGACTTCGGGCGGCGCGGGCACGATGGCGGAGAATGTGGTGGCGGGATCGGTGCCGATGGCGACGGCGACCTGGAGGCGATCGGGTGATTGTGGATCGACGCCGGTGCGGACGGTTGTGTTGGGCGGGAGGGTGGCGCCGCCGGCAGTTTCGGCCATCACGGCGACGCGGGCGGAGGCAGCGGCGGCGGAATTCACTGCGGCGCCGGAGTTGGCTTCGGCGGATTGGCGGAGGCGTTCACGATAATGTTCGGCGGCAACTTTCTGGCGCTGCCAGTGCATGCCGGTGGTCTGGCCGTCGTAGACCTGCATGCGGTACATGCCGACGTTGCGCTTCCCTGCCGGATTACCCGCGGCGTCCACTTTACGCGGATCGCGGGTGATGACGCAAGGCAGGGTGATGAAGCGGCCGCCATCCTGTGGCCAGCACTGCAGGATGGGAAAATCGAGGACGCTGAAGTTTTCTCGCAGGATCACTTCTTTGCAAGGTGCGTCTTTCGCGGCAACAACCTTGGGGAAGAATTTTCCCATCTCGGCGAGCATGGGAAGCATGCGAACTTTGTCGAGGAAGCCTTCCGGCGAGCGGAGATTCATCAGCTCTCGGATGCGGTCGGCGACATCATTCAGGGAATCGACACCGAGGGCGAGCTTCATGCGGCGGTCGCTGCCGAACTGATTCATGAGAACTTTGGCGCCGGGATAGCCTTTGATGTTTTCAAACAGCAGCGCGGGACCGCCGGCGGGATGGGTGGGAGGGCCGAGTTTGGAGACGCGATCGGCGATCTCCGCAATCTCAAGTATTGGATCAACTTCCTGCTGGATATGTTTTATTTCTTTTGCTTTATCGAGGGCCTTAATCCAGTCTCTTAGATCGTCGTATGGCAAGCTAATTGTCCTCTCGCGTGCTCGCCATCGAGGCGGGCACGGCATTGCGTCTGCCTGTATCGTAATGTACGGGCGGGCGGCGAATCACGGCGGCGGCAACATGGGAGCTAGGAAATGGTCGTGACGTCAACGCAGGTTTCCGTGCCGGCGCGAAAGCCTGCCATCCATCGGTCGAGGTAGGTATGGGCGCAGCCGCCGCCGCACAGGTGCTTGCTTTCCGCGCTGTGGGCCAGAGCGTTGTCCCAGGGGTTCAACTTCAACGTGGGCCGGCCGCTGCTGGAGTCGAGTGCAGGCGCGCACTCGTTGGTGGCGATCCACCACTTCTCTTCCACACTTGCCTGCTGTTTGCCGCAGACGTCGCACGTGAAACGTTCAATCCAAGCCATTGCGTGCTGTGTCATCCTGTCTGGAAAGTTCTGTCGTATGGTTCGCCGAAGGGGGCGATGGGCGTGCTGTGCAAGGGCGAAAAGCAAATGAAAATCGCGCCCTGGATTTAGCACCGGGAAAGCCTGTCCGCTTGTGCCTGACGAAGGTTTCGAGCGGTTGGATTGGGGCGCTTTCACGGTGCAACAATCGCGCTAAAACTGGCGCAGAGCATCCATCAAATAGAAGGCCAGGATTCCCAGCGTGACTACGCCTTCCGCGCCTCCGAAAATTCGGATCATGGTTTCTACCGGCTTGACCCGCTTCATGATGAGTTCCTGCTCCTGATGCTGCATCGTCGGAGCATCTTCCAGGAAGAGCTGATCTTCTTCCGCACGTGTGATGGTAGCGCGATACAAAATGAGACCCAGAAGGACGAGTCCTAGTGCTCCCCAAACGGTCCAAATAACCAATACGTAGCTCATAAGATGACCTCGCGATCGGTTGTAGTCGATTCTAGTGTTCTGGTGTCGGCGTAAATTACGTGCCGTCCGTGCATCGACACCACTTTCGCCTGTATCGTACTCCCAAAATTGGGGGTATGGGTAGAAGATTCTGTGCAATAATATACTTGACTGACTACATTAATCTTGGTATTCATGGATCATGAAAGCGCCAAAGACTTTACAGCAAGCGATTCAGTTTTTCTCTGATCCCGAGAATTGCCGCAAGTTCATGATTGCCATTCGCTGGCAGGATGAAATTGTGCGGTGCCCCTATTGTGACTCCGAGAAAGTTACCTACCTTGAGAATGCCAAGGTATATCGCTGCTATGGTAAGCATCCCCGCCAGAAGTTCTCACTCAAGGTCGGCACCATCTTTGAAGATTCTCCAATCGGTCTGGACAAATGGCTTCCCGCTGTGTGGCTGCTCGTGAATTGCCGGAACGGAATCAGCAGTTATGAACTGCATCGCGCTCTTGGCGTTACCCAAAAAAGCGCATGGTTCATGCTGCATCGCATCCGTTTGGCCGTTAAGAGTACGACCTTCATGAAATTAGGCGGTGATGGGAGCGAGATCGAAGCGGACGAAACTTTTGTAGGCGGAAAATCAAAGAACATGCACGAACGCAAGCGGAAACAATTTCAAGTTCTCCGCAATGCTGCTGATACCCAGGGCGATGTTCGGCTGATCGGCAAGAGCGCTGTGATGGGAATTCTGGACCGGAATCAGCGTAAGATTCGGGCGTCCATCATCCCTGCCGTCACCCGTCAAGTACTGCAGACCGAGATTCTGAATCACGTCGAGCACGGTTCCAAGATTTATACCGATGAAGCCAAGGCATATCGCCCGATCCCGAAGGAATACACTCACGCTTATGTTAGCCATCTAGAGAAGTACGTTGATGGTCGCGTTCATACCAACGGGGTCGAGAACTTCTGGAGTTGCCTCAAGCGCGGCCTGAACGGAACGTATGTTGCCGTCGAGCCGTTCCACCTATCGCGGTATGTTGATGAGCAGGTTTTCCGATATAACAACCGCAAGGATGAGTTCGGAAACAAGGTGCCAGACGCGGTTAGGTTCTCTCTAGCAATGTCGCAGATCATAGGAAAGCGGTTGACCTTTGCAGAGGTAACTGGCAAGGTGGGAGGGACGCAAGCCTAAGGTTTGGGGCGGGAGACGCGGGAAGAGGAAGAAACTTTAGACGTTCGTTTCCTCTTCTTTTCAGTTTCCAATTGCTCTTTGATTTCAGAATGCGGAACGGCTACAAGCCGACGCATAAAATCTCTGAATTTGTCGAAATCACCCGTCGGATTCTTGGCGGAAGCAGTCGGTTGACTCGGCACAGCTACCCCTCGGAAACGAGGGTATACCTTTGCTGTGTCCAAGTCAAACATTGGATTTCCTGAGAACCGAGCGAGGGTTCCGCAACGCGGGTGAAAGGTTTATTCACGCGATGATTCATGTCTACTTAGACGACAGCGGTGACGAAAAAAGTCAACAGTTTGCGGTGTGCGGTGGCATATTAGGGGAAGATTTAACCTTGACGTTCACCGAGGAGTTCTGGCGTCAAGAGGTCAAGGACCTCAAAAAACCGTTTAGATCTACAGAGTGTGAATGCCAGCACGGCCAGTTCAAAACGTGGAAGAAAAGCGATTGCGATTCCTTGATGGCGCGATTGGTAGGCGTGCTGAACCGTACTGGAATGGAAGCCGGTGTGATCGGCACAGCAGTTCCTATTCCGCTCTTTCAGAAGATTTTCCCAGCCGCCGCAGATACCGATCCTTATGAGCTCGCCGCGCGTCACCTATTGTTCAGCATGGTAAAGATTGCACGTGCAAGGAAGGAGCGCGTAAAAGTGTGGTTCGAAGGCGGTTCGACCGATGCCCAAGCTCTTCGCAGCTACAACGCAGTGCGCGACTTCAAGTTTCGAAACCCCTCTGAACGCAATCGGCTTGCCGGAATAGCATTCGGAGACAAATCGATGTATGCTTTGCAAGCCGCTGATCTCGCTGCACGCGAAACCTACAAGGCGTGCGCTAATCTCGGAAAGAGACCAATCCGCAAACCGCTCCTGCACCTGTGGGGCCACGCCGGGATTATGGGGTTCTCGGAGGGCTGCTTGGTGGCACTTCGTGACGCTGGCGGCCCGCTCTCTATCGCTGCTATTGACCAGATGGGGCCAGAGTGCCATATGCGGAATGTCGAGTCCACTCCCTATTCACAAAAGACATCCCCGATCTAATAGCATAAGCGGCGTCTAGTACGGAACTTCGTAGTCCGGGTTTTCCTGGAAGGTTTTCGTCACTCCCGCCCACACTTTGTTCGAGTCGGCGCTCACCTGATCCTGTGTCTCTGGGATTTTGCGCGTCGGGGCGGTCGGTGGTTTGGGCGGCTTCAAGAGAGCTTCCTCAGGATTTTCGGGAACCATTTTGCCCTCCTACTAAAAACACTGCCATAATCAGCTTACTACCAACCAACTCTTTGAATAATTCCTGAGGTCTGTCAAGTATATTATTGCCAGATTCTGTGCATCGAACAGATCTGTTGGGCATCAACATATAGGTGACATGAGCGGTTGATATCCGGCCGCCAGGCGGAGTTTCCGATTGTTTTGCGGTGCAATCCGCCGTATCATAAGAGATAGAAGAAACGCGAGGGCTATCCACAATGGCAACGATCACACAAACTCCAACCACTGAAGCCGTCAAGGCACCGCCGGTCAGCTTGACTCCGGAAGCGATCAAGAAGGTTCGCGAGATTATGGCGACCCAGGATCCAGTTCCTGCGGGATTGCGACTGGGCGTGGTGGGCGGCGGCTGCTCCGGCTTCCAATACTCCATGTCGTTT